>NZ_CP154859.1:962628-1283504 GCF_039614725.1 Thauera sp. JM12B12 | reverse complement strand
TCGTCGCGCGTGCCGCGCAGGTAATCGGACGGCGTGGCGCGATACTCACGCTTGGCGTCCTCGGTCCGGCCGTCAGTGGACACGACCAGGGTATCCGCAGGCAGAAAAGCCGCCGATACGCCAACCGCGCCGTGGAGGAGCCCGCCCGGGTCGTTGCGCAGGTCGAGCACGAGGCCCTGCATCGGCCCCTCCGCGCTGAGCTTGTTCAGATGCTCGACCACCGACGCGGCGGTGTTCTCCTGGAACTGGGCAATGCGCAGGTAGGCATAACCGGGCTCGATGACCTTCGACTTCACGCTCTGCACCTTGATCACTTCCCGGGTGAGCGTGATCACGATCGGACGCGACTCGCCCTTGCGCATGATGGTGAGGGTGATGTCGGTACGCGGCTTGCCGCGCATGCGCTTGACTGCATCGTTGAGGCTCATGCCCTTCACCGGGGTGTCGTCGAGCTTGACGATCAGGTCGCCCGCCAGCACGCCCGCGCGGAACGCCGGGGTATCCTCGATCGGCGAGATCACCTTGACGAAGCCATCCTCCATGCCGACCTCGATGCCGAGACCACCGAACTCGCCCTGGGTACCGACCTGCAGGTCCTTGAAGGCTTCGGCGTCGAGGTAGGCGGAGTGGGGATCCAGGCCGGACAGCATGCCGCTGATCGAGTCGGTGATCAGCTTCTTGTCTTCGACCGGCTCGACGTACCCCTGCTTGATCGCATTGAACACGTCGGCGTAGGCGCGCAACTCCTCGACCGGCAAGGGCACCTGCGTGCTGCGATCGGCGTTGGCAGAAAAATTGAGACTGATCATGACCCCGGCCACCATGCCGGTCATCACGAGGCCGAACTGTTTCAGCTTGCTGCTGCGCATGAGAACTCCAATGATGCGCCGGCTTCGATGGCCGGCCGTGCCGTCATGACTAGTTGAGCCGCACCCACTGCATCGGGTCGAGCGGCTGCCCCTGATGACGGATTTCGAAGTATAAACCCGATTCGTTACCGACCCCGCCCGCCCCCACGTTGGCGATCGCGTCGCCTCCCGCGACCCGATCGCCGACCTCCTTGAGGAGGGCATCGTTGTTGCCGTAGATCGACAGGTAGTCGCTCCCGTGGTCCACGATGATCAGGTTGCCATAGCCGCGGAGCCAGTCGGAAAAGACCACCTCGCCTCCCGCGACCGCGCGCACGTCGGACCCTGCGCCGGCGCGGATGAACACACCTTTCCATGTCGTGCCACCTTCCGCCCTTGGAGCGCCGAAGCGACCCACGAGTTCGCCCCGTACCGGAAAGCGCAGCTGGCCGCGCAGCTGGCTGAAACGCACCCCGGTCGGCGTCGGGCCGGCGGCATCGCGCACCTCGCCCACCACCGGCTCGGCAGCACGCGGCGGCGGGCTCGCGGGACGCCTGTCCGCCCCATCGCGGGCGGCACGCGCCTGCGCGGCCAGCGCCTCGGCTGCACGACGTTCGGCTTCCCGCTGGGCCGCGAGCTGACGCGCGGCCTCGCGCGCGGCAGCCTCACGGGCACGCTTGACGAGGGTGTCGATGACCTTGGCCAGACGCTGCTCGTCCTGCTGCAGCGAGCCGACCTCCTTCTTCTGTGCCTGCAGCTGGCTCGAGACCTCGGCCAGCGCCTGCTTGCGGCGCGCCTGCTCGGATTGCAGCTCGCCGCGCCGTGCGCGCTGCTCGTCCTCGAGCGAGGCGAGCCGGTCGCGCCGTGAATGGATCTCCTGCGCGCGCTGGCGCGTCTGGTCGAGATCGGTGCGCAAGCCCTCGATCAGCGTGAGGCGCGCACGCCCGAGGTGTTCGAGGTAGTGCGCATCGCGGGCGAGCTGGTTGGGATCGCGCGCCGACAGCAGCGGCGCCATGCTGTCGGCCGCACCATGCACGTAGTGCCTGCGCAGCCATTCCCCCAGCTCGCCGCGGCGGGCATCGATGCGTGCGGCAGTCTCGCGCTGCTCGGCCTCGAGGACCGCGAGCTTCTTTTCGGCGTCCTTGCGTTCGCGCTCGACTCGCGCGAGTTCGCGCGTCACCCGAGACACCGCGCGCTCCGACTCCGCCAGGGCCTTGACCGCGTTCGAGCGGCTGGCCTCCGTGCGGGCCATCTCGTTCTGGAGGTCACGAATGCGCTGCTTGAGTTCATCGAGATCGGAACGGCGCTCCGAGATCTCCCCCGCCGGTTGCGCCTGCGCCGCGCCGGGGAGCCCCCCGCCAAAGCCCGCAGTCATCGCGGCGACCAAGGCCCAGACAATGCGCACGCGCAGCACGCGGCCCACCCCTCCGCAATCGTTCAAGGCTCAGCCCCGTCCACAGCCGGAGACGCACGGAGAATTGTCGCAGCCCGGCCGCCACGCCATGCGCGGGGTGGCACACGCGCCGCTGCGAGGCGGTTCGTGAATTGAAAGGGCGATCTGATACATGGATTTTCCGCAGCGGGGACAAGGCGGATGCGCGGACCGTAAGGCACGATCCCCTGCATCGGGACAACGCAATATTTTATACTACCGCTTTGCCCATTCCGGCCCCATCGTGAACAAAGACGACATCTCCGCGCTCATCGACAAACATGAGCACATCGAAACCGCGGCGCGCGCGCTGAAGGCGATCGCGCACCCCTTGCGCCTCAAGATCCTGTGCGTGCTCGGCAGCGGCGAGGAGTGCGTGCAGGACATCGTCGAGGCGGTGGGCACTTCGCAAAGCAACATCTCGCAGCACCTCGCGATCCTGCGCGACAAGGGTGTGCTGCAGACGCGCAAGGATGCCAATCGCGTCTTCTACCGCGTCTGCGACGAGCGTACGCTGCAGCTTATCGTCCTCATGCGTGAAGTCTTCTGCGGCGTCGAGCCGGACGAGCGCTGACCCCCACCCCAAAACGGAGCACCTTTCAGTGGAATTCCTGCAACAGAACTGGTATTGGGCCGCACTCGCCGCCGTCTCGGGCGCCTGGCTCATGGTCGACCTGATTCGCAACCGTGGCGACAAGAGCCAGCTTTCCCCGGTCGAGGCGACAATGCTCGTTAACCGCGAGGACGCGATCGTCATCGACGTCCGCGAGCAGGGCGAGTATGCCCAAGGCCACATTCCCAACGCCCGCCACATCCCTGCCGGCGAGATGGAGCGTCGCGGCAAGGAGTTGGAGAAGTGGAAGGATCACCCGGTGATCCTGTGCTGCGCGACTGGCGCGCGCTCGGGCAGCGCTGCAAGCCAGCTCAGGAAGGCGGGCTTCAATCGCATCTACAACCTGCGCGGCGGCATGATGGAATGGCAGAAGGCCGGCCAGCCGGTCAGCCGCAAGAGAAAATGAGCATGCAGCCTCACGTCCGCATGTACGCGACGGCCACCTGCCCTTACTGCATCCGTGCCGAACAGCTGCTGCAGCACAAAGGGGTGACCGGGCTGGAACTGATTCGCGTGGACCTCGAGCCTGCCCGACGGGAGGAGATGATGAAGGCGAGCGGACGGAGGACGGTTCCACAGATCTTCATTGGCGACTACCATGTCGGCGGCTGCGACGACCTCTACGCGCTCGAGCGCGCAGGCAAGCTCGACCCGCTGCTGCGCGGCGAGCGCGCCTGACCCCCGCTTAAACGACGCGCCGCACCGACTCCCCCGCGGCCGCCCTCAACCTCACCGGATGCCCCTTCATGGCTGAAAACACCCAACCCGTCTTCTCGATCGAAAAGCTCTACGTGAAGGACCTGTCGCTGGAAGTGCCCGGCGCTCCGCAGGTCTTCCTCGAGCGCGAGACCCCGCAGATCAACGTGCAACTGCGCACGTCCGGTCAGGCCGTCGAGGACGGCGTCTATGAGGTCACCCTCACCGTGACGGTCAGCGCCAAGATCGGCGAGGATCGCAACCTCTTCCTGGTCGAAGTCGCCCAGGCTGGCATCTTCCAGATCCGCAACCTGCCCGAGAGCGACCTCGAGCCGGTGATGATGATCGGCTGCCCGAACATCCTCTTCCCCTATGCCCGCGAGGCGGTATCCGACGCCGTCACTCGCGCCGGCTTCCAACCCGTGCTGCTGTCGCCGGTCAATTTCGAGTCGCTCTACCAGGCCCAACGCCAGCAGGCCGCACAACAGGCCGCGGGCGAAGTACCCATCCAGTGAGCCCTGCCAGATGAACCGCGAGCGCCGCGTCACCGCAACACCATCGCCGGGGCGACTTGCCCTGGCCGTCGTCATGCTGTGCGCGGTCTCCGGTCCTGTTGCCGCGCAGGCGATCGAGTACCGCTCGGCCGGGAGCGCGCTGATCGTGCGCGACGCACCCTCCAGCGAAGGGCGTCAGCTGTTCCGCCTGCTCCCTGGCACCCCGGTCGAGATCGTCGTCTCGCAAGACGGCTGGGTCAGGGTACGCGACCCCGAGGGCGCGCTGAACTGGGTCGAGCGCCAGGCGCTCAGCACCCGCCGTACCGTCCTCGTCACCGCAGAGCGCGCCGTCATTCGGCGCGAGCCCAGGGAAACCGCAGCACCCGCCTTCGAGGCGACCCGCCGCGTCGTGCTCGAACTCGCAGAACCACCCACCCTCGGCTGGGCGCGCGTGCGTCATGCACAGGGCCTCGAGGGCTACGTGCGCGCGAGCGAGGTCTGGGGGCTGTGATCCGCTGCCGCATCGCCGTGTTCGGCGCGGGCGCCTGGGGCACAGCGCTCGCTCAGGCATTCTGCAATACCCACGAAGTCAGCCTGTGGGGACGCGACCGCCCTCATCTCGAGGAGATCGCCCACCTGCGCGAGAACCGCCGCTATCTGCCGGGCGTGCGACTGCACGACACGCTGGGCATCCAGGCCGATTTCCGCACCGCAGCCGAGCAGGCCGACCTCCACCTGGTGGTCACGCCGCTCGCCGGGCTGCGCGAAACCGCACGCCAACTCCGGCAGCTGCGCCCAGGCACGCCGCTGCTGTGGGCATGCAAGGGCTTTGAAGCGGGCAGTGGCCTGCTGCCGCACGAGATCATCACCGAGGAACTCGGCCCCGACGCCCCATGCGGCGTGCTCACTGGCCCCAGCTTCGCCGCCGAGGTCGCGCGCGGCCTGCCCGCAGCGGTCACGCTCGCGGCTCGCGACGCCACGTTCGCGCACCACTGGGTGGGCGTGCTGCACCAGCCCCTGCTGCGCATCTATGCGAATACCGACCTCGTCGGCTGCGAGGTAGGCGGCGCAGTGAAGAACGTGATGGCGATCGCCGCCGGCGTCTCCGACGGCATGGGCTTCGGACTCAACGCCCGCGCCG
Organism: Thauera sp. JM12B12; assembly: GCF_039614725.1. Classification (NCBI taxonomy): domain Bacteria; kingdom Pseudomonadati; phylum Pseudomonadota; class Betaproteobacteria; order Rhodocyclales; family Zoogloeaceae; genus Thauera; species Thauera sp. JM12B12. Next base: position 1,278,280 of record NZ_CP154859.1, on the reverse strand, counting down.
CACTGATCACCCGCGGGCTGGCGGAGATCGCACGCCTCGCGCGTGCGCTCGCCGGCCGCAGCGAGACCCTCATGGGGCTGGCCGGCATGGGCGACCTCATCCTCACCTGCACCGGCGACCTGTCGCGCAACCGCCGCGTCGGCCTCGCGCTCGCCCAGGGCAAGAGCCTCGCCGATATCCTGAGCGAGCTCGGTCATGTCGCCGAGGGCGTATCGACCGCGCGCGAAGTGGTCCGCCTCGCACAACGACACGGGGTCGAGATGCCGGTGTGCGAGGCCATCGACGCACTGCTTCACCACGGTCTCAACGCGCGCAGCGCGGTCGAGCGCCTGCTCGCGCGCGACCCGCGCGAAGAGTGACGCTGCCCGGTCGGACCGGGCTCAGACGTCCTTCGCGCCAGCGAAGCCGAGCTGGCGCCACCCCTCGTAAACCACGATCGCCACCGCGTTCGACAGATTGACGCTCCGGTTGGTCGGCCGCATCGGGATACGGATGCGCGCCTCGAGGGGAAAACCGTGCAGCACTTCGTCGGGCAAGCCCCGGCTCTCCGGCCCGAAAACGAGCGCGTCGCCGGCCCGATAGTCCACATGATCGTGGCGCCGACGGCCGCGCGTGCTGAGGGCAAACAGTCGGCGGCCGGCAAGCGCTTGCATGCATCGCCCCCAGTCTGGATGCACGGTCACGCAGGTCAGATCGTGGTAGTCCAGCCCCGCCCGCGCGAGCTGCTTGTCGGACAGATCGAAACCGAGAGGCTCGACGAGGTGGAGGCGCGACCCAGTATTGGCCGCAAGCCGGATGATATTGCCCGTGTTGGGCGGAATCTCGGGTTGGTAGAGGACGATTTCGAACATCTTCCGATGAGCTCGTGAGGAGGCGCTTCTTATGCCCGGGCGTGAAGGCGGTCGGCGCCCGCGGCGAGGCATCGGCTCGGCGCGCGCATGCCGGAAAGCGCGAGAGTCTACCGCTGTCGAGGGCGATTCAGTAGGGCGCCAGCGTGCGCGCGAGGACAAGATTGCCCACCCAGCTCGCGCCCTGCTGCTTGAGGCAGCGTGCAAGCGCGTCGAGCGTGGCGCCGGTGGTCATCACGTCGTCGATGACGATGACGCGCCGTCCGTCGAGGCTCGCGTCGCACGCGAAAGCTCCGCGCGGGCTGAGCAGCCGCGCGTCGCGGTCCATGCCAGCCTGCGACGGCAGGTCACGCAGCTTGCGCGCGACCGCCAACCCGAGCGGCAGCCCGCGCGCACGCACGAACGGTCGCGCCAATTCCACCGCCTGGTTGAAGCCGCGTTCGGCGAGGCGGTGCGGATGCAACGGCATGGGCAGCACCAAGTCGGCGTCGGGGCCGAAGTCCATGCCGCGCGCCGCCAGCGCAGCCCCGAGGAAGTGCGCCATCGCGAGCTGATGCCGATACTTCAGCGCATGCACCATGACGTCCACCGGGAAGGTGAACTCGAACACCGCCACGGTGGCGTCGTAGGCCGGAGGATCGCGCTGACAGGCCAGGCAAGGCCCTCCCCCGAGTCCAGGCAGCCCGCAACGCCGGCAGGCGGAATCGGGTCGGCGAGGCAGGTCGTCGGCGCAGGTGGCGCAGACGGCCTCCCCGCCCGACTCGGCGCCGCAGACGAAGCAGTCCTGCGGCGCGAGCAGGTCGGCGACCCTGAGCCACAGTGAATGCAGGTGACGCGGCGCATTTGACAACATTTCCGTCCATGGAAGAACATTCGGGCCTCGTAATTACAGCCCGGAACGCCTGAAATGACAATGAGTTCAGCCACGCTCGAGCATCCGGGCGCAGCCGTGGCGGATGCCGCACGCGCGCGCTGGCGCATGATCGAGGCCACCCGGCTGCGCGCGCGCCCCTGCGCTCGCGGCGTCTGAGCGCGGCGACGATGGCCACACCCGCCGACCCTCCCGCGCAGGCCGCTGCCGGGCCGGACGCGAAGCCCGCCGAGTTGGCACTCGACCGCGACCTCTTGCGGCGGCGTTTCGAGCGTGCCGCAGCCACCTGCGACCGCGCCGACGTGCTCATGCGCGAGGTCGCGCGGCGCATGGACGAGCGTCTCGACTACATTCGCATCGCACCGCGCCGCATCCTCGACCTGGGCTGCGGCACGGGTGCAGACCTGCCGCGCCTGGCGGAGCGTTTTCCCGAAGCGACCCTGCTTGCCGCCGACTTTGCGCCGGCCATGTTGGGGCGGGCCAGCGCACGCCTTCGTCCGCAGGCCGGCGGCGGCCTGCTGCGCCGGCTGCTGCGCAGCGCCCCGGCGGCACTGCCACACCTCGTCGCCGACGCGCGCGCCCTGCCCTGCGCGCGCGCCAGCCTGGGCCTGGTGTGGTCGAACCTGATGCTGCCCGCAGTGGACGACCCCCTGCCGGTATTCCGCGAGATCCACCGCTGCCTCGAAGTCGACGGCTTGCTGATGTTCTCCACCCTGGGGCCCGACACGCTGAGGGAACTGCGCGCCGCCCTTCCCGCGCATCGCGGCGATCGCGTGCACCGCTTCATCGACATGCACGATCTCGGTGACGCGCTCGTGCAGGCAGGCTTCACCGATCCGGTGATGGACATGGAGATGCTCACCCTCACGTACGCCGAGTTCGACGGCCTGCTCGAGGACTTGCGCGCCAGCGGCGGCACGAATGCCGCGGTCGGACGTCCGCGCGGACTCTCCGGCCGCACGGAGTGGGCGCAGGCACGCGCCGCCTACGAGCGCCTGCGTCGCGACGGGCGCCTGCCCGCAAGCTTCGAGATCATCCAGGGCCACGCCTGGAAGGCCGCCCCCAAGACCACCGAGGACGGGCGTAGCATCGTGCGCTTCCAGCCTCGTCCAAGCCCACGTTGAAGCGGCTCTCATCCACAGCGCGGAACCCACCCATGCCGAGCCAACCCGTCTGGCTGTTCGACCTCGACAACACGCTGCATAACGCGAGTCCGCACATCTTTCCGCACATCAACCGGAGCATGACGCGCTACCTCGAACAGCACCTGGGCCTGGGCCTGGACGAGGCCAACGCCCTGCGCATGCAGTACTGGCAGCGCTATGGCGCCACCCTGCTGGGCCTGATGCGCCATCACGCCACCGACCCCGACCACTTCCTGCTCGAGACACACCGCTTCGACCGCCTGCACGAGATGATGGTGTTCGAGCGCGCACTCCGCGGCATGCTGCGCCATCTGCCCGGACGCAAGATCGTGTTCTCCAACGCGCCGCGCCACTATGCTCAGGCCGCTCTGTCGATCATGGGGATACGCCGCCTGTTCGCGGACGTGGTCGGCATCGAGGACCTCGGCTACCAGCCCAAGCCCGGCATCCGCGCCTACCGCAGCCTGCTCCACCGCCAACGCCTGAATGCGGCCCAATGCATCATGGTCGAGGATTCGCCGGTGAACCTGCGTACCGCCAAGCGGCTGGGCATGCGCACGGTGCTCGTCGGCGGAGGGCTGCGCACGCCGTCCTACGTTGACCTGCGGATCCCGAACGTCCTCGATCTGCGTCGCCGCCTCGGGCACGTCCTGGTGCGCTGACGCAGCGCCCCTTGCCACGGCCGGTCGCGAAGCTCAGCGCAAGCGCTCCATCAGGCACGCCCCGTCACCGTAGGCCGCGGGCAGCGCGACTGGAAGCGGACTGAAACCCTGGCGCGCCCAGAACGGCGCCGCATCGGCGAGCGCCACCAGGCGCATGCCCCGGTGGCCGGCGGCGGAAGACCACGCGCACACGCGCGCGAGCAGCCCTGCCGCCACCCCCAGTCCGCGCGCCGCCGGCATCACAGCCAGATCGTGCACGAAGCCGCGGTCCGCGCCTGTCGGCAGCGCAGGCAGCGGTGCGTGCAGCGGCGGCGCCCCGAGCGTATCCCAGGGGTGCGCAAGAACGTACCCGACCGCCATCTGCCCCGCGTGCGCGATCCAGCACGCCGCCGGGGCAAGCTCCCGCTTGCGCCCGAGGACCGCGGCCGACTCCTGGTAGCCGTCGCCGTAGGCCGAACGCTGGATGGCGAGCACCGCCGGCAGGTCATCTGCGCGCAGCAGGCGCAGCACGACCGCTGCCGGCTCGTGCAGAGCGTCGCTCCCGCGGCTCAACACCGCCCCTCAGGCAGCGTCCCTGAGCCAGCGCGCGGCGTCGAGCGCGAAATAGGTCAGGATGCCATCGGCGCCGGCGCGCTTGAAGGCGAGCAAGGCCTCGAGCGCGCAAGCCCTCTCGTCCAGCCAGCCATTGGCGGCCGCCGCCTTGAGCATCGCGTACTCGCCGCTCACCTGATAGGCGTAGGTCGGCACCTCGAGTTCCTTCTTGACGCGGCGCACGATGTCCAGATACGGCATGCCCGGCTTGACCATGAACATGTCCGCGCCCTCCGCGATGTCGAGCGCGACCTCGCGAATGGCCTCGTCGCTGTTGGCCGGGTCCATCTGATAGGTGTACTTGTTGCCCTTGCCCAGATTGCCGGCGGACCCCACCGCATCGCGGAAGGGGCCATAAAAGCTCGATGCGTACTTCGCCGAGTAGGCCAGGATGCGGGTGTGGATGTGCCCCGCGCGGTCGAGCTCGTTGCGGATGCGCCCGATGCGGCCATCCATCATGTCCGAGGGCGCGACCACGTCGGCGCCCGCCTCGGCGTGACATAGCGCCTGCCTCGCGAGCGCCTCCAGGGTCTCGTCGTTCATCACGTAGCCGCGCGGGTCGGCCGGGTCGATCAGGCCGTCCTGGCCGTGGCTGGTGTAGGGGTCGAGCGCAACGTCGGTGATCACCCCCAGCTCCGGGAAGCGCGCCTTCAGCGCCTGGACCGTGCGCGGCACCAGACCGCTCGGGTTCCAGGCCTCCTCGGCACCGTCGCTCTTGCCAGCGGCGTCGATCACAGGGAACAGCGCGAGCGCAGGCACGCCGAGTTCCAGCGCCTGCTCGGCGACACCCAGCAGGCGGTCGATCGTGACGCGCTCGACCCCCGGCATGGACGGCACGGCCTCGCTCCGCGACGCGCCATCGAGCACGAACACCGGGTAGATCAGGTCGTTGGCCGTGAGCACATGCTCGCGCATCAGGCGGCGGGAAAAATCGTCGCGACGCATGCGGCGCATGCGGATCGAAGGAAAGGCTCCAGTGGGTCGCATCGTGTTTCTCTCTGGTCGTCGATCGGAGATCGGTGGTTCATCGCTGCGTTCGCCGCGCAAGCGAAAGGCGGCCTTGAGCAGCAGGCAAAGTGCGCGCGTCGCCGACAGGCAGATAACGTGCGGAACTTTCCCGGAGGTGACTGCATCTTAGCAAGCAGATGGCGCCCGGCCGCTTGCCGGCCATCTCCCGCTTCACCTCCCTGAGCGGGTGCCTCACGCCCGGTGAGGCATTTTTGGCCCCCGACTACGTCCCCTGGTCGGGGGCTTTTGTTTTTTCGGCCGACGTCGCGTGAGCAGTCGCGCCCACGTCCTCGAAAGCGGCCGGCTCGCCGCTCAGCCAGCCGCCGATCACGGTCTCGACCTCCTCGACCCCGCTCTTCTTCAGGCTCGAGAAGAGCTGGACGGTGACCTGCGGCCCAAGCGCGCGCAGTTCGCTGCGCACCAACTGCAGCGCCGCGGCGGCCGCTCCGCGCGAGAGCTTGTCGCTCTTGGTGAGCAGCACGTGCATCGGCCGGCCCGACGGTGCGAACCAGTCGATCATCTTCCGGTCCAGCGGCGTGAGCGGGTGACGCGAGTCCATGATCAGCACGAGCCCGATCAGGCTCTCGCGCGTCTTCAGGTAGGTCTCGATCAGTCCCTGCCACTGACGGCGGATCTTCTCCGGAACCGCTGCGTAGCCGTAGCCCGGGAGGTCGACCAGCAAGGCGCCCGAATTGAGGCGAAAGAAGTTAATCAGCTGGGTGCGCCCCGGGGTTTTCGACACGTAAGCCAGGCGCACATGGCCTGCCAGCGTGTTGATGGCACTCGACTTGCCGGCATTCGAGCGCCCCGCGAACGCGATCTCCGGACCCGAGGGGACTGGAAGCCCAGAGGGCTTGGCGATGGAAATCTCGAATTGTGCGTTGCGGAACAGAGGCATGAAAAAATCGGCGAAAAACCGGTTGGCTGCGGGAGAAAGCCTTCATCGCATCGCGCAATCCGGCTTTCGTGTTATAGAATACCTCGTTTGAAAAAATCACTCACGGCTTTCCGAGGACACCATGATCAAGCGTTCCCTGCTGCTCTCGTCGTTGCTGCTTCTCGCTGGCAGCCTCCAGGCCCAGGACCAGGCTCCGGATCTCGACAAGGCGAAACAGACCGCCGAAACGCTCTGCGCCGCCTGTCACATGGCCGATGGCAACAGCCAGTTGCCGGCCAACCCCAAGATCGCCGGGCAGCACGAGGACTACCTCTTCAAACAGCTGCGCGAGTTCAAGGGCTGGAACGGCAACCCGCCGGTACGTGAGAACGCGATCATGGGCGGCATGGTCGCCGCGCTCGAGGAGCCCGACATGCGCGCCCTCGCCAAGTACTTCGCCTCCTTCGAGCTCCAGCCCGAGCCTGCCAAGAACCTCGAGACCATCGAACTCGGCCAGCAGATCTGGCGCGCCGGCATCGCCTCCAAGGGCGTACCCGCTTGCGCGGCCTGCCACGGTCCCGCTGGCGCAGGCATGCCGGCGCAATACCCGCGCCTCTCCGGCCAGTTCGCCGAATACATCGACACGCAGATGAAGGCGTTCCGCGATGGCGTTCGCAAGAACGACCCGAACAGCATGATGCGAACGATCGCGATCAAGATGACCGACCCCGAGATCAAGGCCGTTTCCGACTACGCGGCCGGCCTGCGCTGAGCGCGGCGCATTCACCATCGCGGGGCGGTACTCGCCGCCCCGTCGGTTCCGGCTAGGCCACACGCCCCGTCCGCGACTCGACTCGGCCTGATCCCGACACACCCGGCCCCACCCCCCGGTCCCTCACCCGTCAGCGAGCGGCTCATCGAGCACTGGGGGTGCGAGCACAGGGCGCTCCACAGACACGATCGGGAGCAGCTTCATGACCACCTCCCCCGCAGACGACACAAGCAGCCGCAGCCTGCTCGCAGTGGACGCGGCGCGCGCCAGGATTCTTGACAGCCTCGCTGCCGTAACCGGCTGGGAGCGCGTCCCGGTTCGCGCCGCGCTCGCCCGCGTGCTGGCGGAGGACATCGTCGCGCCCTACAACGTGCCTGCGCACGACAATTCGGCGATGGACGGGTACGCGGTGCGTGCGCAGGATCTTGCGTCCGATACCGAAACCGGTCTCGCAGTGGTCGGCACTGCGTTTGCCGGGCGCCCCTTCTCGGGGATCGTCGGTCCGGCCCAGGCCGTGCGCATCATGACCGGCGCGTCGATACCGCAAGGTGCGGATACCATCGTGGTGCAGGAGGTGGCGCGCCGCGAGCACGACGTGGTCTTCGTCCCGCCCGGCCAGAAACGCGGCCAGAACCTGCGCCGTGCCGGCGAGGACCTCGCCGAAGGCAGTGTGGCGCTGGCCGCAGGCCGTCGCTGTGGTCCTGCCGAGATCGGTCTCATCGCCTCGCTCGGGATCGCCGAGGTGTCGGTGCACAGGCGACTGCGAGTGGCAATCCTGTCCACGGGTGACGAAATCGCCTCGATCGGTCGGCCGCTCGGTCCCGGCGAGGTTTACGACAGCAATCGCTACACCCTGTTCGGTGCCCTGTCGCGCCTGGGCTGCGAACTGCTCGACATGGGAGTGGTACCCGACCGCCCCGACGCCCTCGAAGCCGCTTTCCGCGATGCCGCGCAAGCGGCCGACGTCGTCATCACGAGCGGCGGCGTCTCGGTTGGCGAGGCCGACTTCATCCGCGAGATGATGGGGCGCCTGGGCGAGGTCGCGTTCTGGAAGCTCGCCATCAAGCCAGGCCGGCCCATGGCCTTCGGTCGGATCGGCGGCGCCGTGCTGTTCGGGCTCCCGGGCAACCCGGTGGCAGTCATGGTCACGTTCTACCAGTTCGTGCAGGACGCCCTGCTCAAGCTCATGGGCGTGAGCCCGCTACCACCGGCCGAGCGCTTCCCGGTGCGCGCCGACTTCGCCATGCGGAAACAGCCCGGTCGTGTCGAATACCTTCGCGGTCGACTGCAACGCAGCGCCGACGGACTTGCGGTCACGCTTGCCGGCGCGCAAGGCTCGGGCGTGCTGCGCTCCATGTCCGAGGCCGACTGCTTCATCGTGCTGCCCGAAGACTGCGCCGCGGTGCAGACGGGCGACATGGTCCTCGTGCAACCCTTCAACGGCCTCGTTTGAGCGCCCGCCCCGCAGGCAGAATCCCTCGATGACCCAGGACGAACTCAAGAAAGCCGCAGCCTGTGCGGCACTCGACTACATCGCCGACGCCAGCATCGTCGGCGTCGGAACCGGATCGACCGTCAACCACTTCATCGATGCCCTCGCCTCCAGGCGCGACCGCATCCTCGGGGCGGTCTCCAGCTCGGAGGCGAGCACCCGGCGCCTGCGCGCACACGGCATCGAGGTGTTCGACCTCAACGGGATCGAGACGCTGCCGGTGTACGTCGATGGCGCCGACGAGATCGACGGCCATTTCGCGATGATCAAGGGCGGCGGCGGCGCACTGACGCGCGAGAAGATCGTCGCCGCGGTGTCGGGGCGCTTCATCTGCATCTGTGACGCGAGCAAGCGCGTGGACGTCCTGGGTCGCTTTCCCCTGCCGGTCGAAGTCATCCCCATGGCCTGCAGCCATGTCGCGCGCGAACTGCGCCAACTCGGCGGCGAACCCCGGCTTCGCAAGGACTTCGTCACCGACAACGGCAACCTGATCCTCGACGTGCACGGACTGGCGATCACGGACCCGGCGGACATGGAGACACGGATCAACCAGATCGTCGGCGTGGTCACCAACGGGCTGTTCGCCAGGCGCGGCGCCGACGTGCTGCTGCTCGCCGGCGCCAACGGGGTCGAGCGTCTCGCGCCCCGGCAGGAGGCGGTTTCAGCTGCGTTGCACGCAACAAAATCTTAACAATCGCCTGCTAGCCTGCACGCTTCCTCGAACCGACCCTCGCAAAAATGACCGAACACACGCTCAAGAAGTTCGACGTCGAACTGGAAGAAATCCGCCGCAACCTGCTGCAGATGGGCGGCCTGGTCGAAGCCCAGGTGACCCAGGCGCTCGAAGGGCTGCGCAGCGGGGAGATCGCGCTGCTCGATCAGGTCGTCCAGGGCGACAAACAGGTCAACGTGGCGCAGGTCGAGCTCGACGACGCCTGCAGCCACATCATCGCCCGTCGCCAGCCGGCCGCTGGCGACCTGCGGCTGGTGCTGGCCACCATCAAGGCCGCTTCGGACCTCGAACGCATCGGGGATGAAGCGAAGAAGATCGCCAAGGCCGCCCGCCGCCTGCACCAGGCGGAGGTCAAGTTCATGCCGCGCGTCGGTCTCTCGCAGGCAACCGAGACCGCGATCGAGATGCTGCGTGCCGCGCTGGACGCCTTCGCGCGCGTCAACGCCGACAACATCGAGGAGATGCGACGCAAGGACGCCGAGGTCGACAGCGGCTTCAAGGGCATCATGCGCCAGCTCATCACCTACATGATGGAAGACCCGCGCACGATCTCGAACAGCCTTGAGATGCTCTTCATCGCCAAGTCGATCGAGCGCATCGGAGACCACGCGATGAACATTGCCGAGCAGGTGGTGTACGTGGCCCGCGGCGAGGACGTGCGTTTCGAGAAGTCGCAGGCCGCGCTCGCGGAAAAGCGCTGACCGCTTCGGCACGGAAGAGTGAAGGCCAAAAGACAAGGGGATGCAATGCATCCCCTTGTCTTTTGGCCTTCACGCGGCGGCACCCGCCCGCCGCCGTGCCTCACTGCTGCGGCGGTACGTAGCCGGCGACCTGGTCGGCGCCGCCCTCGAAGAAGTGTTTCTCCATCTGCTCGGCGAGATACTTGCGCGCACGGGCGTCCATCAGGTTGAGGCGGTTCTCGTTGATCAGCATGGTCTGGTACTTCACCCACTGCTGCCAGGCCTCCTTGGAGACGTTCTCGAAAATGCGCTTACCGAGCGCCCCCGGCACGGGCGGGAGGTCCAGACCTTCGGCCTCGCGGCCCAGTTTCACGCAATTCACCATGCGAGCCATGTTTCAATCCTCTCTGCTGTCACGTTCATCGGAGCTCGAAGCCGGCATTCTAGCCGATTCACCGCAGTGCCTCGCCGAGACGGTTGCGCGATTGCGCCCCTCGCTCTTGGACAGGTAGAGCGCCTCGTCGGCGGCGGCGACCAGCGACTCGGCGCCCAGAGCGTTTTCAGGGAAGCGCGCGATGCCCACGCTCGCGGTGACGCCGACCGTGTTGCCCGCGAAGCTGAAGCGCAGTTCGCCCACCGCCTCGACCAGGCGGTGGGCGAGTTCGAGCAGCCCCGGACTCGTGCTCGCAGGCACGAGCAGGGCGAACTCGTCGCCGCCGACGCGGAAGAACATCTCGTTGCGCCGCACGATGCGCCCAACCGCCTGCGCAATGCCCACCAGCACCTCGTCGCCGGCCTGGTGACCATAGGTGTCGTTGACCGGCTTGAAGCCGTCGAGATCGAAGGCGAGCAGGCCGACTTCGGCGTCGCGCCGGGCCGCATCGGCCAGCATCCGCTCGAGCTCTTCCTGAAAGCGGCGCCGGTTGTAGAGCCCGGTCAGTTCGTCGCGCTCGGCCAGTTCGAGCAGGCGGTCGGAGATCCGGCGCGCGGCGGTGACGTCCTCGTAGATCCAAAGCCGCCCGATCCGGCGCATGTCGTCACCGCCCGGTACCACGGCGGAACGGTCGGTCACGATGCGACCGTCGGCGAAGAGCACCTCGTGCTCCTCGCTCTCGCCGCGACTGTCGCGCACGGTGCGTTCGATGTGCTCGAAATAGGCCGGAGGGTCGGCGAGCACCGCGGCCGCCTGATCGCGGAGCACGGCCTCGCGGCAGCCGACGAGCTGGGTCTCGGGCGGATAGCCCCAGATCTCGAGCATCGCGCGATTGTGATACAGCACTCGCCGATCGTGGTCGATGAACAGGATGCCGAGGCGAATGAGGTTGAGCAGCGCCGCCAGCCGCTGACGCTCGTCGTTGCTGCGCAGCAGGTAGTGTTCGCGCAGCGCCTGCGCCCGCCGCAGTTCTGCGACCGTCTCGAGGAGGGTGTATTCGGTCTCCTTGCGCGCCTGGATGTCCTCGGCGGACAGCCGCAGTCCAGCGCCGTCCGCTCGCCGCCGCCAGTGCGTGGCCACCCACACCGAGCCCCCGCCCCGGCGCGCGAGCCGCAGCTCGAAATCCTGCGGCAGGCCGCCGCTGAGGACCTGCGTCATCATGCGCCGGCAGAACTCACGGTCGGATTCATGCACGAGGAGTTCGAGCAGATCCGGCGCAGCCGCGCATTCGCCAGGAGCGAAGCCGGTCAGGCGCTCGATCGAGGGGCTGATCCAGCGCAGCCGGCCAGCGGCATCGAACACCGCCTCTATGCCATGCACGCCCTCGGCGATCTCGCCCAGCAGGTCCGCCTCCGGGTTGGCGACAGGCTTGCGACCCCACTTCATAAGGTCTTCACGAACACCTTGGAGCGGCGCTGGAAGTTGTACAGATCGCGCTTCTGTCTGGGCAGCGCCTCGGGGCCGATCTCGCTGAAGCCGCGTTCGCGGAACCAGTGCGCGGTGCGGGTGGTGAGCACGAAGAGGCGCTCGAGCCGCTGCACGCGCGCGCGCCGCTCGATGCGCCTGAGGAGCTGGTCGCCGAGGCCGGCGCGACGGTAGTCGGGCATCACCGCGAGGCACGCGAGTTCGGCGGCGTTTTCCTCGCTGAACGGATACAGCGCCGCGCAGCCAACCAGCACGCCGTCGTGCTCGACCACGGTGAAGCGCTCGATCTCCTGCTCGAGCAACTCTCGCCCACGCCGCACCAGCGTACCGTCGGCCTCCATCGGCGAGATCAGCGCCACCAGCGCGCCGACGTCGTCGACCGTGGCCTCGCGCAGGCGGAACAGCGGGTCGCGCGACACCACGGTGCCCACGCCCGCATGGGTGAAGAACTCGAGCAACAAGCCGCCGTCGAGGTCGCGGTCGATCAGGTGACAGCGCGCGACCCCCTTGCGCACGGCGCGGATCGCGCATGGCAGAAAGAGGTCGAGGTCCTCGGTGAGCCCTTCGCCCGTGTCGAGCTTGCGCTGCGCCTCGTCGGCGGTCACCGACTCGACGAGCTGGCCGTCGGCGCCGAACAGGCCGGGGGCATCGCAGAGGTAGATCAGCTTCTCGGCCTTCAGCGCCACCGCCACCGCCTCGGCCACTTCCTCCATGGCGAGGTTGAAGATTTCGCCCGCGGGAGATACGCCGAGCGGGGTGATCAGCACGACGTTCTGCTGGTCGAGGTCGGCATTGATCTCCTCGGCGATGATCTTGCGCACCGCGCCGGTGTATTGGTAATCGACGCCGTCCACCACGCCCACCGGGCGCGCGGTGATGAAGTTGCCGCCGGTCACGCGGATGTAGCTGCCCGCCATCGGCGTGTTGGGCAGGCCCTGCGAGAGCAACGCCTCGACCTCGAAGCGGGTCACTGCCATGGCCGACTTGACGCACTCGAGCGCATCCCCGTCGGTCACCCGCAGGCCGTGATGGAAGCGCGGCTCGAGCCCTCGGCGGGCGAGCTCCGCATCGATCTGCGGGCGGGCGCCGTGCACCAGTACCAGGCGGATGCCGAGCGCCGCCAGCAGGTTGCAGTCGTAGGCGAGGCTCTGCGCGCGCTCGCCCGCCGCCACCTCCCCCCCGAACCCGACAACGAAGGTGCGCCCGCGAAAGGCATGGATGTAGGGCGCGGCGCCGCGCACCCAGGCAACGAACTGTGCAGTCGCATCATCGACCACAGGAACTGCGGCCGGCATCGCGGCGGGGGGCTTCTGGCTGGGGCTTGATTCGGCGTTCACTGATTCACCGCTACTGGGACCGGCGGCGCACGGCCCGAAAGCCATGCCCCGCCGGGCGTTCTGTCCTGGATGGCGCGATTCTAGCCCGAATGCACGCTGCCATCCTGCCTGGCAGGCGCTAGCCGAGCGCAGCCTCGATCCGCTCGCAGAGCGTACGCAGGATCTTGATGCGCGCGAAGTGCTTGTCGTCGGCCTCGACCAGGGTCCATGGCGCGCGCTCGGTGCTGGTGCGGTCGACCATGTCGCACACGGCGCGCCGGTAGTCGTCCCACTTCTCGCGATTGCGCCAGTCCTCGGCGCTGATCTTGAAGCGCTTGTGCGGCTCGGCCTCGCGCGCCTGGAAGCGGGCGAGTTGCTCGTCCTTGCTGATCGCGAGCCAGAACTTCACCACCACCGCGCCCGCCTCGATGAGCTGCTCCTCGAAGTCGTTGATCTCGGCGTAGGCGCGCATCCAGTCGGCCTCGGAGCAGAAGCCCTCCACGCGCTCGACGAGCACGCGGCCATACCACGAGCGGTCGAACATCACCACCTTTCCGCGCGGCGGCAGATGGCGCCAGAACCGCCACAGGTAGGGCTGGGCGCGCTCCTCCTCGGTGGGGGCGCCGATCGGCACGATGCGGTAATGGCGCGCATCGAGCGCCGCAGCGATGCGCCTGATGGCACCGCCCTTGCCCGCCGCATCCATGCCCTCGAACACGAGCACGAGATTGCGACGCCGAAACGCAGGCGAGCGCGAGAGCAGCGCGAGGCGCCCCTGGAGCAGTTCCAGCTGCGCCTCGTATTCCTTGCGCTTCATGTCCTGTCGAACCAGGCGGTCGAGCACGTTGAGCTGGTCGATGCAGGGCGGCAGCGGTGCAGCCGACAGGCGCGGCGCCCAGTGCTGGCTGGCGGCGTCGAGGCGGCGGCGCATGGCAGCCAGCAGGGTACGGCCGACGAACAGGGCGCGATAGAGGGGGTCGGAGCCATCCACGATCAACCACGGCGCATCGCCGGTGCTGGTGGTGCGCAGCACATGGCCGGCGACCTCGCGGTAACGGTCGTACTGGTCGTAGTAGTACCAGTCGCGCTCGGTCACGCGCCAGCGCGTGCGCGGCTCCTTCTCGAGCTCCTTGAGGCGCTTCCTCTGCGCGTCCTTGGAGAGGTGGAACCAGAACTTCACCAGCAGCACGCCCTCGCGCGTGAGCATGGCCTCGAAGCGCCGGATTTCGTCGAGACGCTGGTCGAGCCCGGATCTCTTGCTGTCGCGCGCAACACGCTCACGGATCGGCTGCGTGTACCAGTTGTTGAACAGCACGCCGATCTTGCCGCGCGGCGGCAACGCGCGCCAGAAGCGCCACATGAAGGGACGCTCGGCCTCCTCCGGAGTGGGCGCATCGAAGGCCCAGGTCTGGATGTGGCGCGGATCCATCCACTCGTTGAGCAGGTTGATCGTCTCGCCCTTGCCGGCCTTGTCCACCCCGTTGATGAGCACGACGACGGCAAACTGGCGCAGTTCGAGGAGGTCGAACTGGGCGTCGAGCAATTCGGCGCGCAAGCCGGGCACGGCGGCGGCGAAGGTCTTCGCGTCGGTGCGGTGGCCGAGTTCGGCGGATTCGAACATGGACAGCGTCTCCAGTGGGTCGGCAGGTGATGGCGCAGGAGGCGCGGGCGCGCCTCAGAAATCGCCCCAGCGCGCCTGCAGCGCCGCCAGCGCGGCCAGACCGGCAGTCTCGGTGCGCAGGATGCGGGGGCCTAGACGCACGCGGCGGCAGCCGGCGGCATCGAAGGCGGCAAGCTCGAGATCGCTCCAGCCACCTTCGGGCCCGACGAGCAGGTGCACGCCCCCCGCGGGCGCTGGTTCATGCGCGAAGCCGGCCGCCCCGCCGGGGGCGAGCACGTAGTTGAGCGCGCCGCGATGCCCCGCCAGCCAGTGCGCCAGCGGCTGCAGCGGTCGCACCTCGGGGATGCGATTGCGACCGCACTGCTCGCAGGCCGACACCGCGACCTGCTGCCAGTGGGCGTGGCGGCGCTCGGCACGCTCGCCCGCGAGCTTGAGCACCGAGCGCTCGGCCTGCACCGGCTGGATCGCCGTCACGCCGAGCTCGACCGCCTTCTGCACCACCCAGTCCATCTTGTCCCCGGAGGCCAGCGCCTGCACCAGCACGACGGTCAGCGGCGACTCCCGATCGACGCCGCGCGGCGACTCGAGCCGCGCATGCACCGCCTTGCCGCGCACGCTCAGGGTCGCGTCGGCCTCGTTGCCCTCGCCGTCGAACAGCACGACCGGCGCACCGTCGCGCAGGCGCAGCACGCGCACGGCGTGGTGGGCGAGCGCCTCGGGAAGCGCGATCTCGCCCGCTGCGGAAAGCCGGCCAGGAAAGTGGAAGCGTGAAATCATCGTAAGATTATAGGCCCGGGCATCGCCCATCCGACCGACGAGGAGCCCCCCATGCCTACTGCCGCGCTGCGTCTCGCGCGCGCCCGTGCGCTCGAATCCCTGGTCCGCGACATCGCCCGCGAGGAAATCCTGCCGCGCTACCTGAAATCCGCCCGCAACCGCAAGGCCGACGGCTCGCTGTTCACCGAAGCCGATCTCGAATCCCAGCGCCGCTTCTGCGAGGCGCTGCCGAAGTTCCTCCCCGGCGCCGTGCTCGGCGAGGAGATGACTGCGGCAGAGCAGGGAGACTGCTGGAACGAGGGCGCGCGCGGCCTGTGGTGCATAGACCCGATCGACGGCACGACCAACTTCGCCAACGGCATCCCGCTGTTCGCGGTCTCGATTGCCTACATGATCGATCACGAGCCGGTGATCGGCGTGGTCTACAACCCGATCACGGACGAATCCTTCTACGCCGCACGCGGCGCCGGCGCCTTCCTCAACGGCAACGAGCTGCCGCTGCGCGCCGGCGCCTCCAGCCTGCGCGACGCGGTCGCGGGGGTGGACTTCAAGCGCATCAGCCATCACCTCGGCGACGAGCTCGCCGTGCGCCCGCCCTACTACTCGCAGCGCAACTTCGGCTCCAGCGCCCTCGAGTGGTGCTTCGTCGCTGCCGGCCGCCTGGACGTCTATGTCCATGGCGGACAGATGCTGTGGGACTACGCGGCCGGCCATCTGATCCTCTCCGAGGCGGGCGGCCAGGCCGAGGCGCTCGATGGCGGCAAGCTGCTGTCCGGCCCTGCGATCAAGCGCGGGGTGATCGCCGCCGCCAGCCCGACGCTGTTTACCGAGTGGTCGGCCTGGATCAAGGGCCACTCCTGAGCAGGAGGCGAATGCGGGCACCCGGGCATTGCGCGGCGCCCGGGCGCCGCCAGCCCTCTTTTCGGCCGCATTGCGGCGACGCACAATATCGCCTGACCAGCATCACGCCAGCGGCGGAGCGCACCATGTCCATGAAGCACCCGATCATCGCGGTCACCGGCTCGTCCGGGGCGGGCACCACGACCGTGAAACACACCTTCGAGGCGATCTTCCACCGCGAGAACGTCAACGCGGCGATCGTCGAGGGCGACAGCTTCCACCGCTACACGCGCGCCGAGATGAAGGCGCTCATCGAGGAGGCCGAGAGCAAGGGCAGGCGCGGCATCAGCCACTTCGGCCCCGAAGCCAACCTGCTGCCCGAACTCGAGACCCTGTTCCGCGCCTATGGCGAGGCGGCCACCGGCCGTCGCCGCTACTACATCCACAACGAAGCCGAGGCCATGCGCTGGAATCTGCCGCTCGGCACCTTCACCGAATGGGAGGACCTGCCGGTCGGCACCGACTGCCTGTTCTACGAGGGCCTGCACGGGGCGCTGGTGACCGAGGACGTCAACGTCGCCCGTCATGTAGACCTGCTCATCGGCGTGGTGCCGACGATCAACCTCGAGTGGATCCAGAAGCTGCACCGCGACACCAAGCTGCGGGGCTACACCGCCGAGGCCGTGCAGGACACCATCCTGCGCCGCATGCATGACTACGTGCATTACATCGTCCCGCAGTTCGCCTGTACCCACATCAACTTCCAGCGCGTGCCGGTGGTCGACACGTCGAATCCATTCATCGCCCGCGACGTGCCGACGCAGGACGAGTCCATGGTGGTGATCCGCTTCCGCGACCCGCGCGGCGTCGATTTCCCCTACCTGCTGCGCATGATCCACGACGCCTTCATGAGCCGCGCCAACACCATCGTGATCCCGGGCGGCAAGCTCGACCTCGCGATGCAGCTGATCCTCACGCCGCTGATCTGGAAGCTGATGGAACGCCGCCGGCAGTGGGTCTAGGCGCGACGCAAGGGCGGGCGACCCGTGTACGCGCGCTGCGCATCGACCCGATCGGGCGCACGCTGTAATTGCACCGCAACATTGGCATCCGCAGGGTCTTTTAAGGGATAATTGCGGCTTTTCTGATGGTGGCCTTCGGCCCGAGAACAGCATGCAGTCGACCCGCAACGTCAAGCCCCCGGTCTTCAACCCCATCACCGGCGCGATCCGTGCCCTGGCGATGGACGCCGTGCAACAGGCCAATTCCGGCCACCCCGGCGCGCCGATGGGCATGGCCGAGATCGCCGAAGTGCTGTGGCGCCACCACCTCAAGCACAACCCGGCCAATCCAAAGTGGGCCGACCGCGACCGCTTCGTGCTGTCGAACGGCCACGGCTCGATGCTGATCTACGCGCTGCTCCACCTCACCGGCTACGACCTGCCGATCGACGAGTTGAAGCGCTTCCGCCAGCTGCACAGCAAGACCCCGGGCCACCCCGAATACGGCTACGCCCCCGGCATCGAGACCACCACCGGCCCGCTCGGCCAGGGCATCACCAACGCGGTGGGCATGGCACTCGCCGAGAAGATCCTCGCCGCCGAGTTCAACCGCCCCGGCCACGACATCGTCAACCACCACACCTACGTCTTCCTGGGCGACGGTTGCCTGATGGAAGGCATCTCGCACGAGGCCTGCTCGCTCGCCGGCACCTGGGGCCTGGGCAAGCTCGTGGCCTTCTACGACGACAACAACATCTCGATCGACGGCCATGTCGACGGCTGGTTCACCGACGACACGCCGAAAAGGTTCGAGGCGTATGGATGGCAGGTCATCCGCGACGTCCAGGGCCACGACCCGGTGGCGATCGAAGCAGCGATCCAGCAGGCCAAGGCCAACACCACCCAGCCCACGCTGATCTGCTGCAAGACCATCATCGGCGCGGGCGCACCGAACAAGCAGGACAGCCACGACGTGCACGGCGCCCCGCTCGGCGCGGCCGAGATCGAGGCTGCGCGCGCCCACATCGGCTGGAACCACCCGCCCTTCCACATCCCGGCCGACGTGTACGCCGCCTGGGACGCCCGCACCAAGGGTGCCTCGCTCGAGGCGCAATGGAACGCTGCCTTCGCCGCCTACCGTGCCGCCCACCCCGAGCTCGCCGCCGAGTTCGAGCGCCGCATGGCCGGCGAGCTGCCCGCCGACTGGGACGCCCACGTCGCCGCGGTGCTGGCCAAGGTGACCGACAAGGCCGAGACCATCGCCACCCGCAAGGCCAGCCAGAACGCCATCGAGGCCTACGCGCCCAAGCTGCCCGAACTCCTCGGCGGCTCGGCCGACCTCGCCGGCTCCAACCTCACGCTGTGGTCGGGCGCCAAGGGGGTCAGCAAGACCAGCGGTGGCAACTACGTGTATTACGGCGTGCGCGAGTTCGGCATGGCGGCGATCGCCAACGGCGTCGCGCTGCACGGCGGCCTGATCCCCTACACCGCCACCTTCCTGATGTTCAGCGAGTACGCGCGCAACGCCCTGCGCATGGCTGCGCTGATGAAGATCCGCCAGATCTTCGTGTTCACCCATGATTCGATCGGCCTCGGCGAGGACGGCCCCACCCACCAGCCGGTGGAGCAGACCGCCACGCTGCGCCTGATCCCCAACATGGACGTGTGGCGCCCCTGCGACACCACCGAATCCGCCGTCGCCTGGGCGAGCGCGATCGCGCGCAAGTCTGGCCCGACCGCGATGTGCTTCTCGCGCCAGAACCTGCCCTTCCAGACCCGCAGCGCAGAGCAGGTCTCCGCGATCGACCGGGGCGGCTACGTGCTGTCCGAGGCCGCAGGTGGCAAGCCGCAGGCGGTCGTCATCGCCACCGGCTCCGAGGTCGCGCTCGCCATCGCCGCGCAGAAGACCCTGGCCGAGCAAGGCGTCGCCGTGCGCGTGGTGTCCATGCCCTCGACCAACGTCTTCGACCGCCAGGACGCCGCGTACAAGGCGAGCGTGCTGCCCGCCGGCCTGCCGCGGGTCGCGGTCGAGGCCGGCTGCACCGACGGCTGGTACAAGTACGTCGGCCTCGAGGGCCGCGTGATCGGCATCGACCGCTTCGGCGAATCGGCCCCGGCGGGCGAGCTCTTCAAGTATTTCGGCATCACCGCGGATGCGGTGGTGCAGGCAGTGCAAGCGGTGCTCTGACGAGGACCTGGCACGGGAGCGGCTCCGGAGACGGACCGCTCCCGTTGCACATGGGGACGCCGCCCGACGCGGGCCGGCAGGGCATCGGCAAGGACAAACACCCGGTTTATCACCGTTTTTTCAGGGAGAAGCATCGATGAGCATCAAGGTCGCCATCAACGGTTTCGGTCGTATCGGTCGCTGCACGCTGCGCGCCATCTACGAGCAGGGCCTGCAGAACGAGTTCGAAGTGGTCGCCATCAACGCCTCCGGCGATCTGGCCACGAACGCCCACCTGCTCAAGTACGACACCACCCATGGCCGCTTCGCCACCTCGGTCGAGACCGAAGGCGAAAGCATCATCATCATCGACGGCAAGAAGATCCCCTTCTACTCCACCAAGGACCCCAAGGGCGTGAACTGGGGCAGCCACGGCGTGGACGTGCTGCTCGAGTGCACCGGCGCCTACACCACCAAGGCCAAGGCCCAGGCCCTGCTCGACATGGGCGCCAAGCGCGTGCTGATCTCCGCCCCGGGCGGTGACGACGTCGACACCACCATCGTCATGGGCGTGAACGAGGAAGTGCTGCGCGGCGACATGACCGTCGTCTCCAACGCCTCCTGCACCACCAACTGCCTGGCCCCGGTCGCCAAGATCCTGGCCGACAGCGTCGGCATCAAGCAGGGCCTGATGACCACGATCCACGCCTACACCAACGACCAGGTCACCGTGGACGTGCGCCACAAGGACCTGCGCCGCGCGCGTGCCGCCGCCGCCAACATCATCCCGACCAAGACCGGCGCCGCCAAGGCCGTCGGCCTGGTGCTGCCGCAACTCGTGGGCAAGGTCGATGGCTTCGCGCTGCGCGTGCCCACGATCAACGTCTCGCTGGTCGACCTCACCTTCACCGCCGAGCGCGCCACCACCAAGGAAGAGATCAACGCGCTGATGACCGCCGCGGCCAACGGTCCGCTGAAGGGCATCCTCGCGGTCAACACCGAGCCGCTGGTGTCGTCCGACTTCAACCACACCACCGTCTCCTCCACCTTCGACGCCACCCAGACCCGCGTCATCAAGGGCGAGGACGGCTCGGTGCTGGTCAAGGTGCTGGCCTGGTACGACAACGAGTGGGGCTACTCCTGCCGCATGCTCGACGCCGCCCGCGCCTTCTACAACGCCAAGTAAGCCGGCCCCGATCGCAAACCCATCGACGCCCTGTCCCGCAGGGCGTTTTCACGAGCCCAATACGATCATGCAAGTCAAGAAACTCGCCGAACTCGACGTGCGCGGCAAGAAGGTGTTCATCCGTGCCGACCTCAACGTGCCGCAGGACGAGGCCGGCAACATCACCGAAGACACCCGCATCCGCGCCTCGATTCCCTCCATCCGCTACTGCCTCGACAACGGCGCGGCGGTAATGGTCACCTCCCACCTCGGCCGTCCGACCGAGGGCGAACTGCACGCCGAGGACTCGCTGATGCCGGTGGCCGTGCGCCTGGGCCTGCTGCTCGACAAGCCGGTGCGCCTGATCCAGAACTGGGTCGATGGCGGCTTCGAGGTGAAGCCGGGCGAGGTCGTCCTGCTCGAGAACTGCCGCTGCAACAAGGGCGAGAAGAAGGACAACGAGGAGCTGGCGAAGAAGATGGCCGCGCTGTGCGACATCTACGTCAATGACGCCTTCGGCACCGCCCACCGCGCCGAGGCCACCACCCACGGCATCGCCCGCTTCGCCCCGGTGGCCTGCGCCGGCATGCTGATGGGCGCCGAGATCGACGCGCTCTCCCAGGCCACGGAGAACCCGGCCCGCCCGCTGGTGGCCATCGTCGGCGGCGCCAAGGTGTCGACCAAGCTGACCATCCTCAAGACCCTGGCCGAGAAGGTCGACCAGCTCATCGTCGGCGGCGGCATCGCCAACACCTTCCTCCTCGCCGCCGGCAAGCGCATCGGCGAATCGCTGGCCGAGCCCGAGATGGTGCGCGAAGCCCAGCAGGTCATGGACATCATGAAGGCGCGTGGCGCCGAAGTGCCGCTGCCGGTCGACGTGGTGGTGGCCGACGAGGTCTCGGCGCTCGCCCGCGCCAACCGCATCCCGGTGGACGAGGTCGGGCCGCACGACCGCATCCTCGACTTCGGCCCGAAGAGCTCCGCCAAGCTCGCCGACATCATCGCCCACGCCGGCACCATCGTCTGGAACGGCCCGGTCGGCGTGTTCGAGTATCCCCAGTTCGCCGGCGGCACCAAGATGATGGCCTCGGCCATCGCCCACTCCGAGGCGTTCTCGATCGCGGGCGGCGGCGACACCCTGGCGGCGATCGCCAAGTTCCACATCGCCGAAGACGTGGGCTACATCTCCACCGGCGGTGGCGCCTTCCTCGAGTTCCTCGAAGGCAAGACCCTGCCGGCAATCGCGGCGCTGGAAGCACGTTTCGAGAGCTGAGCGCTCGGGAGCAATTTTCTGTGGGAGCGGGCTTGCCCGCGAATAGTGCGGCTGGACAGTTGCCATTCGCGGGCAAGCCCGCTCCCACAGCTCCGCTCCACAGCTCCGCTCCCACAGATGCAATCCCGCAGCCGCCGCTCCAGCTGTCCCTCTCCCACGGGGTCGCCTCCGCGCTGACGACCGGGGGCGCCAGCGCCTCCAGGGGGCGCTGCTAGAATGCGGCGAATACCCCTACCGGAGCGCCCGGATGTCCCGCCACACCAAGATCGTAGCCACCCTCGGCCCAGCCTCGTCCGACACGCAGGTCCTGCAACGCATGGTCCAGGCCGGCGTCGATGTGGTGCGAATGAACTTCTCCCACGGCAAGGCCGAGGACCACATCGCCCGTGCAGACGGGATTCGCGAAGCCTCGGCGCTTGCCGGTCGTCCGGTGGGCATTCTCGCCGACCTGCAGGGCCCGAAGATCCGTGTCGGCCGATTCGCAGAAGGTCGTATCACCCTCACCCGGGATCAGGCCTTCATCCTCGATGCACGCTGCGACCTGGGCAACAGCGAGCGTGTCGGGCTGGACTACAAGGACCTGCCCAAGGACGTGAAGCCGGGCGACGTGCTGCTGCTCGACGACGGCCGCCTCAAGCTCACCGTGCAGCGCGTGCTCGGCCACGAGATCCACACCACGGTGAAGGTCGGCGGCGAGCTGTCGAACAACAAGGGCATCAACCGCCAGGGCGGCGGGCTCACGGCGCCGGCGCTCACCGCCAAGGACATGGACGACATCCGCACCGCGGCGCAGATCGGGGTGGATTTCGTCGCCGTATCCTTCCCCAAGAGCGCGGCCGACATGTACATGGCGCGCCAGCTGCTGCGCGCGGCCGGCAGCACGGCGCTGCTCATCGCGAAGATCGAGCGCACCGAAGCGGTCGCCAACCTCGTGGAGATCCTCGACGCCTCGGACGGCATCATGGTCGCGCGTGGCGACCTCGCGGTGGAGGTCGGCGACGCGGCGGTGCCGGCCCTGCAGAAGAAGATGATCCGCGCCGCGCGCGACCGCAACAAGCTCACCATCACCGCCACGCAGATGATGGAGTCGATGATCACCAGCCCGGTCCCGACCCGCGCCGAGGTCTCGGACGTGGCCAACGCGGTGCTCGACGGCACCGACGCGGTGATGCTGTCGGCGGAGACGGCCGCGGGCAAGTTTCCGGTCGAGGTGATCGAAGCGATGAGCCGGGTGTGCCTGGAAGCCGAGAAGTCCGCCGAGGTGAGTCTGGACCGCGAGGTGCTCAACCGCGTGTTCACCCGCATCGACCAGTCGATCGCGATGGCGGCGATCTGGACCGCCTACCACCTGAAGGTCAAGGCGATCGCCTCGCTCACCCAGACCGGCTCGACTGCACTATGGATGAGCCGCATGAACGCCGGCGTGCCGATCTACGCGCTCACACCCGAACCCTCCGCGCGTAATCAGATGACGCTCTACCGCGAGGTCTATCCGCTGCTGATGAGCCAGACCCATCAGGACCGCGACGTGCTGCTGTGGGAGGCCGAGCA
Source organism: Thauera sp. JM12B12 (assembly GCF_039614725.1). Taxonomy (NCBI): domain Bacteria; kingdom Pseudomonadati; phylum Pseudomonadota; class Betaproteobacteria; order Rhodocyclales; family Zoogloeaceae; genus Thauera; species Thauera sp. JM12B12. The sequence goes on along the minus strand of NZ_CP154859.1, from coordinate 1,255,032 downwards.
GGTGCTGCTCGAGCAGGGCGTGGTCGAGTACGGCGACCTCATCGTGCTCACCATCGGCGAACCGATCGGCGCCTCGGGGGGCACCAACACGCTCAAGATCGTACGCGTCGGCGAGCATCACATGCCGGGCACGCTCGACGACCCGGTCTGAATCGCTTTCGCCACGACACAGGCTAAAATATCTGCTTTCGATCGCACCGCCGCCGCGCGGCCCCCTACCGGAGAGACTCATGCCCCTCGTTTCCATGCGCCAGCTGCTCGACCACGCCGCCGAGCACAGCTATGGCCTGCCCGCCTTCAACGTGAACAACCTCGAACAGGTCCAGGCCATCATGGAAGCGGCGGCCGAGTGCGACAGCCCGGTGATCATGCAGGCCTCGGCCGGCGCGCGCAAATACGCGGGCGAGGCCTTCCTCCGCCACCTGATCGACGCCGCGGTCGAGGCCTATCCCAATATCCCGATCGTCATGCACCAGGACCACGGCCAGAGCCCCGCGATCTGCATGGGCGCGATCCGCTCCGGCTTCTCCAGCGTGATGATGGACGGTTCGCTGCTGGAAGACGGCAAGTCGCCGTCGTCCTATGAGTACAACGTCGCCGTCACGCGCGAGGTGGTGAAGTTCTCGCACGCCATCGGCGTCAGCGTCGAGGGCGAGCTCGGCTGCCTCGGCTCGCTCGAGACCGGCCAGGCCGGCGAGGAAGACGGCGTCGGTGCCGAAGGCACGCTCGACCACAGCCAGATGCTGACCGATCCCGACCAGGCCGCCGACTTCGTCAAGCAGACCGACTGCGACGCGCTCGCGATCGCCATCGGCACGAGCCACGGCGCCTACAAGTTCAGCCGCAAGCCCACCGGCGACATCCTCGCCATCGAGCGCATCAAGCAGATCCACGCCCGCATCCCCAACACCCACCTGGTGATGCACGGCTCGTCGTCGGTACCGCAGGAACTGCTCGAGATCATCCGCCAGTACGGCGGCGACATGAAGGAAACCTACGGCGTGCCGGTCGAGGAGATCGTGCAGGGCATCAAGTACGGGGTGCGCAAGATCAACATCGACACCGACATCCGCCTGGCGATGACCGGCGCGGTGCGCAAGTTCCTGGTCGAGAACCCCTCCAAGTTCGACCCGCGCGAGTTCAACAAGCCCGCGCGCGAGGCCGCCAAGCTGGTGTGCAAGGCCCGCTTCGAAGCCTTCGGCTGCGCCGGCATGGCGAGCAGGATCAAGCCGGTGTCGCTGGAGAAGATGGCCGCGCGCTACAAGGCCGGCGAGCTGACGCAGGTCGTGCGCTGAGCCCCTGCCCCGCCCCCTGAAAGACGCGCCTCCGGGCGCGTTTTTCGTTCAGTGCTCAGCGCTCCATCGCCCGCATCCTTGCCGCCCCTTCGGTCTGCAGGAACTCGAGCAGCGCATCGAGCGCCGGCGTCATCGGTCGGTCGGTACGTGACACCACGTTCCACTCCCGGATCACCGGCGTATCGGCCACGTCCAGCCGCAGCAGGCGCCCGCTTTCCACCTCCATCGCGAAGGTGTGGTGCGACAGGAAGGCGATGCCCATGCCGGCCATCACCGCCTGCTTCAAGGTCTCGTTGCTGCCGAGCTCGTCCGCCGCCAGCGGCTTGACACCATGGGCGCGCAGGAAGCGCTCGAGGTTGTCGCGCGTGCCCGAGCCCTGCTCGCGCAGCAGCAGGCGCTCGTCGGTGAGCGCCGCGGGCGGGATGTGCCTGCGTCCGGCCAGGCGGTGGTCGGGGCGGGCGACGAAGGACAGCCGGTGCGGCGCGAAGGGGATGCGCCGCAGGTCCAGCCCGCGCGGCGGCTGCCCCATGATCGCCACGTCGCAGCGCTGCTCCTGGATCAGCGCGCGCACATGCTCGCGGTTGGCCACCGTGAGCCGGAACGTGATGTCCGGGAAGCGCCGCCCGAACTCGGCGAGCAGATAAGGCACGAAGTATTCCGCGGTGGTGATCGCCACCACATCCAGCGTGCCGGCCGCCACGCCGATCCGCGCCTTGAGCTCGACCTCGGCGAACTCGAGGCTGTGCACCACCTGCCGCGCCGCACGCACCAGGATCTCGCCCGCCGGCGTCAGCCGGATCTCGCGCCGGCCATCCACCAGCACCTGGCCGACGATCGCCTCCGCGTCGCGGATCTGCATCGAGATCGCCGGCTGGGTCAGATGCAACAGGCGGGCGGCCTGCGTGAAGCTCGCGCTGTCCGCGACCGCCACCAGGGCGCGAAGCTGCTTGAGGGTCAGACGCTGGGCAAGCTTCATCAGATATCCTTATCTCAATAATACAAAAAACGTCATTGGAGCTTATTTAACGAGGCGCTTATTGTCCAGTCACCACCGCTTGACGGTCACAAAAGGAAGGAGACACGACATGGGCGCCGCAGACACCCCGCAGCAGATCCTCGACCCCAAGAAGCGCTACCAGGCCGGCGTGCTGAAGTACGCCCAGATGGGCTACTGGGACGCCGACTACGAGCCCAAGGACACCGACGTGCTCGCCGTCTTCCGCATCACCCCGCAGGAAGGCGTCGACCCGATCGAAGCCGCCGCCGCGGTGGCCGGCGAGTCGTCGACCGCGACCTGGACCGTGGTGTGGACCGACCGCCTGACCGCCTGCGACATGTACCGCGCCAAGGCCTACCGTATCGACCCGGTGCCCGGCCAGGAAGGGCAGTATTTCTGCTGGGTGGCCTACGACCTGGACCTGTTCGAGGAAGGCTCGATCGCCAACCTCACCGCCTCGATCATCGGCAACGTGTTCAGCTTCAAGCCGCTCAAGGCCTGCCGGCTCGAGGACATGCGCCTGCCGGTGGCCTACGTGAAGACCTTCCGCGGCCCGCCCACCGGCATCGTGGTCGAGCGCGAGCGCCTGGAAAAATACGGCCGCCCGCTGCTGGGCGCGACCATGAAGCCCAAGCTCGGCCTCTCGGGGAAGAACTACGGCCGCGTGGTGTATGAGGCCCTGCGCGGCGGGCTGGACTTCACCAAGGACGACGAGAACATCAACTCGCAGCCCTTCATGCACTGGCGCGACCGCTTCCTGTACTGCATGGAAGGCGTGAACCAGGCCGCAGCGCAGACCGGCGAATCCAAGGGCCATTACCTCAACATCACCGCCGGCACCATGGAGGAGATGTACAAGCGCGCCGAATTCGCCCGCGACCTCGGCTCCTGCATCGTCATGATCGACCTCATCGTCGGCTGGACCGCCATCCAGTCGATGAGCAACTGGTGCCGCGACAACGACATGATCCTGCACCTGCACCGTGCCGGCCACGGCACCTACACCCGGCAGAAGAACCACGGCGTGAGCTTCCGCGTCATCGCCAAGTGGCTGCGCCTGGCCGGCGTCGACCACATGCACGCCGGCACCGCGGTCGGCAAGCTCGAGGGCGACCCGATGACCGTGCAGGGCTTCTACAACGTCTGCCGTGACATGGTGACGAAGCAGGACCTGCCGCGCGGCCTGTTCTTCGACCAGGACTGGGCCAGCATCAAGCGCGTGATGCCGGTGGCCTCGGGCGGCATCCACGCCGGCCAGATGCATCAGCTGCTCGACCTCTTCGGTGATGAAGTGGTGCTGCAGTTCGGCGGCGGCACCATCGGCCACCCGATGGGCATCCAGGCCGGCGCCACCGCCAACCGTGTCGCCCTCGAGGCCATGGTGCTCGCCCGCAACGAAGGCCGCGACATCGCCAACGAAGGCCCGCAGATCCTCGCCGATGCCGCCAGGTGGTGCCAGCCGCTGCGCGCCGCGCTCGATACCTGGGGCGACATCACCTTCAACTACACCAGCACCGACACCGCGGACTTCGTGCCCACGGCGACCCCAGCCTGACCGGGAAACAGCCCCGCCCTTGTGGGCGCGGCGCTGGCCTCGTGGGAGCGGGCTTGCCCGCGAAAACGACGACCACGCGAGCGCACATGTTCGCGGGCAAGCCCGCTCCCACGGCAAACCGCTCCCACGGCAAACGGATCCAGCGCGCTGCAGGCCGGCGCCAGAGAACGACATCAGGAGACACCATCATGCGCATCACCCAAGGCTGCTTTTCCTTCCTGCCCGACCTCACCGACACCCAGATCGCCGCGCAGATCAACTACTGCCTCGACCAGGGCTGGGCGGTCGCCATCGAGTTCACCGACGACCCGCACCCGCGCAACACCTACTGGAACATGTGGGGCCTGCCGATGTTCGAGCTGCGCGACCCGGCCGGCGTCATGGGCGAGCTCAAGGCCTGCCGCGAGGCCAACCCCGAGACCTACATCCGCATCAACGCCTTCGATTCCACCAAGGGCTGGGAGACGGTGCGCATGTCCTTCATCGTCCAGCGCCCCACCGCCGAACCCGGTTTCCGCCTCGTCCGCCAGGAAACCCGCGGCCGCAGCCTGCGCTACACGATGGAGAGCTACGCCGTCGGCCGCAACCCGGAAGGCGCGCGCTACGCGGGCTGAGCGCCGGTCGGCGCCCTTGTCCGTGGGAGCGGGCTTGCCCGCGAATCAGGCTCCCGTTTCGCTCGTGTGAGCGCGCTTGCCCGCGAACATCGCGCGCTCAACCGCTGCATTCGCGGGCAAGCCCGCTCCCACGAGCCTGCGCCCACAAACCCGCTCGCACGCCCCTACACCCAGTCAGGAGACGAGACCATGAACGCCCCCGAGCAGGCTCCCGCCCCCGCCATCGAGCCTGGCAGCGCCATCGACCTCGGCGCCGAGTTCCGCGACGCCGGCATCGGCGAAGTGCTCGAATCCCTCGACCGCGAGCTCGTCGGCCTCGCCCCCGTCAAGCGCCGGGTGCGCGAGATCGCCGCCCTGCTGCTCGTCGACCGCGTGCGCCAGCGCCTGGGGCTGGCCACCGAGCACCCCTCGCTGCACATGAGCTTCACCGGCAACCCCGGCACCGGCAAGACCACGGTGGCGATGCGCATGGCCGAGATCCTGCACCGCCTGGGCTACTGCCGCCGCGGCCACGTGGTCGCGGTAACGCGCGACGACCTCGTCGGCCAGTACATCGGCCACACCGCACCCAAGACCAAGGAGGTCTTGAAGCGCGCGATGGGCGGCGTGCTCTTCATCGACGAGGCCTACTACCTCTACCGCCCCGAGAACGAAAAGGACTATGGCCAGGAGGCGATCGAGATCCTGCTGCAGGTGATGGAGAACCAGCGCGACGACCTCGTCGTGATCCTCGCCGGCTACGCCGACCGCATGGAGCGCTTCTTCGAATCCAACCCCGGCATGAAGTCGCGCATCGCCCACCATGTGGACTTCCCGGACTACAGCAACGACGAGCTTGGCGAAATCGCCCAGCGCATGCTCGCCGGCTGGAACTACCGCTTCGACGAGGCCGCGCGCGTCGCCTTCGCCGACTACATCGTGCTGCGCCGGCGCCAGCCCCACTTCGCCAACGCGCGCAGCATCCGCAACGCGCTCGACCGCATGCGCCTGCGCCAGGCCCTGCGCGTGTTCGAATCGGGTGCCACGGTCGACGCCGAGGCGCTGACCACGCTCACCGAGGCCGACGTGCGCGCCAGCCGCCATTTCCAGCCCGCCGAGGCCGGCTGAGCGCGCGCCGCGCCGCCGTTCCGCACCCATAACGACAAGCCACATTCCGGCACCGCCCGGAGGAGACCACCATGTTCAACCTCGACCGCAGCACGCTCACCGAATACCTGATCGAGCACCGCCGCCGCAACCCGGAGGCCACCGGCGAACTCAACGCATTGATCCTGCAGGTCGCCCAGGCCTGCAAGGCGATCTCGCGCGCAGTCGCCCACGGCGCGCTCGCCGACGTGCTCGGCAGCCAGGGCAGCGCCAACGTGCAGGGCGAGGAGCAGAAGAAGCTCGACGTGCTCGCCGACGAGATCTTCCTGCGCGCCACGCACTGGGGCGGCGAACTCGCCGGCATGGTGTCGGAGGAGAACGAGGCGCCGATCCCGCTCCCCGCCAGCGACCAGCGCGGCAAATACCTGCTCGCCTTCGACCCGCTCGACGGATCAAGCAACATCGACGTCAACGTCGCGGTCGGCTCGATCTTCTCCATCCTGCGCGCGCCGCGCCCGGGCGAGGACGCCACCGCCGCCGAGTTCCTGCAGCCCGGCAGCCGCCAGGTCGCCGCCGGCTACGCCATCTACGGCCCGTCGACGATGTTGATGCTGTCGGTCGGCAGCGGCGTCGCCGGCTTCACCCTCGACCCGATCATCGGCGAGTTCTACCTCACCCACCCCGACATCCGCGTGCCCGAGACCACGCGCGAATTCGCCATCAACGCCTCCAACGCGCGCTTCTGGGAGCAGCCCGTGCGGCGCTACGTGGACGAGTGCCTGGCCGGGCGCAGCGGCGCGCGCGGGGCCGACTTCAACATGCGCTGGATCGCCTCGCTGGTGGCCGAGACCCACCGCATCCTGGTGCGCGGCGGCGTCTTCCTGTACCCGCGCGACCGCAAGGACCCGGCCAGGCCCGGCCGGCTGCGCCTGCTGTACGAATGCAGCCCGATCGGCTTCCTCATCGAGCAGGCCGGCGGCCGCGCCAGCACCGGCGTGCGCCCGGTGCTCGAGGTCCAGCCCGAATCTCTGCACCAGCGCATCGGCTTCGTGTTCGGCTCGAAGGACGAGGTCGAGCGCATCGAGCGCTACCACCACGAGCCGCTCATCGGCGGCGCGCAGGACGAGTTGCCGCTGTTCCACGCGCGCTCGCTGTTCCGCGACACCGAATTCGCCCAATAAGCCCCCGGGAGCTCCGCCATGTCCGAACGCCATCCGATCGTCGCCATCACCGGTTCGTCCGGCGCCGGCACCAGCACCGTGCAGCGCACCTTCGAGGAGATCTTCCGCCGCGAGGGCGTCACGGCAGCCGTCATCGAGGGCGACAGCTTCCACGCCTACGACCGCAAGACCATGCGCGAGAAGCTCGCCGCCTGCGAGGTCGGCAGCGGCTGCCAGTTGAGCCACTTCGGCCCCGAAGCCAACCTCTTCGGCGAGCTCGAGAACCTCTTCCGCAGCTACGCCGAATCCGGCAGCGGCACGCGCCGCAAGTACCTGCACAGTGCGGAGGAGGCCGAGCACTACGGCCAGGAGGCCGGCACCTTCACCCCCTGGGACGAGCTGCCGGCCGGAACCGACCTGCTGTTCTACGAAGGACTGCACGGCGCCGTGCAGCACGAGCACATCGACGTCGCCCGCTATGTCGACCTGCTGATCGGCGTGGTGCCGGTGGTGAACCTGGAGTGGATCCAGAAGCTGCACCGCGACAAGAGCACCCGCGGCTACTCCACCGAGGCGGTCACCGACACCATCCTGCGCCGCATGCACGACTACGTGCATTACATCTGCCCGCAGTTCGCCCGCACCCATGTGAACTTCCAGCGCGTGCCGATGGTGGACACCTCCAACCCCTTCATCGCGCGCGCCATCCCGACCGCCGACGAGTCGATGGTGGTGATCCGCTTCGCCAACCCGAAGGGCATCGACTTCCCCTACCTGCTCAACATGATCAACGACAGCTTCATGAGCCGGGCCAACACCATCGTGGTGCCGGGCGGAAAGATGGAGCTGGCGATGCAGCTGATCTTCACCCCCTTCATCTGGCGCCTGATGGACCGCCGCCGCAAGGCGCTGGCGCAATGACGACGAAACGCCGGCCCCGCCGCCCCAGCAACGCACGACGGGGAAATGTTTTTCACTGCCACGCCGCACCCACCCACGTCCAGCGGAGAGCAGGCGGTGTTCCTGAAGCAGGCGAGGACTGTCCGAGCCCGAAGGGCGAGTTCCGCAGCCAGCGGAAGGAACACCGCCTGCTAGGCCGCGGGTTCGCTGATCGGACAGTGGCTGACCAACGGTTCTGGAAACCGCCCCAGCCCCACCAACCGCTCCAGAAAAGCGCGTCGCACGGGGCATTTCTTCCGCAGCCTGCGGAACTCGCCCTGCGGGCTCGGACAGTCCTCGGCTGCTCCAGAAACGCCCCATACGCCACGCTGGCCGTGGCGACTGGCCGACGGCCATAAGCAGTTTCATTTGTGATTGGAGACGTTCCGATGAACATGCGACTCACTCAGGCGCCGATCGACACCCTGTGCGCCAACGCGCTGCGCTTCCTCGCCATCGACGCCGTCGAGGCCGCGAAGTCCGGCCACCCCGGCATGCCGATGGGCATGGCCGAGATCGCGGTGGCGCTGTGGACGCGGCACCTGAAACACGACCCCGCCGACCCCGCGTGGGCCGATCGCGACCGCTTCGTGCTCTCCAACGGCCATGGCTCGATGTTGCTCTACGCCCTGCTCCATCTCAGCGGCTACGAGCTGCCGGTGGACGAACTCAAGCGCTTCCGCCAGCTCGACAGCCGCACCCCCGGCCACCCCGAGGTCGGCCACACGCCCGGCGTCGAGACCACCACCGGCCCGCTCGGCCAGGGTCTCACCAACGCCGTCGGCATGGCGCTCGCCGAGAAGCTGCTCGCCGCCGAGTTCAACCGCCCCGGCCACGCCATCGTCGACCACCGCACCTGGGTCTTCCTCGGCGACGGCTGCCTGATGGAAGGCATCAGCCACGAGGCCGCCAGCTTCGCCGGCGTGCAGCGCCTCTCGAAACTCATCTGCTTCTGGGACGACAACCGCATCTCGATCGACGGCGAGGTCGAAGGCTGGTTCGCCGACGACACGCCGGCGCGCTTCCGCGCCTATGGCTGGAATGTCATCGAGGCGGTGGATGGCCACGACGTCGAGGCGGTCGATCGTGCCATCCGCGAGGCGCTTGCCAACACCGAGAACGACATCGGCCCGACCCTGATCTGCTGCCGCACCACCATCGGCCACGGCAGCCCGGGGCGCGCGGGCACCGCGGATGTGCACGGCGCGCCGCTCGGCGCCGAGGAGATCGCCGCCACCCGCGCGGCGCTGGGCTGGACACACGGCCCGTTCGACGTCCCCGACGAGGTGCGCCATGCCTTCGACGCCCGCGCGCGCGGCGCGTCCCGCCATGCCGACTGGCAGGCGCGCTTCGACGCCTACGCCGCCGCCTTCCCGGACGAGGCCGAAGCATTCACCCGCCGCATGGCCGGCAGGCTGCCGGTGGGCTTCGACATCCTGTCCAACGCCATCCTGCGCGGCGTCGCCAGGGAGGCCGCCACCCTCGCCACCCGCAAGGCGAGCCAGCAGGCCATCGGCCGCCTGGCGCGCGCGCTGCCCGAACTGCTCGGCGGCTCGGCCGACCTCACCCACTCCAACCTCACCGACTGGCCGGGCTGCGGCGTGGTGCGCGCCGACCAGCCCGGCCGCCACATCAACTGGGGCGTGCGCGAGTTCGGCATGGCCGCGGCCTTGAACGGCATCGCGCTCCACGGCGGCTTCCTCCCCTTCGGCGCCACCTTCCTGGTGTTCTCGGACTACGCCCGCAACGCCATCCGCATGAGCGCGCTGATGAGGCAGCGCGTGGTGTATGTGATGACGCACGACTCGATCGGCCTCGGCGAGGACGGCCCGACCCACCAGCCGGTCGAACACATCCCCAGCCTGCGCCTGATCCCCGGGCTGGACGTGTGGCGGCCCTGCGACGCGGTCGAGACCCAGGCCGCCTGGAACGCCGCGGTCCTGCGCCACGACGGCCCCACGCTGCTCGCGCTGTCGCGCCAGAACCTGCCGCATCAGCCGCGCGAGGCCGACCAGGTGCAGGCCATCGTGCGTGGCGGCTACGTGCTGGCCGAGACCCCGTCCGCCACGCCAGCGCCCGCGCTGGTGATCATCGCAACCGGCTCGGAGGTGCAACTTGCGATGGCCGTGCGTGAAGTGCTTGCCGCCGAAGGTGTCGGTGTACGCGTCGTGTCCATGCCCTGCACAGCCGTCTTCGACCGCCAGTCGGCCGCGTATCGGAATGGCGTGATGCCCGCCGGCGTGCCGCGCCTGGTGGTGGAGGCCGCCCACGGCGCCGGCTGGTGGCGGACGGTCGCCGAAGGCGGCGCCGGCGGCGACGTGATCGCCCTCGAACGCTTCGGCGAATCCGCTCCGGCCGCCCGCTTGATGGCGCGCTTCGGCTTCACCGCCGACGCCGTGCTCGAACGCGCTCGCGCACTGCTCGCCGGGTCTGCAGGCCACGGCTGAGCCCGCCTCGACAGGACGGCAGAGGCACCGGCGCCTCTCCTTGCCCTCGCCCGACCTGCCGTCCCCGCGCCCACCCCCAAGCTCACCGAGGAGACCGTCATGAACTTCCTGCGCCTGTCCGACATCCCGGCCACCAAGCTCGCCGGCAAGCGGGTCTTCATCCGCGCCGACTTCAACGTGCCCATGAACCCTGACGGCAGCCTGTCGGACGACACCCGCATCCGCGCCACGCTGCCGGCGATCTGCCACTGCCTCGAGGCGGGCGCGGCGGTGATGATCAGCTCCCACCTCGGGCGCCCGACCGAGGGCGCACTCACCGCGACAGACTCGCTGGCACCGGTCGCCGCGGCCCTGGCGGCCCTGCTCGACCGCCCGGTGCCACTGATCCGCGAGTGGACCGACGGCGGCTTCGACGTGCGCCCGGGCGAGGTCGTGCTGCTCGAGAACTGCCGCGGCAACGTCGGCGAGAAGGCCGACGACCCGCAGCTCGCCGCGCGCATCGCGCGCTTCATCGACGTTTATGTGAACGACGCCTTCGGCACCGCGCACCGCAGGGAGTGCACGCTGCACGCGCTCGCGCTCGCCGCGCCGGTGGCCTGCGCCGGGCCGCTGATGACGGCCGAACTCGGTGCCCTGGGTCGCGCGCTCGCCCAGCCCGCGCGCCCGCTCGCCGCCATCGTCGCCGGCTCCAAGGTATCCACGAAGCTCACCATCCTTGACAGCCTGGCCGGCAAGGTCGATGTGCTGGTGCTGGGCGGCGGCATCGCCAACACCTTCCTCGCCGCGCGCGGCTGCGAGGTCGGCGACTCGCTGTTTGAGCCCGATCTGCTCGAGGCCGCGCGCCGCGTCGAGCGCCGCCTGGCCGAGCGTGGCGGCGTGGTGTGGCTGCCCGAGGACGTCGTGGTCGCCGACCGCTTCGCCGCCGACGCCGACGCCCGCGTCTGCGACGCCGAAGCCGTCCCGCCGGGCTGGATGATCCTCGACATCGGCCCGAAGAGCCGCGACTCGCTCACCGGCGTGCTCGCACGCGCCGGCACCATCGTGTGGAACGGCCCGGTCGGCGTGTTCGAGCTGGACGCCTTCGCCGCCGGCACGCGCGCGCTCGCCGCGGCCATCGCCGCCAGCCCGGCCTACAGCATCGCCGGTGGCGGCGACACGCTGGCCGCGATCGCGCGCTTCGGCGTCGGCGAGCGCATCGACTACATCTCCACCGGTGGCGGCGCCTTCCTCGAATTCCTCGAAGGCCGCGAGCTGCCCGCGGTCGCCGCCCTGCGCGCCCGCGCACATCCGACGGGCGGCTGCGTCGCGCCGCACGCCCGGGAGACGCTGACCCCGCGCTACGCCACCGCAAGGCACTGACGTGCGGCCGGCCGCCCCGCGGTGGTCGGCAGCCCGTTTGCCCAGCCTCAGGCCGAGCGCTCCCTGCCCGCGGGCATTCGGCCCGCTTTCTCGTCCTGGAAGCGGGCCGCCTTTTTGCTGACGACGTGCCGCAGAACGCACCAGCGCGCTTGTCAGGGCGCAGAGGCGTGGGCAAGAATGCCCGCGCGCCGCCCTGCCCTGCCACGCGTCTCGCGCACGCCCATCCGATCGCGACCAGCATGTCTTCCCTTTTCGAACAGCACCCCCTGCGCCAGACCCTCAACGACGAGGTGCACGCCCGCCCGCCCGTGCCGCTCGATACCCCCGAGTTCGTGACCTATCTCGCCTTCCTCCACCACGAAGGCAGCGCCAGCCGCGAGCCCGCGCATCTGGCCCAGCTCGCCGAACAGCTCGGCCTGCCGCCGCCCGCCACCGATTCGGGTCATGTGCTGCTGGAGGCCACAGGCTTCCGCCTGAAGTGGGAGCGCCACAACGAGTTCTCGAGCTACTGCTTCTTCCGCCGCATCGAGCCGGAAGACAGCCCGGACGAGTACGCCCTGCTGCATGTGCCCGCGGCCTGGCGCAAGGCGATCCCCGGCCTGCTGATCGCCGCCACGCACATCGAGCTGCGCGGCGTCGCCGAGGTGCCGCTCGAGACCGTTTTGCACCAGCAGTCGCGCCACGGGCAGGCGCTGGTGGCCTCGGCGGTATCGGACGGCGCCGGCTGGGTGCTGACCGACTTCCACCTGCATGGAGGCTTTTCCCACTTCCTGCTGCTCGACAAGGGGTTCACGCCGCGCCAGGCCGGCCGCATCGCCCAGCGCCTGGTCGAGATCGAGACCTACCGCGTGATGGCGCTGCTCGCCTTCCCAGTCGCCAAGGAGGTCGGCCGCCTGGTGTCGCGCGCCGAGGACGAGCTCGCCGACCTGATGGACGGCATGGGCCAGTCGCGCAGCGCCGAGGATGACCGCGCGGTGCTCGCCCGGCTGTCGCGCATCGCCGCCGAGATCGAGCGCTCGGTGGCGCGCACCACCTTCCGCTTCGGTGCCGCCGCGGCCTACTACCGCCTGGTGCGCCAGCGCATCGACGATCTGCGCGAGCAGCGCCTGCCCGGCTTCTCGCCGATCGGCGAGTTCATGGATCGTCGCCTGGTGCCTGCGATCGACACCTGCGCCTCGATCGCACGCCGCCAGGCCGACCTCTCCGATCGCATCGCGCGCAACTCGCAGCTGTTGCGCACGCGTGTGGACGTGGAGATCGAACGCCAGAACCAGGAATTGCTCGCGCAGATGAACCGGCGCGCCAAGATCCAGCTCCACCTGCAGGAGACCGTCGAGGGCCTGTCCGTGGTGGCGATCACGTATTACGCCTCGCAGCTGGTCAACTACGTCGCCAAGGGCGCGAAGGACTTCATCGCACCGGCCACGCCGGAGGTCATCACCGCGGTATCGATCCCGGTGATCGCCGGGCTGGTGTTCATGGGCTTGCGGCGGATGCGAAAACTGTTGAGCGCCGAAGAAGGCAGCGAAGCGCACGGCTGACGCCGCACGAGCGCCCGGGATCGAGCCGGCCTGGGCCGGCCTCCGGCTCGCTCACCCGCAAGGAGGCGCCGCACGCGGCATGGCGCGTCCGGTCACAGCAGCACGGATTCGAGCGGGCGCCGCAGCGAGCGCGGCATCTCGGGTCCGCGGCCGAAGCGGATGACGAGGTCGGGCCGGCCGCGGGTGATGCCCAGGAAACCGGCGAACGCGGCACGCAGCGAGACCAGCTCCACCGGTTGATTCAGATGTGCCGTGCGCACGCCCATCGCCGTTGCCTGCAGCGCAAAACGCTGGAAACAACGTCCGGCTTCGATCCAGTGCGCCCTGTCATCGAGCTCGGACACGAATACCGCAATGCCGGCGGCACTGCGGACATGGCGTGCGTACTTGTCGTTCTCGGCCTGCTCCGAGAACACGGCATCGAACATCAGCCGGCCCAGCCAGCCTGGAATCGACGGATTGCCGGACGCGCCCGCGAACAGTCCGTCCCGCAGCCTGGCGGCCTCGCCGCCGTTGAACCGGATCCAGTGCGCGAGCTCGCGCACGAATGCGGGATCGCGCATCTGCGCGGTGTTGCCCTCGACCACGAAGCCGAGGACTGCCTCCATGGCCCGCGCCTCGGTCAGCAGCAGCACCTGGACGCCCTTGCCCGAGCCTGCCGCTTCGAGCAGCCTCAGTTCGTCGACCGCGAGCGGCCGCGCATCGAACTCGGTGCGGGTCGTCTGCCGCTGCGGAATGGCCTCGAACAGCGGGCTCCGCTGCACCGCCGCGGGAACCAGCACGACCTCCAGCGTATCCGCCGTCCCGCCAGCAAACAGGTGCTCGCCTCGGAACCCCATCGCCGGCGCCGCTTGCAGGAGGTTCTCGGCCGCGCAGCCGAGGCTTACGAAGAGGTGATGATCGTCCGGGTCGACAACCGGGCATCTGCGCGCGTAATCAGGCACGATCGAAACCCGGCGCTCGCCCAGTCCGAACCGCCAGCACTGCGTGTTGTGGCTGGACGGCGCGAGCGCCGCGTAGCGCACGAGTTCGCGCAGCGCCGCCTGCGGACCGCCGCCCGCGGGCTCGCCGTGGCGCCAGGTCTGGCGAACGGCCTCCGCGTACGCCGCCGCGCCGCGGGCATGCGCGAGGTAGCCGACGCCGCCTGCCGCGGCCAGGGTCGTGCAGGCGGCAGCCGTGATGAACGCGCGTCTTTTCATGATCAGGCTCCTGTGCGTGGCGGGGCATGTCTCGGCGACACGGGAGAACGGCAGCCCTGCGCGAGGACTCGATCATGCGCGCCGCAAGCGCACGACGGAACCGAAAGGCGCTGGCGTGGTCCGCGCAGTACCCGCATCGAAAGGAGCGCGTACATGTCCGAACAGCCGAGATCGCCACAGTCCGCGCGACGCCGCCGGCTCGTCTTTGGCAGCGGCGCGCTGTTGCTGGCCGCGCCGGTCACCGCCGCGCAACGCGCACTCACGCCGAGCCAGATGCTCGGCCCCTTCTACCCGGTCACCCCGCCGCTGCACAAGGACAACGACCTCACCCAGGTCGAGGGCGGCAGCGGCCGCGCCAACGGGCAGATCGCTGACCTGTCGGGCCGGGTGCTCGACATCGACGGCAGGCCGCTCGCCGGGCTGCGGGTGGAGATCTGGCAATGCGACGCCAACGGCCGCTACCGCCACCCACGCGATCGTGGTGGTCTCGACGAAGACCCGAACTTCCAGGGCTTCGGCCACACCGTCACCGATGCCGAAGGGCGCTACCGCTTCCGCACCATCCGCCCGGTGCCCTACCCGGGGCGCACGCCGCACATCCACGCCGCAGTGTTCCAGGAGGCCGACCGCCCCTTCGTCACCCAGATCTATGTGGCCGGCGAGCGGCTCAACGACCGCGACGACCTCTTCATGCGCGTACCCGAGGCGCTGCGCCCGCTGCTGCTCGCGGACTTCGTCCCGGTGGAAGACCCGGTCGCGAAGCTGGCGGCGGAGTTCGACTTCGTGCTGTCGCCGGTGCTTGCGGGACTCTTCGAGGCGCATACGGCCTGAGGCCGATCCGGAGGCCCGGGCGCGCATTTGTACGCCATCAAGGACACGATCACAGGCGTCACCCCCGCGGGCCTTATGCGGATTCACACGGGCCGCCGATCCACGCACGCGCTTGTGCGCCGCCACGGCTCCGAAACCGCGCGCCCCTCCCCTATAATCCCGGCTTTGCCAGCAACCCGAGGCCCCACCGTGGCGACGCCCATTTTCGAGACTTCCATCAAGAGCCTGCCGCTGCTCGGTCGCGGCAAGGTGCGCGACATCTACGCCGTCGACGACGAAAAGCTGCTGATCGTGACCAGCGATCGCCTGTCGGCCTTCGACGTGATCCTGCCCGACCCGATCCCGGACAAGGGCCGCGTGCTGGTGGCGCTGGCCAACTTCTGGTTCGACAGGCTGGCCCACATCCTGCCGAACCAGCTCACCGGCATCGACCCCGAGTCCGTGGTGGCCGCCGACGAGCGCGACCAGGTGCGCGGGCGCGCGCTGGTGGTCAAGCGCCTGAAGCCGCTGCCGATCGAGGCGGTGGTGCGCGGCTACGTGATCGGCTCGGGCTGGAAGGACTATCAGGCCACCGGCGCCATCTGCGGCATCGCGCTGCCCGCCGGTCTGCAGCAGGCAGCCAGGCTGCCGGCGCCGATCTTCACGCCGTCCTCCAAGGCCGAGATGGGCGAGCACGACGAGAACATCTCCTTCGAGCAGGCCCAGGCGCGCTGCGACATGCTGCTCGCGGAGGCACTCGCGGGCACCGGCAAGACCGGCGCCCAGCTCGCCGAGGAAGCGCGTACCGCAGCGATCGCGCTTTACTCGCAGGCGGCCGACTACGCCGCCGGCCGCGGCATCATCATCGCCGACACCAAGTTCGAGTTCGGCATCGACGGCAGCGGCACGCTGCACCTGATCGACGAGGCGCTCACCCCCGACTCCTCGCGCTTCTGGCCCGCCGACAGCTATCGCGAAGGCATCAGCCCGCCGTCCTTCGACAAGCAGTTCGTGCGCGACTACCTCGAGACGCTCGACTGGAACAAGACCGCGCCCGGACCCCGCCTGCCCACAGAGGTCATCGAGCGCACCGCGGCCAAGTACCGCGAGGCCTACGAACGCCTGACCGGCAAGAAGCTGGCCTGAAGCGCGCACTCGGGCCAGCCGGGGCAGAGCGAAGGGGCGTCCGCGAGGCGCCCCTTCGCTTTTTCCGGGAGACTCCGGCCCCCGGCATCGTTCTGTCAGCTTGTCGGGCGCGCACCGCTCGAGGCAGAGCCGATAGCCGTAGCCTATTCGAACAGGAACCACTCTCATTCGCGAACTCTTTGCCCCTGTCCTATTCTAAGAACGCGACGACGGCAGCCTTGGCGCTGTGTCGTCGTGCGCGAACGCGCCGCGCCCCGGCAAACATAACGACAGACAGGCGGAGACGATCATGGACAAGCCCTACGATTCAATGGACCGGCACTTCAACCTGCCCCACATCCGTTCGATCGGAACCGACCGTCCGCTGCAGTGGCTGCGCATGGGCTGGGACGACATGCGTGACAACCTCGGCGCGAGTCTGTCGTACGGGGTGATTCTTGCCGCCATCGGTTACGCGATCCTGTCCTACGCTGCGGACAAGCCCTACCTGTTCATGGCGGCCATCTCGGGCTTCATGCTGATCGGACCGATCGCCGCCGCCGGTCTGTACGAGATCTCGCGCCGCCACGAGAAAGGGGAGAAAACCTCCTTCTTCGGTTCCTTGCGCGGCCTGGCCCGCAACGCCGACACGCTCGCGATGTTCGGTGCCTTCCTCGCGATTGCGCTGGTGGGCTGGGAGCGCATCTCTGCAATCATGTTCGCCCTCTTCTACCGGGGCGAGATCAGCAACGTGACGAACTTCGTCAGCGGCGTCCTGAGCGCCGGCGACAACCTGTACTTCGTCGCGGCCTACGTGATCGTCGGTGGCGTGCTCGCGCTCGTGGTGTTCTCGCTGTCGGCGATCGCGATCCCGATGGTGATGGATCGCGAGACCGACACCGTCACCGCGGCCATGACCAGCCTGCGCGCGGTGCAGACCAACTTCGACGCGATGGTGCTGTGGGCGGTATTGATCGTCGCCCTGATCGGCATCGGCTTCGCGAGCATGATGATCGGCATGGTGATCCTGCTGCCGCTGGTGGGTCACGCCACCTGGCATGCGTACCGCGACCTCGTGCGCTGAAGACCAGCAAACCCATGGCGGCGGGCGCCCGATGCGGCGCCCGCCGTCTTTTTTGCGGCAGAATAGCCGCCTTGCCCAGGCCTCCCGGATCGAACACACAAGGTTGAAGATGCAAGACAACGCCCCAGCCAAGACTGCCTCCCCGCCCCGCAACCCCTTGCTCGACTTCAGCGCCATGCCGCGCTTCGCCGACATCAAGCCGGAACACGTCGAACCCGCCATCCGCGGACTGATCGACGAGAACCGGGCGCTGATCGAACGCCTCACCGCCGATCCTGCGCTCCCGACCTGGGACGGCTTCGTCAGCCCGATGGACGAGGCCGGCGAGCGCCTGGGGCGCGCCTGGGGCGTCGTCGGCCACCTGCACAGCGTGCTGGACGTGCCGGAGTGGCGCGAGGCCTACAACGCGATGCTGCCCGAGATCTCGCGCTTCTACGCCGAGGTCGGGCAGAACCTGGCGCTGTTCCAGAAGTACAAGGCGCTGCACGACAGCCCGGAGTTCGCCACCTTGTCGCCGGTGCGCCAGCGCATTCTGGAACACGGCCTGCGCGACTTCCGCCTCTCCGGGGCCGAGCTGCCCGACGAACAGAAGCCGCGCTTCCAGGAGATCCAGGAGGAGCAGTCCCAGCTCGCCGCCAAGTTCTCCGAGAACCTGCTCGACGCCACCAACGCCCATGCCGAGTGGGTCGCCGATGAAGCCGGCCTTGCGGGGATCCCGGACGACGCCCGCCAGGCCGCGCGCGCCGCCGCCGAAGCCGACGGCAAGGAGGGCTGGAAGTTCACCCTGCAAATGCCCGCCTACCTGCCGGTGCTGCAGTACGCCGACGACCGCGCGCTGCGCGCGCGCATGTACCGCGCCTACGCCACCCGCGCCTCCGAGCTCGGCAAGCCGGAACTGGACAACGGCCCGCTGATCGGCCGCATCCTGGCGCTGCGCGACGAGGAGGCGCGCATGCTCGGCTACCGCAACTACGCCGAGGTCTCGCTGGTGCCCAAGATGGCCGACACGCCGCAGCAGGTGCTCGGCTTCCTGCACGACCTCGCCGCGCGCGCCAAGCCCTTTGCCGAGAAGGACCTGGAAGAGCTCAAGGCCTTCGCCAAGGCCGAGCTCGGCCTCGACACGCTCGAACCCTGGGACGTCGCCTACGCCTCCGAGAAGCTGCGCGAGCAGCGCTACGCCTACTCCGACCAGGAGGTGAAGCAGTACTTCCCCGAACCCAAGGTGCTCGACGGCCTGTTCGGCGTGATCCGCGCGCTGTACCGGGTCGACATCCTCCCCGACGAGGCGCCGAAGTGGGACCCGGACGTGCGCTTCTTCCGCATCGAGAAGGAAGGTGAGCTGGTGGGCCACTTCTACCTCGACCTGCACGCGCGCAGCACCAAGCGCGGCGGGGCGTGGATGGACTCGGCGCGCAGCCGCCACCGCAACACCTGGGGCAGCGACACGCCGGTGGCCTACCTGGTGTGCAACTTTCCCGGCCCGGTCGGCGGCAAACCCGCCACCTTCACCCACGACGACGTGCTCACGCTGTTCCACGAGTGCGGCCACGGTCTGCACCACCTGCTCACCCAGGTGGACGAGCTCGCGGTGTCCGGCATCCACGGCGTCGAGTGGGACGCGGTCGAGCTGCCCAGCCAGTTCATGGAGAACTTCTGCTGGGAGTGGGACGTGCTGCAGGGCATGACGGCGCATGTCGACACCGGCGAGCCGTTGCCGCGCGCGCTCTACGACAAGATGATCGCCGCCAAGAACTTCCAGAGCGGCATGCAGACCGTGCGCCAGCTCGAGTTCTCGATGTTCGACCTGCGCCTGCACAGCGAGGTGGATGCCTCCGCCGGCCCGGTGCCGATCGAGCGCGTGATGGCCCTGCTCGACGAAGTGCGCCGCGAAGTGGCGGTGATGATCCCGCCTGCCTGGCACCGCTTCCCGCACAGCTTCTCGCACATCTTCGCCGGCGGCTACGCGGCGGGCTACTACAGCTACAAGTGGGCCGAGGTGCTGTCGGCGGATGCCTTCGCCGCCTTCGAGGAAGCCGGCGCCGGCCGGGGCAGCCTGCTCGACCCCGAGACCGGCGAACGCTTCTGGCGCGAGATCCTCGCCGTAGGCGGCAGCCGCCCGGCGCTCGACTCCTTCAAGGCCTTCCGCGGCCGCGAGCCCAGGGTCGACGCCCTGCTGCGCCACAGCGGCATGGTGGCGCAGGCATGAAGGTCGCCACCTGGAACGTCAATTCCCTGAAGGTCCGCCTGCCCCAGGTCCTCGACTGGCTGGCGGCCAACAAGCCCGACGCCCTGTGCCTGCAGGAACTCAAGCTCGAGGACAAGGCCTTCCCGGTCGCCGAGCTGGAGGCCGTCGGCTACCACGCCGTCTTCATCGGCCAGAAGACCTACAACGGCGTCGCCATCCTGAGCCCGCAACCGATCGACGAGGCCAGCGTGGTGCGCAACATCCCCGGCTTCGAGGACGAGCAGAAGCGCATCATCGCCGCCACCCTCGACGGTGTGCGCGTGGTATGCGGCTACTTTCCCAACGGCCAGGCGGTGGGCTCGGACAAGTTCGAGTACAAGCTGCGCTGGCTGGCCGCGCTGACCGACTGGCTGCACGAGGAGCTCAAGTCGCACGAACGCCTGGTGCTGGCCGGTGACTTCAACATCGCGCCGGAAGACCGCGACGCCCATCCCGACTGGAAGGACGAGATCCACGTGTCCGAGCCCGAGCGCGCCGCCTTCCGCGCGCTGCAGGGCCTCGGCCTGATCGACGCCTTCCGCCTCTTCGAGCAGCCCGAGCGCGCGTTCTCGTGGTGGGACTACCGCATGATGGCCTTCCGCCGCAACTTCGGCCTGCGCATCGACCACCTGCTGGTGTCGCCCGCGCTGCGCGAAGCCTGCCGCAGCTGCGTGGTCGACAAGGCGCCGCGCCGGCTCGAGCGGCCGTCCGATCACGCACCGGTGGTGCTGGAACTGGCGCTCGGTGCATGAGCGCGAGCCCTGCGGTCGCAACGCGAATGACAATGCACCGATGAGTTCGAATACCGCCCCCGGCCCCGCGCCGACGACCGAGACCGAGCGCCTGGAGAGCCGTTATCCGGTGCTCGCTGAGCTCACTGCGCCAGGGCATGCCCGTCTGCTGCACAGCGCCCGCTGGATGCGGGTGCCTGCCGGCGCGATGCTGTTCGATGACCGCCAGGCCTGCGAGGGCTTCCCCTTCGTGGTCGAGGGCACGGTGCGGGTGAGCAAGTGCGCACCGAGCGGGCGCGAGCTGCCGCTGTACCGCGTCGGCCCGGGCGAGACCTGCATCATCTCCTCGTCCTGCCTGCTCGGCCACGAGGACTACAACGCCCGCGGCGTCACCGAGTCCGACACCCTGCTGATGCTGCTACCCAAGGCGGCGTTCGACGACCTGATGGCCGAGCGCCCGTTCCGCGACTTCGTCTTCCACCTCTTCGCCGAGCGCATCGCCGACCTGATGCAGCTCATCGAGGAAGTCGCCTTCCGCAAGCTCGATCAGCGCCTGGCAGCCCTGCTGCTCGGCAAGGGCCGGCTGGTGCACACCACCCACCAGCAACTCGCCGACGAGCTCGGCAGCGTGCGCGAGATCGTCAGTCGCCTGCTGAAGAACTTTGCCGACCAGGGGCTGGTACGGCTGGCGCGCGAGCAGGTGGAGATCCTCGACCCTGCCGGACTGCGCAAGCTATCGGCCGAGGGTTCGGCGCGCAGCTGAAACCGGCGCGCCGATCGCCCAGGGCAGGAACGCTGTGTAACCGTGGTTACAGACGATGGATCGAGGGCCGTGATCAAATCGCCCCACATTCCATCCCATCAGGAGAACACCATGAAAACCAACGTTGGCGGCATCGACAAGATCATCCGCATCCTCGCCGGCATCGCACTGATCGCCTGGGCGCTGATGGGCGGCCCGGTGTGGGCATGGATCGGCGTCGTCCCCCTCGCCACCGGCCTGCTCGGCTGGTGCCCGGCCTACACGCTGTTCGGCATGAACACCTGCCCGCTGAGCAAGAAGTAAGCAACGCAGCTACCGGTCTGGCGGCCACGCCGCCGAGCCGAGGGCGCACTGTGGGAGCGGGCTTGCCCGCGAAAGGGGCGCTTGTTCTTGCGACATTCGCGGGCAAGCCCGCTCCCACAGACTGTCGCTCCCACAGACAGCTGCGCCAACAGCGGCGCGGTCCGGGCTGCGAGGCCGCGCCCGACGTACCCTGTTTCAGCCGCGCACGGCGCAGTGGTTGGCGATGGCGACGTACTGCGCCACCGAAAGCTTCTCGCCACGCAGACCGGGGTCGATGTGCAGGGCATCGAAATCGGCCTCGTCCAGGAACGCACGCAGCGTGTTGCGCAGGGTCTTGCGCCGCTGGCCGAACGCCGCGGTAACGATCCGACCGAGCAACTCCTCGTCCTTCGCCCCCAGCTGATCCGTCGGCAGCGGCGCCATGCGCACGATGCTCGACATCACCTTCGGCGCTGGACGGAACGCGCCCGGCGGCACGTCGAACAGGCGCCCCATGCGGAAACGGTACTGCAGCATCACCGAGAGCCGCCCGTACTCCTCGGTGCCGGGCTCGGCCACCATGCGCATCACCACCTCCTTCTGCAGCATGAAGGTCATGTCCTTGACCTGGTCGGCGAAGCCGGCGAGGTGGAAGAGGATGGGCGTAGAGATGTTGTAGGGCAGGTTGCCGACGATGCGCAGCCGCGGGCCGCCCTGCCCGCCGCCGCCCTCGCCCCCACCCTCGTCGCCGCACAGGCTGCCGAAGTCGAACTTGAGCGCGTCGCCCTCATGCACCGTGATCTGCGCGGGGGTATAGCGCTCGTGCAGGCGGGCGATGAGGTCGCGGTCGATCTCGACGACGTGGAGGTGGCCGAGGCGCTCGATCAGCGGTGCGGTCATCGCCCCCAGGCCGGGGCCGATCTCGACCATCAGCTCGCCCGGCTGCGGGCGGATGCCGTCGATGATCTTGCGGATGATGTTGGGGTCGGACAGAAAGTTCTGGCCGAAGCGCTTGCGCGCGCGATGGCCATCGGTCTCGAAGTCGTGCATGTGGGTCCTTGACGCGCGCCGGCTCAGGATGCGGCGCGCGTGCTCGCCATCGCGATCGCCAGCTCGATTGCCGCGAACAGGCTGCCGGGATCGGCCTCGCCGGAGCCGGCAAGATCGAGCGCGGTGCCGTGGTCGACCGAGGTGCGGATGATCGGCAGGCCGAGCGTCACATTGACGCCACCGCCGAAGCTGGCGTGCTTGAGCACGGGCAGGCCCTGGTCGTGGTACATCGCCAGCACCGCATCGCCCTTGTCGAGCGTGTGTGGGACGAAGAGGGTGTCGGCAGGCAGTGGGCCGATCAGCTGCATGCCTTCGGCGCGCAGGCGCTCGAGCACCGGGAGGATGACGTCGATCTCCTCGCGCCCCATGTGGCCACCCTCGCCGGCGTGCGGATTGAGCCCTGCGACCAGGATACGCGGCGCGCGCAGGCCGAAATGGTGCACGAGGTCGGTGTGCAGGATGCGCAGCGTCTGCTCGAGCAGCTCGGGCGTGATCGCAGCCGGCACCGCGGCAAGCGGGAGATGCGTGGTCGCGAGTGCGACGCGCAGCCCGCCGCCCACGAGCATCATCACCACCCGCGGGGTGCCGGTGTGCTCGGCGAGGTACTCGGTGTGGCCGGTGAAGGGCATGGTCTCGGCGGCCCCCAGGCCTTCGCAGATCACACCCTTGTGCACCGGCGCGGTGACCATGGCGGCGAATTCGCCGCTGCGGCAGCCCGCGATCGCGCGATCCAGCAGCGCGAGCACGTAGCGCCCGTTGGCTGCGTCGAGCACGCCCGGCGCTGACGCCCGCGCGAGCGGCTGATGCAGCACCTCGATCGTGCCCGCCGGCGGCATCGCATCCGGCTGCCAGAGGCGGATGTCTGCGTTGCAGCCTATGCGCACGGCGCGCGCCCGCAGCAGCTCGATGTCGGCGAGCACGACCAGCCGCGCCGGCCAGGCGCGACCGGCGATGCGCAGGCAGAGCTCGGGACCGATACCCGCCGGCTCGCCGCTGGTGATCGCGATCACCGGGCGGGCCGTGTCGCCCGGCTGGCTCATTCGCGCTCGAGGCGGTAATCGACGTAGGTGCTGTCGCGCAGCTGGCGCACCCAATCCTCGTAGGCCTGCTCGGCCTTGCGCTCGCGCAGGGCCAGGCGGGCGGCGTTGCGCTTGCGCTCGTCGGTGACGTCCTGCACCCGGCGCTCGAGCACCTGGATCAGATGCCAGCCGAAAGGCGAGCGCACCGGCGGGCTGACCTCCCCGGCCTGCAGCATGTTCATCGCGCGCTCGAATTCGGGCACCGTATCGCCCGGATTCAGCCAGCCGAGATCCCCGCCCTTGGCCGCCGAGAGGTCGGCCGAGTTGGCCTTGGCCAGCTCGCCGAAGTCGGCGCCATTGACCACGCGCTCGCGGATCGCCCGCAGCCGCGCCTCGGCGTCGGCGTCGGACAGCACCTCGGAAGTCTTCACCAGGATGTGGCGCGCGCGTGTCTGCTCGAGCTGCTGCATCGTCTCGCCTCCCCCGCCCCGGCGGTCGACAAGGCGCACGATGTGCAGGCCGGCGGCGCTGCGCAGCACCGGCGAGGTCTGGCCCGGCTGCATGTTGCGCACCGCATCGGCGAACAGGCCGGGCAGGCGGTCCAGCGAACGCCAGCCGAGCGCACCGCCCGACAGCCCGTCGGGAGCGTCGGACACTTCGGCCGCCACGCGGGCGAAATCCTCTCCCGAACGCAGACGCGCCATCACCTGCTCGGCGCGGCGGGCGACGGCCTCGACCTGCTGCGGCGAGGCACCCTCGGGCGTGCGCAGCAGGATGTGGGAGACGGCGAATTCCTGGCCGGAGAAGGCGTCCGGATTGCTGGCGATGAAGTTGTCGATCTCGGCGTCGGTGACGACGACGCGGCTATCCACCTCGCGCTCGCGCAGACGGGTGAGGAGGATCTCGGTGCGGATCTCCTCGCGAAAACGCGTCCAGGGCACGCCATCGGTCTCGAGCGCCGCACGCAGCTGCTCCACCGAGAGCTTGTTGTTGGCGGCGACACGCTCGATCGCACGCTCGAGGGTGGCGTCATCGACCCGCAGCGAGGTCTCCTGAGCCAGTTGCACCTGAGCGCGCTCGACGATCAGGCGCTCCAGCAGCTGGCGCTGCAACACCTCCTCGGGCGGGAGCTCGACGCCCTGGCGGCCGAGCTGGCGCTTGGCCTGCTCGACGCGGGCGCGCAACTGCAGGGCCGTGATCACTTCACTGTTGACGACCGCGACGATGCGGTCGACCTCGACCGCGCGCGGCGCGGCATGGACGGGCAGGGCAAGCGTGGCCGCCACCAGGCCGGCGGCGAGGGCGAGGCGGGTTCGCAAAAAGGGACGAGTCATGTTCATTCGCTGTGGAGTCGCGGAGCGGGGCTCACTCGGCACCGAACACGCGGTCGGCCGAGGAGTCGTTGATCTTGCCATAGCCCGGCACGCTGCGCTTGATCAGGCTGAGCGGATTGGAGCCGATGCCCGCGAGGTCGTTGAGTTCGAGTTGGACGAAGATGGAGTTGGTCACGTCGTTCTCGTCGATCGCAAAGCGGTGTACCGCGGTGCGGAACACCCAGCAGCCGCCGTTGTATTCGAGGCCGGCGATTGCTTCGGTAACGCGGCCGTCCTTTATCGAGTGCGTGACCCGGCCCACCCCGTACCAGTTGCGGGTGATTGGCCACTGGCCTGAGACATCGATGTCCTTCAGGCCGACGACATCCTGTCCTTCCAGATCGATGACAAGCTTCGGCGCGTATCGATAGCTGAGGTTCAGGACCTTGCCGAACTCGGGTTGATAGCGAACGTTGGCATTTATACGTTCGCTCTGACTTGTCTCGGTGTTGTACTGCAAATACGAGTCCATCGAAACGGACGGGCTGAGGCGCCCGCCCAACCCGGCCAGCAACTCTGCGCCACGGCCGGAGGCCCTCAGTGTTTCAGCCTTGCTCAGCCCAACCCTCTGATCTGAAAAGTAGTAGCGCTGACCGATCAGCGCTCGCAGGCGCTCGACACCAGTGTCCGACTCGATGAAGCGTGTCGTCACTGCCGCAGTGAGGTCGTTGGCGTCGCCGATCCGATCCTTACCGGAGTAACGGTTCTCGGCAAAGATCTGTGCAAAGCCCACGTCATAACGACTGGTATCGAAGAGGGGAATCGCGCTTTGATCGCGATAGGGAACCTTCAAGTAGAAGAAGCGCGGCTCCAGCGTCTGCGCATACCCGCGTCCGAAGACCTCTGTCTCGCGGTCGAAGAATAACCCGCTGTCGATCGACATGATCGGCACGGAGCGGTTGATCGAGGTGGCCAGATCCTTTTGGCTAGGAATATCAGGGCGCTCCAAAGAGTACTGGCTGTAATGCACGCCCACCTTCGGGGTGACGAACCAAGCCGCGCCCTGCATCGGCAGCGACAGGTGCGGATAGGCGGTTAACCGCCCGCCCTCGACCCGAGTGGCCAATTTGTGCTCGAACTGCACGTACTCAGCATCCATCCCGGCACTGAACCCACCAGCAAGATCCGGGCGCAGTGCGGAGAGTAGGACCTGCGGCACGCGGCGATACGGGCCATAGTTCGGCTTCTCAGGATCGGGACTGAGCGTCTGATAGCTCTGGACGCGCGCCGACGCAGTCCACCAGCCACCCGTGTAATTCAGCCGCCCCTGTCGCAGCAGGTTTACGCGTGAGGCCACTCCGACATTCGAGGACAGATCCTCGAAGTAGGTGTCGTCCGAGACTGCATTTAGGTCCAGCGTGCCGTACAAATTGGGCGCGAACCGATGCTGGTGCTGGATCGAGCCCAGGCGGCGCTCCTCGCCCGTCACCCGGTCCTCGGGCATCCATTCCACGCGCGTCGTACCCTGGTAGTCGGCGCCCAGATAGCGGAACTCGCCGCCGATCTGCACGCCGCGGCGGCTCATGAAGCGTGGCGCGACGGTGGCGTCGTAGTTCGGCGCGATGTTCCAGTAGTAGGGCTGGGTGAAGTCCACACCGGTCTTGTTCGACGAGCCGAAGGTCGGCGGCAGGAGGCCGGACTGGCGCTGGCCGTTGAGCGGAAACTCGATCCACGGCATCCAGAACAGCGGCGTGTCCATGAACACGATCGAGCTACCGTGCGCGGTGCCGACCTCACGGTCGTAGTCGAGTTCGAGCTCGCGCGCCTTGATGTACCAGTCGGGATCGGTCGGACTGCAGGTGGTCCACGTGGCGTTCTTCAACCTGTACTGGTTCTCGCCCTCGAGCCTGAGCACGTCGGCCTCGCCACTGCCCGAGACGGCACGCGGCGCCTCCCCCGCGAGACCGGGGCTGCGCGCGCGGGAGAGTTCGTAACGCGGCGACTCGAACTGGCCCGTGCGGTCACCGACGACCAGGGTCGCCCGCGGGCCGCGGATCGTGTCGGTGCCGCGGCTGAGCACGACGTTGCCCTCGGCGAGCGCCTCGTCGGTCGGCTCCCGGTAGGTGACCTTGTCGGCAGTCAGCACGGTGTCGTCGCGCTGCAGCTCGGCCTCGCCTTCGGCGATGAGCTCGACGCCGCGCGAGCCGCTCAGGCGCAGGGCACTGACCGCGGTCATCCCGGGCGCAAGCGCCGCCGGTGCCGGGGCGGCGGCCGGCGCCACGGCGGCCTCCGGGGACGCGCCAAGCGCAGCGTCGCCCTTGCGCTCGCCATTTCCTGGCTCGGGCTTCGCAGCAGGCTGCTCGGGCTTGCTGACGGCGGGCGTGGCGGGCGTGGCGGGCGTGGCGGCTGCTGGCGGAGTGGCAGGAGCGGTCGCACTCCTTGCCGGCAGCGCGCGCTCCTCCACCACTGCCGGAGAGCTCGGCACCGACCTCGCGCCCGCCGCGGGCGCCGGCTGCCCCTGGCCTGCGGTCTGCGCCCCGCCCGCCTGCTCCCGCTCGACCGCCGACGGCCGGGGTGTGCGCAGCAGGTCAGGCGACACCTTGAGTGCCGGCAATCCCTGTGCATAGCTTGCCCCCGACATGCAGAGCAGCAGCAGCGGAATCAGTCGGATGCGCGTATTAGGAGCCATACGGGGAGCCATGCGGATCAAGCCTTTGCGATCATCCGGCATGCTCGGCTGCACACCCGGACCACCGTGTTGATAAACTCGCGGATTCTACACGAACGCCCGCGGAGAACCGGTTTGCATCGCCTCGAACAACTCAGGACCTGGCTCGCCGCCACCCTGCCCGGCCAGACCTTCGAACTTGCCCCGGCCTCGGCCGACGCCAGCTTCCGGCGCTATTTCCGCGCCAGTTTCGCCGACGGCAGCCCCTCGCGCATCGTCATGGACGCCCCGCCGGAGAAGGAGGACGTGCGCCCCTGGCTGCACGTGGCCGCGCTCTTCGGTGCCGCCGGCGCGCACGTCCCCGAGGTGCTCGCGCAGGACCTGTCCCAGGGCTTCCTGCTGCTCTCCGACCTCGGCTCCACCACTTATCTGCAGGCGCTCAAGGCGCAGGACGACGAACACCGCGCCGCCCACCTCTACGCCGACGCCCTCGGTTCGCTCGCCGCGATCCAGTGCGCCAGCCGCCCCGGCGTGCTGCCCGCGTACGACCGCGCGCTGCTGCTGCGCGAGCTGCAGCTCTTTCCCGAGTGGTACGTCGCCCGCCACAAGGGCGTCACCCTGACCGAGGCCGAGACCGCGACGCTGAACGCCGCCTTCGAGCAGATCCTCGCGGTGAACCTCGCCGAACCGCAGGTCTTCGTGCACCGCGACTACCACTCGCGCAACCTGATGCTGCTCGAGCCCGCTGACGGTCGCGGCGCCAACCCGGGCATCATCGACTTCCAGGACGCGGTCTACGGGCCGATCAGCTACGACCTGGTGTCGCTATTCAAGGACGCCTACATCCGCTGGAACGAGGACTTCATCCTCGACCTGCTGATCCGCTACTGGGAGACCGCCAGGAAGCTCGGCCTGCCGGTGCGCGCCGAGTTCGCCGACTTCCACCGCGACTTCGAATGGATGGGCGTGCAGCGCCACATCAAGGTGCTCGGCATCTTCGCCCGCCTCTGCCACCGCGACGGCAAGGACGGCTACCTCGCCGACATGCCGCTGGTGATGGACTACCTGCGCCGCGCCTGCAAGCGCTACCGCGACCTCGGCCCGCTGCTCAAGCTGCTCGACCGCCTCGAGCCCGAGGAAACCCAGGTCGGCTACACCTTCTGATGGCCCAGACCCGCGCGATGATCCTCGCCGCCGGCCGCGGCGAGCGCATGCGTCCGCTCACCGACCACACGCCCAAGCCCTTGCTGGCGGTCGGCGGCAAGCCGCTGATCGTGTGGCACATCGAGCGCCTGCGCGCCGCCGGCTTCAGCGAGCTGGTGATCAACCACGCCCATCTCGGTCACCGGCTCGAGGAGGCGCTCGGCGACGGCGCCGCCTTGGGCGTGCGCATCGCGTGGTCGCCGGAGGCCTGCGCGCTGGAGACGGCCGGCGGCATCCGCCACGCCCTGCCGCTGCTCGGTGACGCGCCCTTCGTCGTCGTCAACGGCGACGTGTATTGCGACGCCGACTTCGACGCCCTGCGCGCCGCCGCCGACGGCCTGCGCGCCGACGGCACGCTCGCCCACCTGCTGCTGGTGGATAACCCCGGGCACCACCCGGAAGGCGACTTCCACCTCGCCACCGACGGCCTCATCCACGCCGACGGCCAGCCACGGCTGACCTTCTCCGGCCTCGGCGCCTACCATCCCGCGCTGTTCGCCGGGCTGCCCGACGACACCCCCGCCAAGCTCGCCCCGCTGCTGCGCGCGGCGATGCGCGCAGGCACCGTCACCGGCCGCCACCATCGCGGGCGCTGGATCGACGTTGGCACACCGCAGCGCCTGGCCGAGCTCGATGGGGAACTCCGCCGCGGCGACTGAGCCTCACCCTGGCCCGTGCGGTGAACGCAACGGCCTGTCCACGCGAAGCCGCGAAACCAGCGCCCTTCCCTGCAGTGCCATAATTCAGCCCATGAACACCCTCACCGCTCCGCACCTGGCCCCCGCCCTCGACACCACCCCCTTCCGCGCCCGCCGCGCTCGCCTGCTCGCGCGCATGCAGGCGGCCGGCGGTGGCGTCGCCATCCTGCCCACCGCCCCCGAGCGGGTGCGCAACCGCGACGCCCACTACGCCTACCGCCACGACAGCTATTTCTACTACCTCACCGCCTTCCGCGAACCCGAGGCGGTGGTGGTGCTGGTCGCCGGCAAGGAAACGAAGCAGATCCTGTTCTGCCGCGAGAAGAACGAGGAGCGCGAGATCTGGGACGGCTACCGCTGGGGCCCGGAGGCGGCACGCGAGGCCTTCGGCTTCGACGAGGCATGGACCATCGGCGACCTCGAGAAGCGCCTGCCCGACTACCTCGCCGACCAGCCCCTGTTGTGGACCAGCCTCGGCTACGACAACGACTGGGACGCGCGCGTGCTCGGCGCGCTCAACGCCGTGCGCGACAGGGCCCGCACCGGCCTCACCCCGCCGCACTCGGTGCACGACCTGCGCGCCGAGCTCGACGAGATGCGCCTCGTCAAGGATGCCTCCGAGCTCGCCACCATGCGCCGTGCCGCGCAGATCTCGGCCGACGCCCACTGCCGCGCCATGCGCGCCACCCGCCCGGGGCGCTTCGAATACGAGATCGAGGCCGAGCTGCTGCACGCCTTCCGCGCCGCCGGCAGCCAGGCGCCGGCCTACACCTCGATCGTGGCCGGCGGCGCCAACGCCTGCGTGCTGCACTACATCGACAACGACAAGCCACTCGCCGACGGCGACCTGCTGCTGATCGACGCCGGCTGCGAGCTCGACGGCTACGCCTCCGACATCACCCGCACTTTCCCGGTGAACGGCCGCTTCTCCGCGCCGCAGCGCGACGTGTATGAGATCGTGCTCGCCGCCCAGGCCGCCGCGCGCGAAGCCACCCGCCCCGGCGCGCACTGGAACGAAGCGCACGACGCCGCGGTGAAGGTGCTCGCCCAGGGCATGCTCGACCTCGGCCTCATCAAGGGCAGCCTCGACGGCGTGCTCGACAACGGCGACTACCGCCGCTTCTACATGCACCGCACCGGCCACTGGCTGGGCATGGACGTGCACGACGCCGGCGAGTACAAGCTCGGCGGCGAGTGGCGACCGCTGGCCGAAGGCATGGTGCTGACCATCGAGCCGGGCTGCTACATCCGCCCCGCCGACGACGTACCCGAGGCCTTCTGGAACATCGGCATCCGCATCGAGGACGACGCGGTGGTCACCGCCGACGGCTGCGAGCTGATCACCGGGGGCGTACCCAAGGCCGTCGCGGACATCGAGGTGCTGATGCGGGACACCCGTCATGGCTGAGGACGTGGCCGAGCGCGTCCATGACCTGCTGATCGTCGGCGCCGGCCCGGTCGGCCTGGCGCTCGCGCTCGCGCTCAAGGACGCCGGGCTCGACATCGTGCTCGCCGATGCGCGCACGCGCGAGGCCGTCAGCCGCGACCCGCGCGACCTCGCGCTCGCCCACGGCACCCGGCTCACGCTGCAACGCCTCGGCGTGTGGGAGGCACTGCCGACGACGGCGATCCAGCACATCCACATCTCGCATCAGGGCGGGCTCGGGCGCACGCTGATCGACGCCGCCGAGCACGAGCTGCCGGCACTTGGCTACGTCTCGTCCGCCGGCACGCTCGCCGCCGCGCTGCGCGCCGCGGTCGACGCCGCCGGCATCCCGGTGCTCGACGAAACCGAGATCACCAACCTGGCCGCGGGCGCGGACGACGTGATCGCCAGCCTCGCCGTGGCCGGCCAGCCCGCGACCAGGTTGCGCGCGCGGTTCGCCGCCTGCGCCGAAGGCGGGCTGCGCGCGGGGGACGCCAACGTGGTCGAGCACGACTACGGCCAGCATGCGCTGATCGCCGACGTGCAGGTCGCCGGCGGCCACCGCCACACCGCCTTCGAACGCTTCACCCGCGAGGGGCCGGTCGCCCTGCTGCCCAAGGGCCAGGGCTACGCGCTGGTGCATGTCGCCCACCCGGAGACCGCCGACGCACTGCTCGCGCTCGACGACGAAGCCTACCTCGCCCGCCTGCAGGCCCACATCGGCGGCCGCGCGCGGCTCACCAGCGTCGGTCCGCGCCTGCGCTATCCGCTGGTGCTGCGTTACCGGCGCTCGACCATCGCGCAGCGCACGGTATGGCTCGGCAACGCCGCGCAGACCCTACATCCTGTCGCCGGACAGGGCTTCAACCTCGCGCTGCGGGATGTGTGGGCGCTCGCTGACACCGTGCTGAAGCGGCGCGACGCCTGGCTTGCCGGCGCCTCATCCGGTCACGCCCGCCCGAGCGCCCCTGCGGCGCATACGGCGGCATCGGCCGCTCCGGGCACCGGCATGCAAGGTGCAACACCCTTCGACGCCGGTCGCCCCGAGTTGCTTGCCGCTTATGCCCGCGCCCGCGGCCTCGACCGCCTTGGCACGATCCGTTTCACCGATACCCTGGTGCGGGTGTTCAGCAACGACTTCGCGCCGCTACGCCACGCGCGCGGCGCCGCACTGCTCGCGCTCGACCTGCTGCCGCCTGCGCGCAATTTTCTCGCCCGCCGGATGCTGTTCGGCGCCCGCGCCTGGCCGTGAGGGCCCCACACCTGGCCTTGCGGCGCCCCAGGTCTCGGGGCAAGCCGTTCAGGCTCGGCATGCGCGTCCCAAACCAGCAAGAAGGCCTGCACCCCGGACACGAGGCTGCAGGCCTTTCGTTTCATGAGCGCCGCCATCGGGCGGCGCGATCCTCGACTGCCGATCAGAACGCCGGCACCACCGCCCCTTGGTACTTGTCGGCAAGGAACTGCTTGACCTCGGGCGAGCTCAGCGCGGCGGCGAGCTTCTTCATCGCCGGGCTGTCAGCGTTGTCCTCGCGCGCGACCAGCAGGTTGGCGTAGGGCGAGCTGGCGTCCTCGATGAAGAGCGAATCCTTGAGCGGGTTGAGCTTGGCCTCGATCGCGTAGTTGGTGTTGATCACCGCCAGGTCGACCTGGTTGAGGATGCGCGGCAGGGTCGCGGCCTCGAGTTCACGGATCTTGAGCTTCTTCGGGTTGTCGGCGATGTCCTTCTGGGTGGCCGAGATGTTGTTCAGGTCCTTCAGCGTGATCAGCCCGTTCTTGGCCATCAGCAGCAGCGCGCGGCCGGAGTTGGACGGATCGTTCGGGATCGCCACGGTCGCGCCCTCGGGGATGTCGGCCACCGCCTTGTGCTTGCCCGAGTAGGCGCCGAGCGGCTCGACGTGCACCTTGGTGACCACGGTCTGGATGTCGTTCTTCTGCTTCTTCTTAAATTCGTCGAGGTAGGGCTGATGCAGAAAGAAGTTGCCGTCGACGCGCTTCTCGTTGGTCTGCATCGAGGGCTGCACGTAGTCGGTGAACACCTTCACCTCGAGCTCCACGCCTTCCTTGGCCAGCATCGGCTTGACGAACTCGAGGATCTCGGCGTGCGGCACCGGGGTGGCGGCGATGACCAGGCGGTCGGCGGCGGACGCGGCACTGCCGGCGGCCAGGGTCAGGGTGCCGAGGGCGGCGGCGAGCAGCTTGCGCAGGGTAAACGACATCGTTGAAGTCTCCTTCGTGGGGATCACTTGCGGGTGAAATACAGCACCAGGCGGTCGCCCGAGTACTGGATGATCTGGACGAGCACGACCAGCAGGGCGACGGTGATCACCATCACCTCGGTCTGGAAGCGCTGATAGCCGAAACGGATCGCGAGGTCGCCGAGGCCACCGCCGCCGATCACGCCGGACATCGCAGCATAGGACATCAAGGTGATCGCCGTCACGGTGATGGCGGCGATCAGCCCGGGCAGCGCCTCGGGCAGCAGCGCGCCGAAGATGATGCGGTGGGTGCGGATGCCCATCGCCTGGCAGGCCTCGATCACGCCGCGGTCGACCTCGCGCAGCACGTTCTCGACCAGGCGTGCGAAGAAGGGCGCGGTGCCCACCACCAGCGGCGGAATCGCGCCCTCGACGCCGAGCGAGGTACCGATCAGGATCACCGTGACCGGGATCATCACGATCAGCAGGATCAGGAAGGGCACCGAGCGCAGCACGTTCACCACGAAGGACAGCACCGTATAGACGAAGCCCTGCTCGAGCAGCTGGCGCTTGGCGGTGACGAACAGCAGGATGCCCAGCGGCAAGCCGAGCAGGATGGTGAAGAACAGCGACACCCCGGTCATGACCAGGGTCTCCCAGGTCGCCAGCCAGATGTCGCTCCAGTCGATGACGGACAGGTCCATTACTGCAGCACCTCGTGGTGGATCTGGCGGCGGTCGAGCTCGGCGAACACTTCGCGGATCTCGTCCTCGCCGCCCTCGAGCTCGAGCAGCAGCTGGCCGAAGGGCAAGTCCTTGATGCTCGAGACCTCGCCCTGCAGGATCGTGATCTGCACCTTGCCGCCAGCCATGATGCGGCTGAGGATCGGCTGGTAGGTCACGTCGCCGATGTAGGTCAGGCGCACCAGCGTGCCGCGCAGCTTGTCGCTCATGTAGGCGTGCGCCGGGTCGAAGCTCGCCGCCGCAAGCGCGTCGCTCTGCGCCACCATGCTGCGGGTGACCGGATGCTGCGGATGCAGGAAGACGTCCGCCACCCTGCCCGCCTCGACGATGCGCCCGCCGTCAATGACCGCGACGCGGTCGCAGATCGTGCGGATCACCTGCATCTCGTGCGTGATCAGCACGATGGTGAGACCGAGCTGGCGGTTGATGTCGAGCAGCAGGCGCAGGATGGACTGCGTGGTCTCGGGGTCGAGCGCCGAGGTCGCCTCGTCGCACAGCAGGATCTGCGGCCGATTCGCGAGCGCGCGCGCAATGCCCACGCGCTGCTTCTGCCCGCCGGAGAGCTGCGAGGGGTACTTGTGGCCGTGCTCGGACAGGCCCACCAGCGCGAGCAGCTCCTTCACCCTTGCCGCGCGCTCGGCGGCATTCGTGTGCCCGGTCGCCTTCAGCGGCCAGTCGATGTTGTCGGCGACGGTCTTGGCGTTGAGCAGGTTGAAGTGCTGGAAGATCATGCCCACGCGACGGCGCAGGGCGTAGAGGCCTTCGCTGTCGAGCGCGGTGATGTCCTCGCCGTCGATCAGCACGCGCCCGGCAGAGGGGCGCTCGAGCAGGTTCAGGGTGCGGATCAGCGTGCTCTTGCCGGCGCCCGAACGGCCGATGATGCCGAACACCTCGCCGGCGCCGATCTCGAGGCTGATGTCGGCGAGCGCCGCCACCTCGCGGCCGTCGGTGGCGCGGTAGGTCTTGTGCAGGTTTTCGATGCGGATCACGACAGGGGCGTCCGGAGCGGGAAAAAGCCGCGGATTTTACCCGCGCCGCCGACTCGACACCAACAAGGCAAGCTTGTAGGCTCGCCGCCACCCGCGACCGCCCACTCCTGCCCGCCCCCCTCGAGCTTCCTCACACTTCCCGCCCGCAAGGACCGCGCCTCATGCCGCACGACGACACCCTCGCCCCCGCCACCCTCGCCGCCCAGGGCCTGGGCGCAGCGACCATGCCCCATCGCGACATCGTGCCGCCGATCCACATGGCGAGCACCTTCGAGCGCGCCGAGGACGGCAGCCTGCCCGGCGGCCGCATCTACGCGCGCGACGCCAGCCCGGCCTACGACCCCGCCGAAGCCCTGCTGTGCAGGCTCGAGGGCGGCGCCGAGGCGGCGCTGTTCGCCTCCGGCATGGCGGCAGCCTCGGCGGTGCTGCTGGCACTCAGGCCCGGCGCGCGCATCGTCGCCCCGCACGACATGTACTGGTCGCTGCGCAACTGGATGATCGGCTTCTCGACCAACTGGCAGATCACGCTCGATTTCTACGCCGACGCCGACGAGCTCGCCGCGCTGCTGCAGCGCCCAGCCGACCTGGTGTGGGCGGAGACGCCCGCCAACCCGACCTGGGAGATCCTCGACATCGCGCGCGCAGCGGCGCTCGCCCACGCCGCCGGTGCCCGCCTGGTCGTCGACTCGACGGTCCCGACGCCGGTGTTCACCCGCCCGCTCGCGCTCGGCGCCGACATCGTCATGCATT
The DNA here is from genome assembly GCF_039614725.1 of Thauera sp. JM12B12. Taxonomy (NCBI): domain Bacteria; kingdom Pseudomonadati; phylum Pseudomonadota; class Betaproteobacteria; order Rhodocyclales; family Zoogloeaceae; genus Thauera; species Thauera sp. JM12B12. The sequence goes on along the minus strand of NZ_CP154859.1, from coordinate 1,219,767 downwards.
CGGCGACCAAGTACCTCAACGGCCACTCCGACGTGGTCGCCGGCGTCCTGGTCACACGCGCCGCCGACGACTTCTGGACCCGCATCAGGACGGCGCGCGCGGCCGGCGGCGCCGTGCTCGGCCCCTTCGAGGCCTGGCTGCTCAACCGCGGCCTGCGCACGCTCTTTCCCCGCGTGCGCACCGCGGCCGCCTCGGCGCTGCGCATCGCGCAGCACTTCGAGCACCACCCGGCGCTGCTCGCGGTCCTCTACCCCGGTCTGCCCTCGCACCCCGGCCACGACATCGCCCGCAGGCAGATGGAGGGCGGCTTCGGCGCCATGCTCTCGCTGCGCGTGAGGGGCGGCGAAGCGGTCGCGCGCCGGGTCGCCGGCGCGGTGCGCATCTTCCGCCGCGCGACCTCGCTCGGCTCGGTCGAGAGCCTGATCGAGCACCGCGGCCCGATCGAAGGCCCCGGCACGCGCTGCCCGCTCGACCTGCTGCGGATCTCGGTGGGCATCGAGGACTGCGAGGACCTGATCGCCGACCTCGACCAGGCCCTGAGCGCTGCCGCGACCTCCTGAGTCGGCCAGGACACGGGCGGGTCGCGCCCGCATGCACACCGCTGCCGAGAGCGCAAGCCTCTGTATCGATTGCGCATCGTGCAAAAGTCCGCACGCCCAGTCGTCAAGGGGATGGGGTAAAATGCCGCGTTTTCCCCTGCCCATCCGACCATGCAGTTCGCCGGCTTCACCTTGCGCAACAATCTCTTCGTCGCCCCCATGGCAGGGGTGACGGACCGTCCTTTCCGCCAGTTGTGCAAGAAGCTGGGCGCAGGCGTCGCCGTGTCCGAGATGGTCACCTCCAACTCGCTGCTCTACGGCAGCGAGAAGACCCGCCGTCGCGCCGACCACACCGGCGAGGTCGACCCGATCTCGGTGCAGATCGCCGGCGCCGACCCGGCGATGATGGCCGAGGCGGCGAAGTACAACGCCGACAACGGCGCCCAGATCATCGACATCAACATGGGCTGCCCGGCCAAGAAGGTCTGCAACGTGATGGCGGGTTCGGCGCTGATGCAGGACGAGCCCCTGGTCGCACGCATCCTCGAGGCGGTGGTCAATGCGGTGCCCGATACCCCGGTCACGCTCAAGTTCCGCACCGGCTGGAACCGCGCCAACAAGAACGCCCCCGTGATCGCCCGCATCGCCGAGGACGCCGGCATCCGCGCGATCGCGATCCATGGCCGCACGCGCGCCGACCAGTACATGGGCGAGGCCGAGTACGACACCATCGCCCACGTGAAGACGCTGGTGAAGATCCCGGTGATCGCCAACGGCGACATCACCAGCCCGCAGAAGGCCAAGTACGTGCTCGACTACACCGGCGCCGACGGCGTCATGATCGGCCGCGCGGCGCAGGGCCGGCCATGGATCTTCCGCGAGACCGAGCATTTCCTGGCCACCGGCGAGCTCATGCCGTCGCCGCTGGTAAGCGAGATCCACCAGGTCTGCCGCGAGCACCTCGCTGACCTCTACGGCTTCTATGGCGACGATCGTGGCGTGAAGATCGCGCGCAAGCACATCTCCTGGTACACCAAGGGCCTGGTCGGCTCGGCGGCTTTCCGTCGCGCAATGAACCAGATCCCCGACATTCCCGCCCAGCTCGCCGCAGTGGACGACTTCTTCGGCCAGCTTGCCGAGGCCGATGCCCGCCTGAGCTACGAGACGGACGCGCACGTGGACGAATCCGCAGAATTCCCGCAGGAACTCGCAGCATGAGCCGCAGCAACGAGATCGCGGACGCCGTCGTCCGCACGCTGGACCAGTATTTCCGCGACCTCGACGGCGAGAAGCCGGCCGCCATCCACGACATGGTGATCCGCAACGTCGAGCGCCCGCTGCTGGAGTTCGTGCTTCAGCGCGCCAACGGCAACCAGACCGTCGCCGCCGAGATGCTGGGCATCAACCGCAATACGCTGCGCCGCAAGCTGACCGACTACGAGTTGCTGTGAGCGCCGCGGCTGCGCGAACGCGTTCCAGCGATCGCACGCCGCCGATCCTTTCGATTCGCAACCTTCCGATCTTCACCTCCGGTCCAACACGATGAACGTCACCCAAGCCCTGATCAGCGTCTCCGACAAACGCGGCGTGCTCGACTTCGCGCGCGAACTCTCCGCGCTCGGCATCAAGCTGCTGTCGACCGGCGGCACCGCCAGCCTGCTGCGCGAGGCCGGCCTGCCGGTCACCGACGTCTCCGAGCACACCGGCTTCCCCGAGATGCTCGACGGCCGCGTCAAGACCCTGCATCCGAAGGTGCACGGTGGCATCCTCGCCCGCCGCGACCTCGCCGAGCACATGGAGACGATCGCCGCCCACGACATCGGCCGCATAGACCTGGTGGTGGTGAACCTCTATCCCTTCCAGCAGACCGTGGCCAAGCCCGACTGTTCGCTCGAGGACGCGATCGAGAACATCGACATCGGCGGCCCCACCATGGTGCGCGCCGCGGCCAAGAACCATGGCAACGAGGATGGCGGCGTCGGCATCGTCACCGACCCCGAGGACTACGGCTGCATCATCGAGGAGCTCAAGGCCAACGCGGGCAAGCTCAGCCACAAGACCCGCTTCGCGCTCGCGGTGAAGGCCTTCACCCACACCGCGCGCTACGACTCGGCGATCTCCAACTACCTCACCGCGCTGGTCACCAACGAGGCCGGCGACGTGTCGCTGCAGACCTACCCCGAGCGCCTGCAGCTCGCCTTCGACAAGGTGCAGGACCTGCGCTACGGCGAGAACCCGCATCAGACCGCGGCCTTCTACCGTCAGCCGGGCGCGGCCGAGGGCGGCATCGCCGGCTACACCCAGCTGCAGGGCAAGGAGCTGTCGTACAACAACATCGCCGACGCCGACGCGGCGTGGGAGTGCGTCAAGGCCTTCGACGGCTCGGCGCCGGCCTGCGTCATCGTCAAGCACGCCAATCCCTGCGGCGTGGCCGTCGCCGCCAGCCCGCTCGAGGCCTACAAGAAGGCCTTCTCGACCGATCCCACCTCGGCCTTCGGCGGCATCATCGCTTTCAACGGCGAGGTCGACCGCGCTGCGGCCGAGGCCGTGTCGGCGCAGTTCCTCGAAGTGCTGATCGCGCCGTCCTACAGCGCCGACGCGCTCGAACTGCTCGCCGGCAAGAAGAACGTGCGCGTGCTCACCTGCCCGCTCGGCCAGCCCGCCGGCGCCTTCGACTACAAGCGCGTCGGAGGCGGCCTGCTCGTGCAGAGCGCCGACGAGGCGCGCATCCAGGTCGCCGACCTGAAGGTGGTGACCCAGCGCGCACCGACCGAGGCGGAGATACGCGACATGCTGTTCGCCTGGCGCGTAGCCAAGTACGTCAAGTCGAACGCCATCGTGTACTGCAAGGACGGCATGACCATCGGCGTCGGCGCCGGCCAGATGAGCCGCGTCGACTCCGCCCGCATCGCCAAGATCAAGGCCGAGAACGCCGGCCTGCAGATCGCCGGCTGTGTGGTCGCCTCGGACGCCTTCTTCCCCTTCCGCGACGGCCTCGACGTGCTCGCCCAGGCCGGCGCCACCGCGGTGATCCAGCCCGGCGGCTCGATGCGCGACGAAGAGGTGATCGCCGCCGCCAACGAGCAGAACATCGCCATGGTCTTCACCGGCTTCAGGCATTTCCGCCACTAAGAACGACCACCCCAGCAGAGATTCGGAGCAGCACATGAAAGTCCTCGTCATCGGTTCCGGCGGCCGCGAACACGCGCTGGCCTGGAAACTCGCCCAGTCGCCCAAGGTCACCCGCGTGCTCGTCGCGCCGGGCAACCCCGGCACCGCTGCCGAGAAGCTGCTGCAGAACGTACCCGTCACCGACATCAAGGTGCTGGTCGAGCTTGCCAGGCGCGAGCAGGTCGCCTTCACCGTGGTCGGCCCAGAGGCGCCGCTCGCTGCCGGCGTGGTCGACGCCTTCCGCGCCGCCGGTCTGCCGATCTTCGGCCCGACCCAGGCCGCCGCCCAGCTCGAGAGCTCGAAGGACTTCGCCAAACAGTTCCTCGTCCGCCACAACATCCCCACCGCGAAGTACCAGACCTTCTCCGATGCCGCCGCCGCGCACGCCTACATCGAGGCCGAGGGCGCACCGATCGTGATCAAGGCCGACGGCCTGGCCGCCGGCAAGGGCGTGGTGGTGGCGATGACCGCCGAAGAGGCCCACGCCGCGATCGACATGATGCTGCTCGACAACCGCATGGGTGATGCGGGCGCGCGCGTCGTCATCGAGGAGTTCATGGAGGGCGAGGAAGCCAGCTTCATCGTCATGGCCGACGGCAAGAACGCGCTCGCGCTCGCCACCAGCCAGGACCACAAGCGCCTCAAGGACGGCGACCAGGGTCCCAACACCGGCGGCATGGGCGCCTACTCGCCCGCCCCGGTGGTCACGCCCGACGTTCATGCACGCGTGATGCGCGAGATCATCAACCCGACGCTGGCCGGCATGGCCGCCGACGGCCTGCCCTACACCGGCTTCCTCTACGCCGGCCTGATGATCGACGGCGAGGGCAAGCCGCGCGTGGTCGAGTTCAACTGCCGCATGGGCGACCCCGAGACGCAGCCGATCATGATGCGGCTGAAGACCGACCTCGCCGACCTCGTCGAGGCTGCCATCGCCGGCAAGCTCGACCAGACCGAGGCCGAGTGGGACCGCCGCTTCGCGCTCGGCGTCGTACTTGCCGCGGCCGACTACCCGGAAAACCCGCGCAAGGGCGACGTGATCACCGGCCTGCCTGCCACCGAGCAGGAAGACGTGCACGTGTTCCACGCCGGCACCGCGCTGCAGGATGGCCAGGTGGTCACCGCCGGGGGTCGCGTGCTGTGCGTGACCGCCCTCGGCGACAACGTGCGCAGCGCGCAGAAACGTGCCTACGAGGTCGCCGACGGCATCCTGTTCGATGGCCGCCAGTACCGCCGAGACATTGGCCACCGCGCCATCGGGCGCAAGAACTGATGGATCCGCGCACCGTCAAGCCCTGGTTCACCGGGCTGCAGCAGCGCATCGTCGAACGCCTCGAGACCTTCGACGGTCAGGCGTTCCGCAGCGATGGCTGGGAGCGCCCCGGTGGCGGCGGCGGCCTCACGCGCGTCATCGAGGACGGCCATTTCTTCGAACGTGGCGGCGTCAATTTCTCGCACGTGATGGGCGACGGCATGCCGGCGTCGGCAACCGCCCACCGTCCCGAACTCGCCGGTCGCCGCTTCGAGGCGATGGGGGTGTCGCTGGTCCTGCATCCGCGCAATCCCTACTGTCCGACGGTGCACATGAACGTGCGCTGCTTCGTTGCCCTGGCCGAGGGCAAGACGCCGGTGTGGTGGTTCGGCGGCGGCATGGACCTCACGCCCTACTACCCCTTCGAGGAGGACGTGCGCCATTTCCACGGCGCCTGCAAGGCTGCGGTCCTGCCCTGGGGTGGCGAGGCGGAATACGCACGCCTCAGGGACTGGTGCGACCGCTACTTCTTTCTCAAGCATCGCAACGAGCCGCGCGGCGTCGGCGGACTGTTCTTCGACGACCACGGCGCCGATGGCAAGACCGACTTCGACACCGCATTCGGCCTGACGAAAGCGGTCGGCGACGCCTTCCTCGACGCCTATCTGCCGATCGCCGAGCGCAGGCGCGACACGCCCTACGGCGAGCGCGAACGCGACTTTCAGGCCTACCGCCGGGGCCGCTACGTGGAGTTCAACCTGGTCTTCGACCGCGGCACGCTGTTCGGCCTGCAGTCGGGCGGGCGCACCGAGTCGATCCTGATGTCGATGCCCCCGATCGTGAAGTGGCGCTACGACTGGCACCCGGAGCCGGGTTCGCCCGAGGCCGCGCTCTACGACGTCTATCTCAAGCCGCGCGCCTGGGCCTGAGCCCGACGCCCGGCGCACGACGGGGGCTCACCGCGGGCGGCTCACCGCGATGCGGCGCCTGCGGGCTCAGGCCGCCCCCCCGCCCCCAAGGCGTTCCGCGGCTGCCCGGTAGTGGCGCTGGGCCTCGTCGCGGCGCTCGAGGGTGTCGAACAGGTGCGCGAGCGCGAGGTGGGTTTCCACTTCCGGCTTGAGCCCGAGCGAAGCCTCGAGATAGCTCTGTGCCTTGCCCCACAGCTCGGTACGCCGGCAGAGCTGGCCGAGCGCGAACAGGAGTCCGGAATCGCGCGGTTGTCGCTCCAGCCAGGTCTCGGCACGGTGCAAGCAGGCACGTGCCTCATCGACCGAGCCTGCACAGTAGGCGTACAGCCGCGCAAGCCCGCTGTCCCAGCGTTCTTCCAGCAGGCGCTCGGTCTGAGCCCGCGCGCGCGCTGCACAACCCGCGCGGGCGAGCAGCGGCAGCGCCTCTTCCAGCAAGCCGCGATCCTGGAGTTCCTCGGACGGGATGGCCTCCCAGTAATCGGCAAGCGCGGTCGGGCTGGCCTCCAGCTCCTGCATGCGCCCGATGTGCGCGCGGCGCATTCCGGGCGCGGCCTGTTCGAGCGTGAGCGCCTTGTGCTTGCGAAGCTGACGCAGGATGTGCAGCAGTTCCTCCCAGCGCCCGAGCGCGAGTGCCACCTCCGACTCCAGGCGCAGCATCGCGATGTGCTTGTGGCCCGCCTCCCGCAGTTGCGCCAGGCGCGCCGCGGCGACATCGAACTGGCGGCGCTCGATGGCGAGCTCGGCCTCGGTCATCAGCCGTGCAACTTCGCTGTCCTTGCCCTGTTCGGCGGCATGGTCGAGCCACTCCCGGTAGCGCGTGTCGTCCTGCAGTCCGTGCGCGGCGCGCGCCGCCACCAGCGCCGCCATTGCAGAGCCGTCCGCGGCCGCATACGCGGTGGACGCCGATTTCAGCGATTGCGAGAAGCGCCCCTCGAAGAGGGCGTTGAGCGCATCGTGCAGGGAGCGATCGGCCTTCTCGCGACGACGGCGGTCGCGCCACTGCGCGACTCGAGCGGGCAGCGCCAGCGTGCGGGCGAGTACGCGCAGCAGCACATGGATCAGCGCCACGCCCGCCACCAGAAGGACGATGAACAGGTTCAGGGAAATCTGCGCCCGCCAGGGCGACAGCACGACGAGCACGTAGCCGTCGTTCACGCCGGCGACCATCGCCACGCCGACGGCGAGGGCGAAGATGCCGATCAGCCAGATCAGTGCGCGCATCGTCGGGCCCTCACTCGCTCGCCGCCGGCGCTGCGGACGGCGCGGCTTCTGCGGACGGCTCCGGCGTCGCTGCCGGGGCCGACGTGTCGGCGGCCGGTGCATCCGCGGCAGTGGCAGCAGGTGCTTCCGGGGCAGTCTCAGGCGCGGGCGCCGCAGCAGACGTCTCAACGACCGGCCTGACCGGCTCGCTGGGCAGAGGCGGTCGGCCGCTGCGCGCCTGCACGGTGCGCAGCGCGGAGAAGGTCTCGCTGAGGTCGGGCGGCTCGTAGCGCACCTTGACCGCCTCGAGCGCCTTGAGCTCGGCGAGCGCAGCCTGCACGCGCTCTTCACGCAGATCGAAGAAGCGCTCCATCCAAGCGCGCGCCTGGGCAAGATCCGCCTCGTAGGTACGGCCATCGCGGGCGAGCAGTGCCAGCCGCGCGGTGAGCAGGCGAATCTTCAGGTTCTCGCGCAGGAAGGTGTTCTGCGCCGGAGCGAGCAGAACCGGATCGTCCTGGTCGAGACGCTCGACGCGGACCAGCGTACGCACCTCGTGCCACACGTCTGCGGCAAGGGCCTGCGTGAAGCGCCAGACGCTGGCCATCCAGCCCGCGAGCCCGCCGCTTTCGGCAGGCCCCATTTCGCTACCGACCGCGGCGTCGACCGGCAGCTGACCCTCGAAGGCCAGCGGCAGGGCGTCCGCATGCTCGAGCAGCCGCTCGAGCCGCAGGCTGAGGCCCGACACGTCCAGCACCGGCTGCAGGCGGAGCTCGTCGATGTCGCGCGCAAGTGCCCTGCGCAGCGGCGCAAGCTGGCCGCGATCGTGAATGGCGAGACGGGCCTCCGCCTCCTGCAGCGCGATCAGCGCCGCCTCCACGTTGCCGGCGATCTGCAGTTGCTGCGAGGCCAACGCCACGGCCTGCTCGACCTCGGCGATCACGCCGTCCTCCCGGCTGCGCGAGAACTCCTGATACAGCGCCTCAAGCGCCGCGGCCTGCCCCTCGGTGGTCTCGACCTTCGACTCGAGCACGCCGAGCTTGCCCTGCAAGGAGGCGATCACTTCCTGCTGCTGGCGCACGATGCCACGCGCCTCGGCGGCGACCGTCTCGCCGTCCGATAGCCGGCGCGCGAGCTCTTCGCGCAGCGTGACCGACTGCGCACGCGTGTCACGCGCCTGCCACACCGCCCAGCCGGCGCCACCGATCGCGATCAGCGCCAGCAGCAGCGCCCACCACGCCGCGGCGCTGCGCCCGCCCGCCTCGCCAGACTCGGCCACGGGCGCCGGAGCCGGCGGAGTGGGCGCTTGCGTGTGCGCAGGATCCTGCGCGGCGGCGGAGGAGGCTTCACGAGACTCGCCCGGGCGGGTGGTGTCTTCATCCTTCGCAGGTGAGTGCGGCGCCATCGGCGGCTGGGTCAGGGCGGGAATCTCTTCTTTCATGGCCTCAGTTCTAACCAAAGTGGTTCTCAAGCGCCTGCATCAGGCCGTCGTCGCCGGCCGGGGTTTCCACGACGTTCTCGAAACCCGCTGCGCGCGCCTGGGCGACGATGCGCGGGTGGGAGGCGAACACCGTGACGGGACGCAGCGCAGCCAACCCATCGTCGCCTAGCATCTGGCGAAGGTTCCGCACCCCCTCGCTGCTCGTGAGCAGCAAGCCGTCCACCTCGCCACCCGCCACCGGCTGCAAGAGCAGCTCGGGGGCGACTTCGGGACAGAAACGCCGGTAGCACGTGACATATTCAACGCTCGCGCCACGTTCGCGCAAGGTTTGCGCGAGCAATTCGCGCCCGCCATCGCCGCGGAAGATGAGTACCTTGCGCCCGACCACTGCTTCGGGAGCGAACTCGGGCAGGGCGATCACGGCCTCGCTGTCGAATCCGTGCTGCGGCGCAATGACGTGCTCGAAGCCATATCCGCGCAAGACCCGCTCGCTGCCCTTGCCCACGGTGGCGACCCTGAGCGTCGCCGGCCAGGTCCGCCGCGGCAGGACGAACTGCATCGCATGATTGGCTGCGTTCGGACTGACGAAGAAGGCGAGATCGAACTCGTCCAGGCGGCTGACGATGGCTTCCAGGGGTCCGGCATCGAGCGCTGGCCCCACCGCGATCACCGGGAACAGCAAGGCCTTGCCACCCGCGGCACGGATACGCTCGCACAGGCTGCCCGCCTGCTCGCGCGGGCGCATGACCACCAGCGTCCGCCCGGCAAGCGCGGCAGTCGTCGAACGCTTGGCGGAAGACTTGGCGGCGGCCCCGTCGTGCGTCATCTGATCTTGCGCGCGGAGGCGTCAGCCGATGTCGGCAAGGATCGCTTCCGCGCCCTGCGCACGCAGCTCCTCGGCGAGCGCACGCCCGAGCGCTTCGGCCTGCGCCGGGTCGCCCTCGCGCTCGGCGCGCACGATCTCGCTGCCATCGGGGCGCGCGACGAAGCCGCGCAACCACAAGCGCCTGTCGCGCATCACCGCATAGGCGCCGAGCGGCACCTCGCAGCTGCCCGCCAGCGCACGCGCGACCGCACGCTCGGCGAGCACGCAGGCGGTGGTGTCAGCGTCGACGAGGGGCTGCAGCCAGCCGATAACGTCCTTGCGCGCGGCCAGGCACTCGATGCCGAGCGCGCCCTGGCCGGCCGCGGGCAGCGAAACCTCGGCCGGCATCACCGAGCGGATGCGCTCTCCGAGGCCGAGGCGGGTGAGGCCGGCCGCGGCGAGGATGATCGCGTCGTACTGGCCCTCGTCGAGCTTGCGCAGGCGGGTATCGAGGTTGCCGCGCAGGCTGGTCACGCCGAGGAAGGGATACATGGCGTGAATCTGCGACTCGCGGCGCAGGGAGGAGGTGCCGACCACGGCGCCCGGCGGCATGTCGGCGAGGCTTTCGAAGCGGCTGGAGACGAAGGCGTCGAGCGGCACCTCGCGCGCGGTGATGCAGGGCAGCGCGAACTCGGGCTCCATCACCATCGGCACGTCCTTCATCGAATGCACGGCGATGTCGGCGCGGCCGTCGAGCAGCGCGGTCTCGAGCTCCTTGACGAACAGGCCCTTGCCGCCGACCTTGGCGAGCGGGCGGTCGAGGATCTGGTCGCCGCGCGTGGTCATGCCCAGAAGCTCGACCCGGCAGCCGGGATACAATGCCTCGAGCCGGGCCTTGATGTGCTCGGCCTGCCAGAGGGCGAGGCGGCTTTCACGGGTAGCGATGACGATGCGCTCGGGGGTCGCTTGGCTCACGATGGATTTTCACCTGACAGGATGGATTCATGCGAACAACGCCTGATCTTTGCCGCAATGCAGCATCAGGGTTGGCACCTATGGTGCGCGGAATGGCCGGCATTCTAGCATGCGTGCCGATCGCGCTCTCGGCGGCCCAGCCGGGCCTGCCCGCAGCAGGAGACCTGGCTCGGGACGCGGCGGCGATGCGGGCGGCGCGGATGCCGATGGTGGTGCTCTACAGTCAGGCCGGTTGCAGCTACTGCGACGAGGCCCGGACCTACCTGGTGCCGATGGCGCACGATCCGGCAAACGCGCCGCGCGTGCTGTTCCGCCAGATCGACATCGACTCGGACGCTCCGCTCACCGACTTCGCCGGCCAGCGGACGACCCATCGCCGGCTGGCGCGGGCGCTGGGCGCGAAGTTCACCCCGACGGTCGCGGTGCTCGACGCCGAAGGCAGGACGCTCGGCGAGCCGATCCTGGGCATGCGGCTGGCCGACTTCTATGGCCAGTACATCGAGAACGCGATCGACGAAGCGCGCACGACCCTTGCCGCAAGGCCTTGAAGGCCTTGCTCCACCAACCCAGGACCACGGAATAAGCGAAGACATGAATCACGACAAGGACGCCCCGCTGCGTGAAGACATCCGCCTGCTCGGCCGCCTGCTCGGCGACACCGTCCGCGACCAGCAGGGCGCGGCGGCATTCGAGCTGATCGAGCGCATCCGCCAGAACTCGGTGCGCTTTCGCCGCGACGACGACATCGCCGCCCGCCGCGAGCTCGAGGCGATCCTCGACGCGCTGTCGCGCGAGCAGACCATCCAGGTCGTGCGCGCATTCAGCTACTTCTCGCACCTCGCGAACATCGCCGAAGACCAGCACCACATCCGCCGCTCGCGCGCCCACCTGATCGCCGGCTCGGCGCCGCGCGAAGGCAGTCTCGCGCATGCGCTCAGGCACGCGCTCGAGGGCGGCACGTCCGATGCGGCCGCGCTCGTCGAATTCTTCGACAACGCGCTGGTGTCACCGGTGCTTACCGCCCACCCCACCGAGGTGCAGAGAAAGAGCATCCTCAACTGCGAGACCGTGATCGCGCGCCTGCTCGACGAGCGCGACCGCATGCAGCTCACCCCCGAGGAGGCCGAAGCCAGTCATGACGCACTCAAGCGCGCCGTGCTCACGCTGTGGCAGACGCGCATGCTGCGCAACGCCAAGCTGTCGGTGATCGACGAGGTCAACAACGGCCTGTCGTACTTCGAGACCACCTTCCTGCGCGAGCTGCCGCGCCTCTACGCCAGCCTGGAAGACCGCCTCGCCGCCGCCGACCCGGCGCTCGGCGCACCGGAGCTGGCCGCCTTCGTGCAGGTAGGGAGCTGGATCGGCGGCGACCGCGACGGCAACCCCTTCGTCACCGCCGAGGTGCTCGAGCGTGCGCTCGCCATGCAGTGCGCGGTGGCGCTCGGCTACTACCTCGACGAGCTGCACATTCTCGGCTCGCAGCTCTCGCTCGGGATCGGCCTGGTGTCGGCCTCGGATGCCCTGCTCGCGCTCGCCGACGCCTCGCCCGACCGCTCGCCCCATCGCAGCGACGAGCCCTACCGGCGCGCCATCTCCGGCATCTACGCGCGCCTGGCGGCGACCTACCGCGCCCTGCTCGGCCACGCCCCGGCGCGCCATGCGGTCGCCGAAGCTGCGCCCTACCCGAGCGCGGCCGCCCTCGCCGAAGACCTCGACACCCTGCACCGCTCGCTCGCGGCCAACGGCTCGGCCGCGCTCACCCGCGGTCGGCTGCGCCACCTGCGCCGCGCAGTACGGGTGTTCGGCTTCCATCTCGCGCCGCTCGACCTGCGCCAGAACTCCGACGTGCACGAGCGCGTGGTCGCCGAACTGCTCGAGGTCGCGCGCCCCGGCAGCGCCTATTCCACCCTCGACGAGGCGGCGCGCTGCGCCCTGCTCCTCGAGGAACTCGCCACCGCCCGCCCACTCGCCTCGCCGCACGTGCGCTACACGGACGAGACAGAGGGCGAGCTGGCGATCTTCCGCGCCGCCCGCCAGGCCCACCTGCGCTACGGCACGGCGGCGATCCGCAACTGCATCATCTCGAAGACCGACGACGTCTCCGACCTGCTCGAGCTCGCCGTGCTCTTGAAAGAAGCCGGCCTGCTGCGCCCGCTCGAGAACACGCTCGACGTGAACATCGTGCCGCTGTTCGAGACCATCGGCGACCTGGAGAACGCCGCCGGCGTCATGGAGCGCATCTTCTCGATCCCCGCCTACCGCGGCCTGCTTGCCTCGCACGCGCACACCCAGGAGGTCATGCTCGGCTACTCGGACAGCAACAAGGACGGCGGCTTTCTGACCTCCGGCTGGGCGCTGTACAAGGCCGAGGGCGAGTTGGTCGACACCTTCGCCCGCCACGGCGTGCGCCTGCGCCTGTTCCACGGCCGCGGCGGCTCGGTGGGCCGCGGCGGCGGGCCGAGCTACCAGGCCATCCTCGCCCAGCCCGAAGGCGCGGTGCAGGGGCAGATCCGCCTCACCGAACAGGGCGAGGTGATCGGCGCAAAATATGGAAATCCGGAAGTCGGCCGGCGCAACCTCGAGGTACTGGTCGCCGCCACCCTCGAGACCAGCCTGCGCCCGGCCAGTGCGGCACCTACGCCACCGGCCTTTCTCGACGCCATGCAGGCACTGTCGGACGCCGCCTTTGCCGCCTATCGCGGCCTGGTCTACGAGACCGAAGGCTTCGAGCGCTATTTCTGGGAATCCACGGTGATCAGCGAGATCGCCGCGCTCAACATCGGCAGCCGCCCGGCCTCGCGCAAGAAGAGCACCGCGATCGAGGATCTGCGCGCGATTCCGTGGGTGTTCAGCTGGTCGCAGTGCCGGGTGATGCTGCCGGGCTGGTACGGCTTCGGCAGCGCGGTGCGCGCCTTCCTCGCCGCGCACCCGGCCGACGGCCTCGCGCTGCTGCAACGCATGAACGCCGAATGGCCCTTCTTCGCCACCCTGCTGTCGAACATGGACATGGTGCTGTCCAAGACCGACCTCGCCATCGCCAGCCGCTATGCCGAACTGGTCAAGGACGTGGCGCTGCGCGAAGCGATCTTCGGGCGCATCCGCGCCGAGCACCAGGCCACGGTCGATGCGGTGTTGCAGATCACCGGCCAGACCGAGCTTCTCGACGGCAACCCGCTGCTCAAGCGTTCGATCCGCAACCGCTTCCCCTACCTCGACCCGCTCAACCATGTGCAGGTCGAGTTGCTGCGCCGTCATCGCGAGAGCGCCGCGAACGAGGGTGACGACGAACGCATCCGCCTCGGCATCCACATCTCGATCAACGGCATCGCCGCCGGCCTGCGCAACAGCGGCTGAGCACCGCTACAGGCCGAGCGCCTGCCGCACCGCCGGCCACTGCCGCCGGCTCACCGGCAGGCGCTCGCCCAGGTCCCTGATCAGGACTGCCCAGTGCGCGTCGACGCCGTCCTGCTCGCCGACGCGCTCCACCCCCTGCACCGCGTCGCGCGCGACCAGACAGTTGCGGTGCAGGCGCAGGAAGCGCTGCGGGAACTCCTCCTCCAGATGCACCAGCGACTCGTCGAGCACGTACTCGCGCTCGACCGTGCGCGCGGTCACGTACTTGAGCTCGGCACGCAGGTAGAGCACGTCGGCCACGGCCAGCAGCAGGATGCGGCCGCGCTCGCTGACGCTGAAGTGACGGCGCTCGCCAGGCGCGAGGCCGGCCAGCGCGGCGTCAGGGATCCGCGGCTGCGGGACCTTGCCCAGAGCGGCGGCCAGGCGCTCCGCACGCACCGGCTTGAGCAGGTAGTCGACCGCCGCGAGCTCGAAGGCCTGCACCGCGTACTGGTCGTAGGCGGTGACGAAGATCACCGCCGGCGGCCGGGGCAGGCGGGCCAGGTGGCGGGCAAGCTCGACGCCGTCCATCGTCGGCATGCGGATGTCGGCAAGCACCAGGTCCGCCGCCTCGGCCTCGAGCAGGCGCAGCGCCTCGACGCCGTTCGCAGCCATGCCCGAGATGCGCGTCGGGTGGCTGGCGGCAAGGTCACCGAGCAGATCGCGCAGACGCGTTCGGGCCGGCGCCTCGTCATCGACGATGAGCACGCGCAGCGGCGGCTTGCTGGCCTGGTCGGCAGGAACAGGGGAGGCATCGGGATGATCTTGCATCAGGACTCCTTGCGGAACGGCAGGCGGATGCGCACGCGATAGCGCCCCCCACCCTCTTCGATGTCGAGCCCGGCCTCGAGGTCGTAGAAGAGCATCAGGCGCTCGCGGATGTTGTCGAGCGCCATGCGGTTGCCGGCCTGGTGACGCGCGGCGTCGCACACCGGGTTATCCACCTCCAGGCACAGCTCGTCACCGCGCAAGGCGACGCGCACGACCACTTCACCGACCTCGGACGAGGGCTCGATGCCGTGGTAGACGGCATTCTCGAGCACGGGCTGGAGCAACAGCGGCGGCACGCGCGCCTCCAGCATGTGCGCGTGGTTCAGGTCCCCGGGCGCCACCGCGGCGCCGTTCACCGCGAACTCCCAACGCACGGCGAGGCGCTCGTCGAGGCGCAGGCGCTCGAGATCGATGTAGCGCTCGCACACCGCCAGCTCGTCGCGCAGCGGCACGCGCTCGCGGTGATCCTGCATCAGCGAGCGGAAGAGGTCGGCAAGCTCCTCGAGCGCGCGCTCGGCGCGGCGCGGGTCGGCCCGTATCACCCCGAGCACGCCGTTGAGGCTGTTGAAGAAGAAGTGCGGCCGGATGCGCGCCGTGAGCGCCAGCAGGCGCGCCTCGGCCAAGGCGGGGGAGAGTCGCTGGCTGCGGTAGTCGAAGTACCACAGGCAGACGATGGTCGCCCCCCAGGCCCACGCCAGCGCGCGCACGCCGCCCTCGCCGAGCGCACCGACGAGCGCGCCGCTGGCGAGCGCCGCGAGCCCGGTGAGGACGAACACCACAGCGAGCGCGAGCCGCGGAGGCAGCCTGCGCAGGGCCGGCGCAAAAAGGTAGAGCGCCAGCACGGCCAGCAGCAGCGGCAACTCCACCCGGCCCGCCATGAGCGCGATCTCGGGCAGCAGGCGGGCAGCCTCATCCACCCGCAGCAGCACGGTGAGGAGCGCGAGCAGATTCACGGCGAGCAGGATGCGCAGCATCACGCCGAGATTGCGGAAGTCCGGCAGCCGCGGTGCGGCGAGGCCGGAAGGCTTTTGCTTTATACTTTCGAGCATTCCTGTGCGTCGCGTAAGCGGCGTTTTTCCTTGCGGCGACCCTGCAGCGGCGCGCCGCCCGACTCGTTCCGCCCGATTCGTTTCTCCGCCCTCATTATGACAGACACCCCGACGCCGTCCGCCGGTGCAAACGCCGCCGCCGAGGCGCCCGCCAAGGCCTGGTCCGGCCGCTTCACCGAACCCGTCTCCGACCTCGTCAAGCGCTACACCGCCAGCGTGTTCTTCGACCAGCGCATGGCCGCGCAGGACATCCGCGGCTCGCTCGCGCACGCGAAGATGCTGGCCCGCCAGGGCATCATCGGCGCCCAGGACCTCGCCGACATCGAGCGCGGCATGGCGCAGATCAAGGGCGAGATCGAGCGCGGCGAGTTCGCCTGGAGCCTCGACGACGAGGACGTGCACCTCAACATCGAGAAGCGCCTCACCGCGCTCGTGGGCGATGCCGGCAAGCGCCTGCACACCGGCCGCAGCCGCAACGACCAGGTCGCCACCGACATCCGCCTGTGGCTGCGCGACGCGATCGACCAGATCCTGGCGCTGATCACCGAGTTCCAGCGCAACCTGCTGGATGTGGCCGAGGCCAACGCCGACACGCCGATGCCCGGCTTCACCCACCTGCAGGTGGCTCAGCCGGTCACCTTCGGCCACCACCTGATGGCCTATTACGAGATGAGCCGGCGCGACGCCGAGCGCTTTGCCGACTGCCGCCGCCGCGTCAACCGCCTGCCGCTGGGCTCGGCGGCACTGGCCGGCACCAGCTACCCGATCGACCGCGAGTTCGTCGCTGCCGAGCTCGGCTTCGACGAGGTCTGCTTCAACTCGCTGGATGCCGTCAGCGACCGCGACTTCGCGATCGAATTCTGCGCGGCCGCCGCGCTGCTGATGACCCACCTGTCGCGCCTGTCCGAGGAGCTGATCCTGTGGATGAGCCCGCGCGTGGGCTTCATCGACCTCGCCGACCGCTTCTGCACCGGCAGCTCGATCATGCCGCAGAAAAAGAACCCGGACGTGCCCGAGCTCGTGCGCGGCAAGACCGGTCGCGTGAACGGCAGCCTGATCGCCCTGCTCACCCTGATGAAGGGCCAGCCGCTGGCCTACAACAAGGACAACCAGGAAGACAAGGAACCGCTGTTCGACACCGCCGACACGGTCATCGACACCCTGCGCATCTACGCCGACATGATCACTGGCATCCGGGTCAAGGCCGACGCCATGCGCGGCGCGCTCAGCCAGGGCTATGCCACCGCCACCGACCTCGCCGATTACCTGGTCAAGAAGGGCCTGCCCTTCCGCGATGCACACGAAGCGGTCGCGCTGGCCGTACGTGCAGCCGACGTCAAGGGCTGCGACCTGCCGCAGTTCTCGCTCGACGAGCTGCGCATCGCCATGGCGCACGTGCCGGGTGCGGCCGAGCGCCTCGGCGACGACGTGTTCGGCGTGCTGACGATCGAAGGCTCGCTGGCCTCGCGCCAGCACATCGGCGGCACCGCCCCCGAGCAGGTGCGCGCCGCGGTGGCCCGCGCCCGCGCGCGCCTCGGCTGAGGCCGACACCACCACGACCATGACCGCGCCGATGGCGGAGTGCATCGGTCGATACGAGCTCCGCCGCCAGATCGGCGGCGGCGCCACGAGCGCGGTCTTCCTCGCCTGGGACCCGTTCCGCCAGGCGGAGGTCGCCATCAAGCGCCTGCGCCGGGAGATCGTCGGCGACCCCCAGCGCGGACGCCTGCTGCGCCAGATCTTCCTCAACGAGGCCACCTTCGCCCGCAAGCTCAGCCACCCGCACATCGTCCGCATCCACGATGCGATGGTGAGCGACGGTGACGCCTGGCTGGTCATGGACTACGTGCCCGGCGGCACCCTCGACGACATCGGCCGCCCCGAATCGCTCGCCCCCTTCGAGCGCGTCATCGAGATCGTCTTCAAGGCCACCCGCGCCCTCGACTACGCCTTCCACCAGGGCATCACCCATCGCGACATCAAGCCCGCCAACATCCTGCTGATGGCGCCCGAGAGCAGCGAGATCCGCATCTCCGACTTCGGCGCCGCGCTGCATACCGCGCGCGAGACCACGCAGATCGCCGGCGTCGGCTCGCCCGCCTACATGTCGCCGCAGCAAGTGCGCGAGGTGCCGCTCGACCACCGCACCGACATCTACTCGCTCGGCGTGGTGATGTTCCAACTCCTCACCGGCCGCCTGCCCTTCGAGCAGGACAACAGCTACAGCCTGCTCTACAGCATCGCCCATGACACCCCGCCACTGCCCTCCGAGCTGCGCCCGGAGGTGCCCGAGGCACTCGACGCCATCGTGCGCCGTGCCACCGAGAAGGACGTCGATCGCCGCTACCAGAGCTGGAACGAGTTCTCCCACGACCTCGCGCTCGCCTTCCGCAACCGCGGCGCGGCGCCGACAGTGGAGGCCCTGGGCGACACCGGCAAGTTCGAGGCCTTGCGCGCGATGCGCTTCTTTCACCGCTTCGCCGACGCCGAACTGTGGGAGGTCATCGCTTTCTCGCGCTTCAGCCGCACGCGCGCCGGCACGCTGATCATGAAGGAGGGCGAACGCGGCGACGCGATCAGCTTCGTCATCGAGGGCGAGGCGCGCGTGAAGAAGCACGGCCACCTGCTCGACATCCTCAGCCCAGGCGACTGCTTCGGCGAGATCGCCGTGTTCTCGACCGCGCGCGGCGTGCGCTCGGCCTCGGTGGAGGCCGCCACCGACGCCGCCCTCGTCACCATCCGCGCCAGCGCGCTCAAGCGCGCGAGCGACACCTGCCGCATGCACTTCTACCAGGCCTTCCTCGAAGTGCTGGCCACCCGCCTGTCGCAGGCGAGCGCCCGCATCGCCAACCTATGACGCCGACCACCCCTGCCCCTACGCCCGCGCATCCCGCCCTCGCCGCGATCGAAGACGCCATCCGCCGGCACACCGGCAGCGCCTTCCGCATTGCCAGCCAGCACGAGATCCGCGGCGGCAGCATCCACGTCGCCCTGCGCATCGACGACGATGTCGGCAGCCGCTATTTCGTCAAGCTCGGCGAGGCCAGCCGCCTGCCGATGTTCGAGGCCGAAGCCGACGGCCTCGCCGCGATCGCATCGAGCGCGAGCTTCCGCACCCCGGCGGTGATCGCCTGCGAAGCCGACGACACGCACGCCTTCCTCGTCCTCGAATGGCTCGAACTGCGGCCCGTGACCACAGCCGCGGACGGCGCCCGCTGCGCCGAGGCCCTCGTCCGCCTGCACCGCGACACCCGTGAGCACTTCGGCTGGCCGCGCGACAACTTCATCGGCAGCACACCGCAACGCAACGGGCACCAGGCCAACTGGGCCCGTTTCGTCGTCGATCAGCGCCTGCGCCCGCAGTTCGAGCTCGCCCGTGCCAACGGCTACGGCGGCGACCTCCACCGCCAGGGCGAGCGCCTGCTCGACCGCGTGCCTGCGCTCTTCCTCGACTACCGCCCGAGCGCGAGCCTGCTCCACGGCGACCTCTGGCATGGCAACGCCGCGATGCTGGCCGATGGCACGCCGGTGATCTTCGACCCGGCGGTGCATCGCGGCGACCGCGAGTCGGACCTGGCGATGAGCGAACTCTTCGGAGGGTTTCCGTCGAGCTTCTATGCCGAGTACCGCAAGGCCTGGCCGCTGCATGAGGATTACGAGCAGCGGAAGATGCTGTACAGCCTGTATCACGTGCTGAACCATCTGAATCTGTTCGGAAAGGGGTATCTGAGGGAGGCGATGCGGCTGGCGACGAGGCTGAATGAGGAGCTGGCGCGGCGGGCGGATTAAGTCGCCGCAGCGCTAACTAAAGGAAGGCACGCCATCGGAAGAACAGGTCAGCGCGCCCAGCACAAAAGAACTACCGCACACGGCGAAGTCGAAGTCGTCGCCACCCCTTTGCCAACGAATGGCGCAGCAAAAGGCCCATGGGCATGCGCATGCGGTGGTATCGCAGATGGGCCGCCTTCGCTGCAAGCGAACCACGAAGCCCAGCGGGCTCTTCTGGCAAACGGGGCAATAAGGTGCGCGGCAGCATCCACGCCATCAGCGCAACGTGCATATGAGACGGAGGCGAGGGCCACAGCACGGCTGGCACGGGCGTCCCGAGCCAGCGCTGGCAGGCACCCAACGCATGCCAGAACAGGTCCCCGGCTCCGAACATCCCCACGCGCGCCGCAAGCGCATCGTGCTCCCCGCCATCATCGGGCAAGGCACGCAGCATGGCGTCGATATCGAGGAGGTCGCGCAGACGCCCATCGAGCTCAGTGTCCTGAAACAGGTGCACCACCGCATGAATCAACTGATCCACCGGGTCGAGCACGAAGTAACGCGAATCCGGCAGACGCCGTCTACCAGCCCAGAGCACCACTGGATCAGGCTGACAGCGACTGGTCACCGGTGCGATACCGTGGTGCAGATCCAACTCGAGGGCATGGCCTTCGGCCTGCATCGGTGGAATTTCGTGGCTCCATTCTCGGTAATAGCGCTGGTCGTAGGGGTCGGTGACGGTCGAGCACCAGCCAGCTTCAATTAAGGCCGCCTCCGCAACATCCAGATCCGCACGGCGCACCAGCAGGTCGATGTCGGCCACCAGCCTGCCATCGGCAAGCGGCAGGCGCTGCGCATGATAGGCCGCCCCCTTGATCAGCACGACCTCGACATCGGCTGGCAGCTGTGAGTCCAGCGCGCGCAACTCGGTGTCGAGCAGATGCCGGCGCCAAGCAGCAAAGTTCATTGCCGCCTGGAGATGACCGCGCGGCTGTTCTGGCACCCTGGCCCAGAAGTGCGGATTCGCCGATAGGCGGTGACCGAGCGTGGCGTGCACGCGCGCTGCACGGGCAAGCCGGATCACCGGCTCCCAGTCCGGCAGCGCGACTCCCTCAACACGCTGCGGGTCCTGCAGGATTGCCAGCAGGTGCGCCAGCGGCTGCGGGAGACGCTCAGCCATTGGCTCCCCCCTCTGAAGACACGGTGACGAGGCTCCGCAGAGCACGCACGGCCTCATCGAGACGGCTATAGGTAAGTTGATACGCCGGACACGCGGCCGCCAGATCGGCCACCGCGTCGAAACCGATGCGCCCGAGGAGGCCATAGTTGAAGCTGTTGAATGCGAGCCGCGTGAAGGCCTGCTCGGGCGCCTGCGGCTGCAGCTCGAGCGCAGCACCCTCGCGCCAGGCTGGAAAGACGATCACCGCCGGTCGAGCCGGCTGGTGAACCGCGGCTACACTCGTGACGTCCGGCGCAAGGTGTGCAACGTCGCCCTTGCGCGTCGCAGAGAAGGTGGGCCCGATCTCCGCACTCGGGCTGAATCGGCGAATGACCTCGATCGAGGCATTCTTCAGCGCGACCGGTTTGAGCATAGCCAGGAAATCCCCCTGGCGCGGACGAAGCACGCCGAATTCGTCAGAGAGCAACCGAAAGCCCGCGAGCATCAGCGCCGCGGTCAGCGTGCTCTTGCCCGAGCCAGGGATGGCCGGCAGGATCAGCCCACGGTCACCCACCGCGAGCACACCCGCGTGCAGTAACACATATTGGTTGAAACGCTGTGCGAAGCTCCAGTTCAGGCCCCACTCGTAGTGCGGCAAGGCATGGCTGGCCGCAAAGGGGTCGAAGGGCTGGACGCAGTCGATCAGGAAACGGGATTGAGGGCGCACCCAGCGGCGAAACCCGGCGCCAGGCTCGATGTCGACGTGGAAATCGACGAAGGGGAACGCATCCCCCAGCGAGAAATGCCGATACACGGATGCGAACGGCCCACTGAACTGCCCCACTGCACTGCGCACGCGCACCACGCAGGCACCGTAGTCCAAGCAGACGCCCTCGCCACCCAAGCGTCTCTTGACCGACCCGAGATCTCCTAAAGCCCTTGGCCCCGGGCTTTCCGTGAGCGTCATGCGTCGAGCAACCCGATCTCTGAGAGTGCAGCGACCAGCGCCTCGAAATCTTCGCAAGAGAGGCCGGATTCACGTGCGAGCTGCTGTTGCAGCCGCTCCGGCGTCACGGGCCCGGACGCAGCGAGCTCGCAAATTTCTGCGGCAACGGCCGCAAGTTCTGCGGGCAGGAGATGTGTCTGCCAGGTAAGGGAGTTGAAGACGACCGCTCCCTCGCCGAGGAAGCGCACTGCCGAACGTCTTGCCAGCACCGTGCGGGGTCAGGAGAGGATGACAACGGTATTACTGGCCGGGATGTTTGCCGACGGCGTCAGGGAGTTCCAGCACGACGCCCCCGCGATCGGAGCGATGTCGGCCTGCGAGGCGTTGAAAACCAAGCTGGTTTGGTCGGGGTAATTCAGTAACACGTAGTGGTACTGATCCAACCGCTCACTCGGCGCATTCGAGCCGTTCGTGAAAACCTCGCCCAGGACGAGGGATGCAGAGCCATTCGACACGACATACCAGTTACCGAGATGCTTGAATCCGATCGAACTCGAATTCTCACTCTTGATCCGGAACGTCCATGACTGGAACCGACCCCGAACCCAACCGTCACCAGGTTCACTCACGACGGCGTCCACCGAGCTGGTATTGAAGCGGGTGAGGCTCTTTGCGTCGCAGGTCGGGCTGCTCGTGGCGGCAAGCGCCGCTCCGCTCGGCAGCGTAAAGACGACCGGCGCCGCGGCGGCCGCCTTGATCAGGCGCCGACGCTTTTCATGGCTAGTGTTGTCGGGAGCGGACATGGTTTATCTCTCTGGCTTTGGGGCTCGGCGTTCAGGATATACATCCCGAGCGTCCTGAAGCCGGTATTTGATCACGGATACCGATACAGAAGCAAAAAACGCGCCGTTGCGGCGCGTTCTCTTTAAAAACCTGCGTGATCAGCAGCTTGCAACATGGGCACGCCGCGCATAAGCCAAAAACATATCGATCAGTGTAAAGAAAACCGACAGTTCACAGGGTCAGCTGCGCAGAAGAACGCTCAGGCTGCATCCCCGCCCACCACCCCCGCATCCTTCAACACCTGCAGCAACTCCCCGCTCTCGTACATCTCTCGCATGATGTCGCTGCCACCCACGAACTCGCCCTTCACATAGAGCTGCGGAATCGTCGGCCAGTTGGAGAAGTCCTTGATGCCCTGGCGGATGTCGTTGTCGGCGAGCACGTTGACCGCGAGCACCTCGCGCACCCCGCAGCCCTTGAGGATCTGCACGGCGGTGGAAGAAAAGCCGCACTGCGGGAACTGCGGCGTGCCCTTCATGTAGAGCACCACGTCGTTGTTGGTGACCTGATCGCGGATGACGTCCTGGATGTCCATGGTTGATACCTGAAAAAGTCGAGTTAAACAGTCAAGAATTCTAGGGGGCGGCCGGCGATAGCGTCAACAGGTGATGCAAGACTCAGCGGCGGCCGAGCCAGCGCCCGCCGGACACGCGCTCGATGCCGGCCAGATCCTTCCACGACCCGATCGACGCGAAGCCGGCATCGGCGAGCAGGCCGCGCGCGGCCGCCGCCTGGTCGTAGCCATGCTCGAGGAACAGCCAGCCACCATCGACCAGCCGCGCCGGGGCGCCGGCGACGATCTCGGCGAGGTCGTCCAGGCCCTGCGGCCCGGCGGCGAGCGCGCCGCGGGGCTCGAAGCGGACGTCGCCCTGCTCGAGGTGCGGGTCGGCGGCGGCGATGTAGGGCGGATTGGCGACGATGAGGCCGAACTGTTCGTCGCCGAGCGCGGCGAACCAGTCGCTCTGCACGAAGGACACGCTCGCCCCGAGCCTCGCGGCGTTGGCCATCGCCACCCACAGGGCCTCGCGCGAGCGGTCGAGCGCGATCACGTCGGGCGCATCCATCTCCAGCGCCAGCGTCACTGCCAGCGCACCGCTGCCGGTACCCATGTCGAGCACCCGCACGCCGCGCTGGCCGGCGAAATGGGCGAGCGCGAGCTCGACCAGCAGCTCGGTCTCGGGGCGCGGGATCAGCACCGCCGGCGTGACCATGAACTCGCGCCCGTAGAACTCGCGTGTGCCGGTGAGATAGGCCACCGGCTCGCCGGCCACGCGGCGCTCGACGAGGCTGCGGTAGTTCGCCCAGTCCTCGGCGGCCAGCTTCTGCTCGGGCCAGGCCACCAGGCGCGCTGCCGGGCACTGCAGCACGTGGCGCAGGAGCACGCGCGCATCCATCTGGTCGATCCGTGCGCGCGCCCAGGCGAGCGCGCCGGCGATGTCAACCTCGCCCGCGGGCGGAAGCGTTGGCGTATTCATCAGTCGTCCGCCAGTGCAGCGAGCAGGCTGGCCTGGTGTTCCAGGGTCAAGGCATCGACCAGCTCGTCGAGCTCGCCCTGCATCACCGCATCGAGCTTGTAGAGGGTGAGGTTGATACGGTGGTCGGTGACCCTGCCCTGCGGAAAGTTGTAGGTGCGGATGCGCTCCGAGCGGTCGCCGCTGCCGACCAGGCTCTTGCGCTGCGCGGCCTCGGCGCTCTGCTGCGCGCGTACCTTGGCGTCGTAGAGGCGCGCGGCCAGCACCGCCATCGCCTGCGCCTTGTTGCGGTGCTGCGAGCGGTCGTCCTGGCATTCGACGACGATGCCGGTCGGAATATGCGTGATGCGCACCGCCGAATCCGTCTTGTTGATGTGCTGACCGCCCGCGCCCGAGGCGCGGAAGGTGTCGATGCGCAGGTCGGCGGGGTTGATGTCCACCGCTTCGACCTCGTCGGCCTCGGGCAGCACGGCGACCGTGCACGCAGACGTGTGGATGCGGCCCTGGGTCTCGGTGACCGGGATGCGCTGCACGCGGTGGCCGCCCGATTCGAACTTGAGCTTCGAGTAGGCGCCGTTGCCGACCACGCGGGCAATGACCTCCTTGTAGCCGCCGAGGTCGGACTCGCTCGCCGAGACGATCTCCACCTTCCAGCGCTGGCGCTCGGCGTAGCGGGTGTACATGCGCAGCAGGTCGCCGGCGAACAGCGCGGCCTCGTCGCCGCCGGTACCGGCGCGGATCTCGAGGAAGAGGTTGCGCGCGTCGTTGGGGTCGCGCGGCAGCAGCGCGCGCTGCAGTTCGGCCTCCAGTTCGACGATGCGCGCCTCGCCTTCCGCCAACTCCAGCTCGCCGAGCTCGCGCATCTCGGGGTCGGCGAGCAGTTCGCGCGCCGTGGCGCAGTCGGCCTCGGCCTGGCGGTGGTCGCGGTACAGCGCTACCACCGGTTCGATCTCGGCGCGCTCGCGCGACAGGTCGCGGAAGGCGTTCATGTCGCGGGCGCCCTCCTCGGAGGCGAGCGCGCGGTCCAGCTCTTCGAGCCGACTGGCGAGGTGTTCGAGTTTGTCGCGGATGCTCTGCTTCATGGCGATGGACGGGCGCACGCGCGCCGCCGGCAGGCGGCGGCACGCGGAGCCGCGCGGCTAGTGGTGGTCGCGGGACAGGTTGAAGAGCTCGCGCACCACGCGGCCGGCCTCGGCCTTGTGTTCGCCTTCGGCCTGATTCAGGAAGCGGGTGGGGCCGTGCATCAGCTTGTTGGTGAGGCCATGCGACAAGGCCTCGAGCACGCGCTGCGGGTCCTCGCCCTTGGCAAGCAGGCGCACCGCGCGCTCGAGCTCGGCCTGGCGCAGCCCCTCGGCATGCTCGCGCAGGGCGCGGATGGCCGGAACCGCATCGCGCGTCGACATCCAGTGCAGGAAGCCTTCGACGCGGGTGTCGATGATCTGCTCGGCCTCGATCACCGCCTGCTGGCGCGACTCCATGCCCGCCTCGACGACCTGGGCAAGGTCATCGACCGTGTACAAGAAGATGTCGTCGAGTTCGGCGATCTCGGGCTCGATATCGCGCGGCACGGCAAGATCGACCATCACCACCGGGCGGTGGCGGCGCGCCTTGACCGCGCGCTCGACCATGCCGAGGCCGACGATAGGCAGCGGCGCGGCCGTACAGGACACCACCACGTCGAAGCGCGGCAATGCCTCGCCGATCTGGTCGATGCGCATGGTATTGGCGCCGAACCGTGCGGCCAGCGCCTGCGCGCGCTCCTCGGTGCGGTTGGCCACGGTCATCGACCTGGGCTTCGCGCCGCCGAAGTGGGCGGCACAGAGCTCGATCATCTCGCCCGCGCCGATGAAGAGCACGTGCTGATCGGACACGCGCTCGAAGATGCGCTCGGTCAGATGCACGGCAGCCGCAGCCATCGACACCGTGTTGGCGCCGATCGCTGTCGTCGAGCGGACCTCCTTCGCCACCGCGAACGTGTTCTGGAACAGCTTGTGCAGCAGCACGCCCATGGTGCCCGCCTCTTCCGCGTAGCGGACGGCGTCCTTGACCTGGCCCAGGATCTGCGGCTCGCCGATCACCATCGAATCGAGCCCGCTCGCCACCCGGAAGACGTGCCGGATCGCATCGCGCTGCGGGTAGGAATAGAGGTAGGGCGAGACTTCGGTGAGTGCGAGCTGATGAAAGCGCGCCAGCCAGTCGGCGGCATGCTGCGGCTGCTCGGCCGCGAAATAGAGCTCGGTGCGGTTGCAGGTCGACAGGATCGCCGCCTCGCGCACCGAATCCGCACGCGACAGGTCGTGCAGGGCCTGACCCAGCCGCTCGGGCTGAAACGCCACGCGTTCGCGGATCGCGAGCGGCGCGGTGTGATGGTTCAGGCCAAGGGCAAAAAGTTGCATGCGGAGCGGAGTTGGATCGGAGCGGAGCGGATTATAGCACCGCAAAACAGGCCCAAAATTGAGCCGAATCAGCCACTTCTGCCAGATCGACCACCGCAAAGCAAATGGGCCGACACGAGGTCGGCCCATTCTTCGTTCTGGTGGCCAGTCGCGGAATCGAACCACGGACACGCGGATTTTCAATCCGCTGCTCTACCAACTGAGCTAACTGGCCAACGAGGTCCGCATTATAGCGGGCGATTCGTCGATGTCAAATACTTCATGAATCATGGACTGCGCGCACGCCCGAACGGGCCTCAGCGCAGTGCGTCATGGTCACCCTGCACCCGCGGCGGCGGCTGCAGGTGGCTGCGAGGAAACACGACCCGCGCCAGCGTGCCGCGTCCGGCGGGGTTCGCATCCAGCGTCACGGTTGCGCGATGCAGGTCGGCAATCTCGCGCACGATCGGCAACCCCAGGCCGGAGCCGTCGACGCCGCTGCCGAGCACGCGGTAGAAGCGTTCGAACACGCGCTCGCGGTCGGCCTCGGGAATGCCCGGTCCAGTGTCCTCGACCTCGAGGATCGGCGAGCCGGCGAAGCGGATGCGAGCGGTGACGCTGCCGCCGCGCGGGGTGTATTTCACCGCGTTGTCGACCAGGTTCTTGACCATCTCGCGCAGCAGGACGGGGTTGCCCTCGACCAGCAAGGGGTGGTCGCCCGCCTCCACGCCGAGGTCGATCTGCTTGGCCTGAGCGCGCGGAAACAGCTCGAGGGCGACCTCGCGGACGACGTCGTCGAGGCTCACCGTCTCGACCGCGTAGAGCTTCTCGAAGCTGGCCTCCGCACGCGCGAGCGACAGCAACTGGTTGATCAGGTGGGCGGCACGGTCGGTGCTCACGGCAATCCGCGCCAGCGACTCCCGCAACTGATCCGGATCGGTCTCGTGCATGGCGAGGTCGGTCTGCATCTTCAGACCGGTGAGCGGGGTCCGCATCTGGTGGGCGGCGTCGGCGATGAAGCGCTGCTGCGCCTGCAGGTTCTCCTCCAGACGCTCCATCATGTCGTTGTAGGCGACGATCAGCGGGCGCACCTCCTCGGGCACGGAGGAAGGCTCCACCGGCGACAGGTCGGTCGGCCGGCGGCGACGAATCAGACTCTGCAGGCGATTGAGCGGCGCGATGCCGCGACTCAGGCCCACCCACACCAGGACGACGGCGAGCGGAATGATCGCGAACTGGGGCAGCAGCACCCCGGTGACCACGCGCGACGCGAGGTCGGTGCGCTTGTTGCGCGTCTCCGCCACCTGCACGAGCACGATCAGTTCGGGCTGTTCGAGCACGGGCCGCAGGAAGCGGTAGGCGACGCGCACCTCCTCGCCCTGGATCATCTCGTCGCGCAGCAGCACCTCCTCGCCGATCAGCGACCGGGGCAGCGGCGCGGCAGGGATGTCGGCGTCGCCGGTGAGGGTGGTGCCCTTGTCGTCCGCGACCTGGTAGTAGACAACGTCGTCCTGGTCGGCACGGAAGAGCGCGCGCGGCGGCGCGGGAAAATGCACCACCACCTGGCCGTCCTCGACCGAAACCAGGCGCGCCAGCGCACGCACGCTGTCCGCGAGCGCGAGGTCATACGGCTGGTTGGCGATGTTGTCGGCGACGTTGTGAGTGACGATGATCGAGATCGGCCACAGGAACAGCAAGGGCGCGAGCATCCAGTCCAGGATCTCGCCGAACAGCGAGTTCGGCGGCCCGGACTTGCGGGGCGGGTTGCTCCCCTTGTCGCCCTTAGACTTTCGCCGCCGGGGCAGCATCTGGGTTTTCCAGGCAGTACCCCAGGCCGCGCACGGTCACGATGCGCACGCCGCTGTCCTCGAGCTTCTTGCGCAGGCGATGCACGTAGACCTCGATCGCGTTGCTCGACACCTCTTCGCCCCAGCCGCACAGGTGGTCGACCAGCTGGTCCTTGCTGACCAGACGCCCGACCCGCAGCAGGAAGATCTCGAGCAGGCCGATCTCGCGCGCGGACAGCTCCACGAGCTGCCCGCCGATCTTCACGACGCGGTCGGCCTGGTCGTAGCTCAGCTGACCGATCTCGATGCAGCGCGGCTGGCCGGTGCCGCGCCGGGTGAGCGCGCGCACGCGCGCCTCGAGCTCGGGCAGGGCGAAAGGCTTGGTGAGGTAGTCGTCCGCCCCGGCATCGAGGCCGCGCACGCGGTCATCGACACCGTCCTGCGCGGTGAGGATCAGCACCGGCTGCGCCGACTTGCGGGCACGCAGGCGCTTGAGCACGTCGATGCCGTTCATGCGCGGCAGTCCGAGATCGAGGATGAGCAGGTCGTAGACCTGGCTCGCCAACGCGGCATCCGCTTCCATGCCGTCACCCACATGATCGACCGCGCAGCCGCCGCGCCGCAGGGCGCGCGAGATGCCGTCGGCGATCACCGGATCGTCTTCCGCCAACAAGATACGCATAGGTACTGGGCTGTAAGTTCGTTGTAAGCGGAGATTTCGAGAATGGTCCCCGCTGTTCTCCTTTTGCTCGGTCTTCGGGAATGCAAACGCTTGCGCGAACGCATTCCGGGGAGTGCGCGCTCGATCAGGCCTGCGCACTCCCCACCGACTTTTCTCCCTCGAAAACCTGCGGATTATCCCACGCTTCGACGCCCTTCGTGCGCGTGCGATGACGCACGTTCGTACGCGCGCCGTGAACGAAAAACGGCCCCGCACGAAGCGGAGCCGTTTCTGGCATTGCTGGCGGACGAGGCCCCCGAAGGCGCCCCGCGACACCGGGCAGGAATTACATGCCCATGTCCATGCCACCCATGCCACCCATGCCGCCCATGCCCGGCATGCCGGCGGCGGGCTTGTCCTCGGCCAGCTCGCCGACCATGCAGTCGGTGGTGAGCATCAGGCCGGCGACGGAGGCGGCGTTCTGCAGCGCGGTGCGGGTGACCTTGGTCGGGTCCAGCACGCCCATCTCGACCATGTCGCCGTACTCGCCGGACGCGGCGTTGTAGCCGAAGTTGCCCGAACCCTCGACGACCTTGTTGACCACCACCGAGGCTTCGTCACCCGCGTTGGCGACGATCTCGCGCAGCGGCTGCTCCATCGCGCGCAGCACGATCTTGATGCCGGCGTCCTGGTCGTGGTTGTCGCCCTTGAGGCCGGCCAGGTTGGCGCGGGCACGCAGCAGCGCGACGCCGCCGCCCGGGACGATGCCCTCTTCCACTGCAGCGCGAGTGGCGTGCAGGGCGTCCTCGACGCGGGCCTTCTTCTCCTTCATCTCGACTTCGGTGGCGGCACCGACCTTGATCACCGCAACACCGCCCGCCAGCTTGGCGACGCGCTCCTGCAGCTTCTCGCGGTCGTAGTCGGAGGTGGCCTCCTCGATCTGCACGCGGATCTGCTTGACGCGGGCTTCGATGCGCTCGGCCTGGCCGGCGCCGTCGATGATGATGGTGTTTTCCTTACCGATCTCGATGCGCGCAGCCTGGCCGAGGTCGTCCAGGGTGGCCTTCTCGAGGGTCAGGCCGACTTCCTCGGCGATGACCTGGCCGCCGGTCAGGATGGCGATGTCTTCCAGCATGGCCTTGCGACGATCGCCGAAGCCCGGGGCCTTGACGGCGCAGGTCTTGAGGATGCCGCGGATGTTGTTCACCACCAGAGTGGCCAGCGCTTCGCCTTCGACGTCTTCGGCGATGATCAGCAGCGGACGGCCCGACTTGGCGACTTGCTCGAGCACCGGCAGCAGGTCACGGATGTTGGAGATTTTCTTGTCGAACAGCAGCACGAAGGGCTGCTCGAGGATGGCGACCTGCTTGTCCGGGTTGTTGATGAAGTAGGGCGACAGGTAGCCGCGGTCGAACTGCATGCCCTCGACGACGTCGAGTTCGTTCTGCAGCGACTTGCCGTCTTCGACGGTGATCACGCCTTCCTTGCCGACCTTGTCCATCGCACGGGCGATGATCTCGCCGATGTCGCTGTCCGAGTTGGCCGAGATCGAACCGACCTGGGCGATTTCCTTGTTGGTCGAGCAAGGCTTCGACAGCTTCTTCAGCTCTTCGATGGTGGCGATGACGGCCTTGTCGATACCGCGCTTGAGGTCCATCGGGTTCATGCCGGCGGCGACGAACTTCATGCCTTCGCGCACGATCGACTGAGCCAGCACGGTGGCGGTGGTGGTGCCGTCACCGGCGATGTCCGAGGTCTTGGAGGCGACTTCCTTGACCATCTGCGCGCCCATGTTCTCGAACTTGTCCTTCAGCTCGATTTCCTTGGCGACCGAGACGCCGTCCTTGGTCACGGTGGGGGCGCCGAACGAGCGCTCGAGCACCACGTTGCGGCCCTTCGGGCCCAGGGTCACCTTGACCGCGTTGGCGAGGATGTTGACACCGGCGACCATGCGCTCGCGGGCGGAATCACCAAACTTGACTTCTTTAGCTGCCATTCTTCAAAACTCCGGGATATGTTGCGATTAGCGTTGTGCGGGACCGGGGGAGGCTCAGGCCTCGACCACGCCCATGATGTCTTCCTCGCGCATCACGAGGAGCTCTTCGCCTTCGACCTTCACGGTCTGGCCGGCATACTTGCCGAACAGGACCTTGTCGCCCACCTTGACGGCCATCGGACGCACCTTGCCGTCGTCCAGGATCTTGCCGTTGCCGACGGCCAGCACCTCGCCCTGATCGGGCTTCTCGCCGGCGCTGTCCGGGATCACGATGCCGCTGGCGGTCTTGCGCTCGGCTTCCAGACGCTTGACGATCACGCGATCGTGCAGGGGACGAATCTTCATCGATTTCTCTCCTAATGAGTTTCAACTGGTCGGGTTGATTGAATTGCGGGACGAGCCCGCGCAGCAAATTCGCAGTGGGCTTCGGCGGGGGGCTGGCCTCCGCGCGAAGCCTGTTAGCACTCACTGCCAACGAGTGCTAATAATAGGGACGGGGTCCGGGGATTTCAAGTGCGCACACTCATACTTTTTTTCTGCTTCTGCCTGCTCTGCCCCGGCCTCCCGGTCCGCGCCGCAACCGCCCCCGAACAATGGCGGGGCGCCGCTTTCGAGGGCGACCGCGCCGCGCTCGAACGCCTGGCAGCCGCCGGCGCCAAGGTCGTGCGCGTGTATCGCGAAGCCGACGCCTGGGTGCTCGACGAGGCCGGGCGCCTCGGCATGAAGGTGGTAATGGGGCTGTGGGTCGAGCACCCGCGCCATGGCTTCGACTACGCCGACGAACAGGCGGTGCGTGCCCAGGAGCAGACGCTGCTCGCCGCCGTTGCGCGCCACCGCGATCACCCCGCCCTGCTCGCCTGGGGCGTGGGCAACGAGGTCGAGACCGGTGTCGCCGACCCGCTGCCGCTGTGGCGCGAGATCGACCGCCTCGCCGGCCTGGTGAAGCGCCTCGACCCCGCGCGCCCGACCCTGATGGTGGTCGCCGACACGGGCATGGACGCCTTCCGCGCGCTCGCCGGCTGCTGCCCCAACGTCGACCTGCTCGGCATCAACGTCTATGCCGGCGCGGTCTTCGACCTGCCGCAGCGGCTGCGCGAGGCGCGCATCACCAAGCCGGTGGTGATCGCCGAGCTCGGTCCGCTCGGCCAGTGGCAGGCCGGCCGCAAACCCTGGGGCGCGCCGGTGGAGCTCACCAGCACCGAGAAGGCGCGCTTCTTCACCTCGGCGCTCGCCTTCCTCGAGGACCAGCCGCAGATCCGCGGCGCCTTCCCCTTCCTGTGGGGCGCCAAGCAGGAGCAGACCGCGACCTGGCATGGCCTGCTCCTCGCCGACGGCAGCCAGACTGCGATGACCGACGCCCTCGCCGCCGCGTGGGGGCGCCCGGTGGCGAAGCCCGCGCCGGTGATCCGCGGCATCGGCATCGGCGCGGACGAATTCGCCCCCGGCGCGGAGGTCTCCGCCGGTGTGGACGCCGTCGCGCACGACGGCAGCGCCCTCGCCACCGAGTGGACGGTCCGTGCCGAAGCCACCGACCTGCGCAAGGGCGGCGACGCCGAGACGCCCCCGCCGCGCATCGACGTCCGCGTGCTGCAAGCCGATGCGGCGACGGTGCGCTTCCTGGCGCCCCCGGCGGCGGGCGCCTACCGCCTGTTCATCACCGTGCGCGATCGAAACGGCAAGGCGGCGACCGCCAACCTGCCCTTCCTGGTCCGTTGAGCCGCTGCCGGGGTTTATGATGGCGCGGAACAACCCGAACCGCGCGAGGCCCCACCATGCCCCAGCATGCCCCGCTTGCCGCCGAGCAGCTGTTCTGTGCCTGCGACCCCGGAGCGCTCGGCTTCGAGACCTCCGACACCCTGCCCGAGTTGGACGCCGCCGACCTCCACGGCCGCGCGGTCGAAGCGATCCGGCTCGGGCTCGACATCGGTGCCGAAGGCTACAACCTCTTCGTGCTCGGCGACACCGGCAGCGGCCGCCATGCCATCGTCACACGCCTGCTCGAAGCCGAGCGCCACGACGGCCCGCCGCCCGCCGACTGGTGCTACGTGTGGAACTTCGACGAGGCCTCGCATCCACGCCTGTTGCGTCTGCCCTGCGGCCGCGGTCCGGCCTTCCGCGACGACATGCAACGCTTCGTCGAGGAGCTGATCCCGGCGATCGCCGCCGTGTTCGAGAGCGACGAATACCGCAATCGCATCGAGGCCCTGCAGGAAGAAGCCAAGCAGCGCGAGGAGACCGCGCTGCGCCAGCTCGGCGACGAGGCCCAGACGCTGGGCGTCGCCCTGCTGCGCACTCCGCACGGCTTCGCCTTCCTGCCGATGAAGGACGCCGACAGCACGCTGTCGCAGGAGGAGTTCGCGAAACTGCCGGAAGATCGCCAGCATGAGCTCGGCGAGCACATCACGACCCTGCGCGAGCGCATGCACCTGCTGATGAACGAGTTTCCGCGCTGGCGGCGCGAGCTGCAGAACCGCATCCGCGACGCCGGCCGCGACGCGCTGGGCGCCACCGTCACCCACATGATCGACGAGCTCCGGCCGCGGTACGCCGATCTGCCCGACGTGGGCGCGCACCTCGACAACGTGCTCAAGGACATCATCGCCGGCGGCGAATCGCTGCACGCGGCCCCGCGCAGCGAGGACGACGGCGACACCCTGACCTACTCCGGCAGCATCACGGTGCAGCGCTACCTGGTGAACCTGCTGGTGCCCAACCCCGCCGACGGCACCCGCCCGGTGGTCGTGGAGGACCATCCCACGCTGCAGAACCTGGTCGGTCGCATCGACCATCTGGTGCACATGGGCACCCTGGTCAGCAACTTCACCCTGATCCGCGCCGGCGCCCTGCATCGGGCCAACGGCGGCTTTCTCGTGCTCGACGCGATCAAGCTGCTCGCCCAGCCCTTCGCCTGGGAAGGCCTCAAGCGTGCGCTCAGGTCGGGGCGGCTGCGCATCGAGTCGCTGTCCGAACTCATCGGCGTGACCGGCTCGGTGCAGCTCGAGCCCGAGCCGATGACGCTCGAGCTCAAGGTGATCCTGATCGGCGAGCGCCTGGTCTACTACCTGCTGTGCCAGTACGACGCCGAGTTCGGCGCGCTCTTTCGCATCAACGCCGACATGGAGAGCGAGATCGTGCGCAGCGCGGACAACACCGCCGCCTACGCCCGCCTGGTCGCCACCCTCGCCCGTCGTGCCCGCCTGCCACCGCTCTCGGCGCCGGCCATGGCGCGCCTGATCGAGCACGCCGCCCGGCTTGCCGGCGACGCCGAGCGCCTGAGCGCGCGCACCCAGCCGATCGACGACCGCCTGCGCGAGGCCGCGCACTTCGCCACCGCTGCGGGCGCGCCCCGCATCGAACGCGAACACGTGGCCGCCGCGCTCGACGCCCACCGCCGCCGCCACGAACGCCTCCGCCTGCACTACCAGCAGGCGATCCTGCGCGGCCAGTGGCTGGTCGACACCGCCGGCCGCCACGTCGGCCAGGTCAATGGCCTGGCGGTGGTGCCGCTCGGCGACGACAGCTTCGCCCACCCGGTGCGCATCACCGCCACGGTGCGCGTCGGCGAAGGCGAGGTGATCGACATCGAGCGCGAGGTCAAGCTCGGCGGACCGATCCACTCCAAGGGCGTGCTGATCCTGTCCGCCTTCATGGCTGCGCGCTTCGGCTGGACGATGCCGCTGTCGCTCAAGGCCAGCCTGGTGTTCGAGCAGTCCTATGGCGGCGTCGAGGGCGACAGCGCCTCGCTCGCAGAGCTCGCGGCGCTGCTGTCGGCGCTGTCCGGCGTGCCGATCCGCCAGGCGCTGGCCGTCACCGGCTCTGTGAACCAGTTTGGCGTCGTGCAGCCGGTGGGCGGCATCAACGACAAGATCGAGGGCTTCTTCGACATCTGCGCCGCGCGCGGTCTCAGCGGCGAGCAAGGCGTGCTCATCCCGCGTCCCAACGTCTGCCACCTGATGCTGCGCCAGGACGTGGTGGACGCGGTGCGCGCCGGGCGCTTCAGGGTGTGGGCGGTGGCCGGCGTCGACGAAGCGCTCGAACTGCTCACCGGCCTGCCCGCCGGCACGCCGGACGGCGACGGGACGCTGCCGGCGGAGTCGGTCAACGGGCGCGTCATCGCGGGCCTGAGGAAGCTCGCCGAGTTGCGGCGCAGCTTCGGCCGCAAGGGCAACATTCACTGACAAGTCGCGTTCGACATCGCCCGCGGGGCACGCTTAAGATCGCGGCCATCCAACAATGACGGAATACCGCACATGAAGACCCGACTCCTTGCCTCTGCCCTCGTCGTCCTGTCCCTCGCCACCACCGCGCACGCCGGCGGCTCCACCGCCATCGGGGGCGCAGTCGGCGGCGCGGCGGGCGCGGTCATCGGGGAGGCCGTTGGCGGTCGCGAAGGCGCCATCATCGGCGGTGCCATCGGTGGCGGCGTGGGCGCTGCAGCCGGCTACGACAACGAGCGCGATGATCGCCGCTACCGCGAGCGCGAGCGCTACGAGGAACGGCGCTACTACTACGAGGGTGACCGCCGCCGCGGCGACTTCTGCCCGCCCGGCCAGGCCAAGAAGGGTCGCTGCTGAAACTGCACGCGCCGTGGACGTGCGGCGCCCGAACGGTGCCCCGCGCGCCCCGCGCCGCAGGTTATCGCGAGCCCCCGCCTTTGCCGGCCCGGCGGGCCGGCACTGAGCGCCCGAATCAGAATGCGATCGCCACCCCGAAGTGCAGGCGCAGGCTGCGTTCCTGGTGCCCCCAGGCGAGGTCGATCGCCAGCGGCCCCGCCGGGCTGCGCCAGCGCGCTCCCACGCCGTAGCCCACGCGCAGATCGAAATCATCCCGGGTATCGGCCGCATCGCCCGCATCCACGAAGAAGGCCGCGCCCCATTGCGGCTGGAACCAGCGCACGTATTCTGCGCTCGCCGTCGCCAGGTAGCGGCCGCCAACGGTGGCGCTGCCCTCCCTCACGCCAAGGCTCTGGTAGTCATAGCCACGCACCGACTGCGCGCCGCCGGTGCGGAACAGGAAATCCTGCGGGATGCCTTCCCGACTCTCGGCGAGCGTGACGCCCGCCTCGCCACGCAGGATGAACACATCCGTGCCGCGCACCGGCTGGTAGCGCACGAAACGCGAATACAGGCGGAGGAAATCCTGCTCGGCGAGGGCGATCTTCGGCCCCCCTCCGACCTGGAACTCGAGCAGATAGCCGTCGGTGGGATCGAGCAGGTCGTTCACCGCGCGCTTGATCCATGTCCAGTTCGCAGTCAGCGTGTTGCTGCTGCGCGTCTCCCCGCCGGCGGGCTCGATCCTCTCGTGCTGCAGGCGCAGCGCGAGCTGGGTCTCGATGTCGTTGCGCAGCGTGGTGCGGGTCGCCCCGACAGCCTGCGCGTCGATCTTCAGGCCCTCCAGGTCGCTGCGCTCGACGAGCGCGCCGAAGCTGTCGCGGTGACGCCCGCGCGGGGGCAGGAAGACATCGGCGTAAAGCGCCTGGCGGCGCTGTTCGAGGCGCAGGCCGGAGGAGAACTCCCAGCCACGCTTGCGCAGATTGGAGTCGCGATAGCTGAACTCGACGCGCGCGCCGGTGTTGGTCGAGTAACCGGCACCGACACCGGCATAGCGCGGCAGCGCCTCGGTCACCTGCACCCGCACCGGCACCGCAGCGGCAAGCGCCGGATCGCGATCGATGTCGACGATCACCGAGCCGAAATGCGGCGTGTTCTGCAGGTCGGTCTGAAAGGCGAGCAGTTGCTCGCGGTCGTACGGTGCGCCCGGTCTGAGCTGACTGTAGCGCGCCACCAGATCGGCCGGCAGATGCTCGAGCCCTTCCACCTCGAGCTCGCCCAGATAGAAGACCGGCCCGCTGTCGATGCGCACCTTCAGGCGCGCGCGCGCGGTCTCGGGGTCGATCTCCGCGCGGCTTTCGGCGATGCGGGCAGCGGCATAGCGCCGTGCGCTCACCGCATCGAGCAACGCGGCCTTGGCGCTGTCCCAGGCCGCCTGGCGGAAGGGCTGGCCGACCGGCAGGCCCCAGCTCGCGCGGAGCAGCTCCAGATAGGCCTCGCCGCCCTCGCCGGAGACGGCCAGCTCGCCGGTGAAGGCGATGTCGACCGCCTCGACCTCGGTGCGCGCGCCCGGCTCGACCTGCAGCACCCAGTTCGCCGGGTCGTCGCGATCGAAGCGGATGCGCGGCGAGAAGTAGCCCTCGGTCGCGAGCAGGTCGGCCACCTCGCGCCGCGCGCGCCGGGTCATCGCCACACGGTCGGCTTGCTCGGCAGGCAGGGCCTCGCCATCGCGCCTGAGCAGGCGCACGTGCTGCTCGAGCACCGCCCGTACCTCGTCGGGCGCCTCGAGCCGGATCTCGAAGCGGTCCTGCGCCGCCACCGGGGCGGCCGCCAGCACCAGCGCCAGTACCGCGGCATCGCGCCAGCGAGCGCTGCGCCGCGCGCGGCTGCGTGCACCGGGCACCGGCCTCAGGCTCCCTGGTGGTATCCGACCACGCGCTCCACTTCGTTCTTCGAACCGAGGATCACCGGCACGCGCTGGTGCAACTCCGCGGGTTGCACATCGAGGATGCGCTCGCGCCCGGTGGAGGCCGCGCCGCCCGCCTGCTCGACCAGCATCGCCATCGGATTGGCCTCGTACATCAGCCGCAGCTTGCCGCCCTTGGCACGGCACTTCTCGTCCAGCGGGTACATGAAGATGCCGCCGCGCGTCATGATCCGATGCACGTCGGCCACCATCGAGGCCACCCAGCGCATGTTGTAGTCCTTGCCCAGCGGGCCGCCCTTGCCCTGCGTCATCTCGTCGACGTAGCGCTTGACCGGCGGCTCCCAGAAGCGCGCGTTGGAGGCGTTGATGGCGAACTCGTGGGTGTCGGCCGGGATGGTCATGAAGGGCTGCGTGTAGATGAAGCTGCCCATCTCGCGGTCGAGCGTGAAGGCATGGACGCCGTTGCCGACGGTGAGCACGAACTGGGTCGAGGGCCCATAGACGGCGTAGCCGGCCGCGACCTGCTCGCGCCCGGGCTGCAGGAAATCCTCCTCGGTCGGCTCGTCGCAGTCGGGCGGGTTGCGCAGCACCGAGAAGATCGTGCCCACCGAGATGTTCACATCGATGTTCGACGAGCCATCGAGCGGATCGAAGAGCAGCAGGAAACCGCCCTTCGGATAGTCGAAGGGGATCTGGTGCACGGTCTCGACCTCTTCGGAGGCCATCGCGGCGAGGTGGCCGCCCCACTCGTTGGCCTGGAGCAGGATCTCGTTGGCGATGACGTCGAGCTTTTTCTGCGCTTCGCCCTGGACGTTGTCGGTGCCGGCCTCACCGAGCACGCCGGCAAGCGCGCCCTTGGACACGTTCACGCTGATCGCCTTCACCGCGCGGGCGACGACTTCGATCAGCAGGCGCAGCTCGGGGTTGATGCGGCCGGCGCGTTGCTGCTCGATCAGGAACTGGGTGAGGGTGACTCGACGCATTGCGGAACTCCAGGAAAGCGTTTCGGACGGACAGGGGCGAATTATCGCGGTTCCCCGCGCCGAGCGCACGGACAAAAGTGCATTGTCCCGCGCGATTCCGGGCAATCGCCTGCCGTGCCGGAGCGCTCGACGCGCGGTTCAAGGACGCGGCGCGAGGAGGTATCATCGACGCCCCTCCCGCAGGCTCCGCCTCGTGCCTCCGCTCAACCTTTTCCCGCAACACCCGCACATGCACGTCCTGGTTCTCGGTGCCGGATTGTCCGGCGTGACGACGGCGTGGTACCTCCAGCAGGCCGGCTTTCGCGTCAGCGTGGTGGACCGCCAGCCCGAGGCTGCGCGCGAGACGAGCTTCGCCAACGGCGGGCAGATCTCGGTCAGCCATCCCGAGCCGTGGGCGAACCCCGGCGCGCCGGTGCAGATCCTGCGCTGGCTCGGCCGCGACGATGCACCGCTGAAGTTCCGCCCCACCCGCGACCCGGCGCAGTGGCTGTGGGGCGCGCGCTTCCTGCTCGAATGCCTGCCCTGGCGCGCGCATCGCAACACGCGCGCGATCGCGGCGCTGGCGACCTGGAGCGCGCAGCGGCTGCGCGCGCTGCGCGCCGAGCTCGGCCTGGAGTACGAGCAGCTCGAGCGCGGCATCCTTCACCTCTTCTACAGCGCGGGTGAATTCGCCGAAGCGCCGGCGCGCGCGCGCTCGCTCGCCGGCTTCGGCATCGAGGCGCAGGTGTGCAGCCGCGACCAGTGCCTCGCCATCGAACCGGCGCTCGCTGCGCAATCCGGCGTGCTCGTGGGCGGGCTCTACGCCCCCGGGGACGAATCCGGCGACGCCTGCCGTTTCACCCGGGCGCTTGCCGCCCGGGTGGCGGCAGCGGGCGCGCAGATGCACTGGAACTGCTCGATCGAACGCATCTGCACCGGCCACGACGGGAGCGTCACAGGGGTGGAGGTGCGCACGGCGGAGGGAGGGCTGCAGACGCTGCGCGCCGACGCCTGCGTGCTCTGCCTTGGCAGCTACGGGCCGCGCCTGGTGGCCACGCTCGGCGAGCGCCTGCCGATCTACCCGGTGAAGGGCTATTCGATCACCGCCCCGGTGCTGGATCCGGCACGCGCCCCGAGCGTCAGCCTCACCGACGAATCGCGCCGCATCGTGTGCTCGCGACTGGGCGACCGGCTGCGCATCGCCGGCACGGCCGAGCTCAACGGCTTCGACACGCAGGTGCGGCCGGAACGCATCGCCGGCATCCTGGAATGGGCGCAGCGCCGCTTCCCGGGCGCCATCGACATCGCGCGCGCCGAGCACTGGGCGGGCCTGCGGCCGGCCACGCCCGGCAACGTGCCGCTCATCGGGCGCGGTCGCACACCCGGGCTCTGGCTCAACACCGGCCATGGCACGCTCGGATGGACGCTCGCCTGCGGCTCGGCAGCGGCGCTCGCCGAACTCATGAGCGGGCGCCGGCCTGCGGTGGCGTTTCCCTTCCTGCGCGGCTGAACGCCGCTCGCCGCGCTCAGGCGGCGGGCTGTGCCACCGGCTCCGCGTCCGAGCTGCCGGTCGCCGGTTCGGGAGCGTTCATGCTGGCGCAGCCGCAGCCGGCGCCGCGCTGCTCACCGTCGGCGAGCGGGCGCAGGCTGGCACTCTCGACGTCGAAGCCGATGCTGGCAAGGTGGAAGGCCAGTGCGGCGTCCATGCCGTTGACGTGGTTCTCGAACCACGCCGGCAGCTCCTCGATCAGGCGGCGGGCAAGAAAGCGGTCGCCGCGCTCGACACGCTTACGGATGTCGAGCATCACGGCGAGTACACGATCGTGCTCCGCACGATGGCAGCCGGGAAAGTCCACGGCCGCCATCCAGCCGTTCTCCAGATCGAAGTGCGCCTGCGTGTGTTCGATCAGGCGGTCGAAGGCAGGCAGGAACGCCTCGGGTGCGGCCGCGGCGGCCGCGTTGTAGCACTCGATGAACTCGCGGTGCGTGGCATCCATCGGCGCGAGGTCGTTGGCGAGCGAGGCGTTCCAGGTGAGGCTGGGCATGGGGCGGCTCCTTATTTGACGACCTTGAGGTGGCTGCCGCGCGGCGGCCGCGGCGGCGCCTCGGTGACGTCCTCCGCGACGGCGTCGCGCTGGAGCGCCGCGGTGGCCTCGGCCATGTCCTCGACCTCGGCCGCATCCGCGCCGGCGCCCCCGGCGTCGTCCTCGACGGCGAGACCCTCTGGCTCGAAGGCCATGCCCTGGCCGTTCTCGCGTGCATAGATCGCGATCACGTTCGCCACCGGAATCACCAGCGAATGCGCCACACCGCCGAAGCGGGCCTGGAAGCTGATGTAGTCGTTGGCCATCTGCAGCTGTCCGGTGGCATCGGACGACAGGTTCAGCACGATCTGGCCGTCGTGGGCGTAGCCGGGCGGAACGCGGGTGTTCTCATCCACCAGGGCGGCGAGATAGGGCGTGAAACCCTGGTCCACGCACCATTCCCAGATGGCGCGCAGCAGATACGGCTTGGTCGAGACGGTACTCATCGGGTCTCCGGCGGCCATGTGGCGCCCGGATGGGCGCAGCATGGCCTCGTTGCGATCATGCGATTCAGCGACGCATGACCTTTTCGGACGGGGTGAGCGCGTCGATGAAGCCCTGACGGCTGAAGATGCGCTCGGCGTACTTCATCAGCGGCGCGGCGGCCTTGGGCAGCTCGATGCCGTAGTGCTCCAGGCGCCACAGCAGCGGTGCGATGGCGACGTCGAGCATGGAGAACTCCTCGCCCAGCATGTACTTCTGCTTGGTGAACACCGGCGCGAGCTGGGTGAGGTGGTCGCGCACATGGGCGCGGACCTTGTCGACACCCTTCTGCGCGGCCTCGAGGGCCTCGAGGTGGGTGAACAGCTCCTGCTCGAAGGTGTGCAGCAACTGGCGGGCACGCGCGCGCATGATCGGGTCGGGCGGCATCAGCTGCGGATGCGGGAAGCGCTCGTCGATGTATTCGTTGATGATGTT
Source organism: Thauera sp. JM12B12 (assembly GCF_039614725.1). NCBI lineage: Bacteria > Pseudomonadati > Pseudomonadota > Betaproteobacteria > Rhodocyclales > Zoogloeaceae > Thauera > Thauera sp. JM12B12. The sequence goes on along the minus strand of NZ_CP154859.1, from coordinate 1,178,758 downwards.
GGCCTCGTAGAGGACGAGGTCGCGATCGACGAGCACCGGCACGCGGTTGTAGGGGTTGATGACGGCGATGTCCTCGGGCTTGTTGTAGAGGTCGACGTCGATGACCTCGAAATCCATGCCCTTCTCGAACAGTACGATTCGGCAACGATGACTGAAGGGGTCGGTCGTGCCGGAATACAGGTTCATCATGGTGTTGCGACTCCGGAATTCAAAAGCAAAAGCGCACCACGCGGGGCCGCGTGGTGCGTCTGGGTCAGGACCGCACTATCCGGCCCGGCGGGCCGTGGCGAATCGGATCAATGAATGTCCTTCCAGTAGTTCTTCTTCAGCGCATAGCTGAGCACGAACAGGCCGGCGAGGAAGATCAGCACGACGGTGCCGATCGTCTTGCGCTTCTCGGCCACCGGCTCGCCCATCCACACCAGGAACGAGACGAGGTCGGCGACGGCCTTGTCGTATTCGGCGGGCGTGAGGGTGCCGGGCTTGACCAGCTCGAGCGTCGTCGAGGTGCTGCCGTCGGCGTTCTGCGTCACCTTGGCGACCTGCTCGCCCTGGAGCTGCCAGAACACGTGCGGCATGGCGACGTTCGAGAAGATCGCGTTGTTCCAGCCGGTCGGACGGGCCGGGTCTCGGTAGAACTGGCGCAGGTAGGTGTACAGCCAGTCCGCGCCGCTGCCGTCTGCCGACGCACGCTGGCGCGCGACCAGGGTGAGGTCGGGCGGCGCAACGCCGAACCAGGCTTTCGACTCCGCCGGACGCATGGCGATCTTCATCAGGTCACCGGTCTTTTCACCGGTGAACATCAGGTTGTCGCGGATCGACGCCTCGTCGAGGCCGATGTTCTCGAGCTGGTTGTAGCGCGTGAAGCTCGCGCTGTGGCAGTTCAGACAGTAATTGACGAACAGCTTGGCACCATGCTGCAGCGCGGCCGGGTCAGTGCTGACCGGCGCCTTGTCGAGATGGACCGAAGCACCCGCCGCCAGCGCCACCGCCGGGGCGAACAGCAGCACCGCTGCCGCCCGCTTGATGAGGTTGATCACGCGCATTTTCATTTGAAGTTCACCCTTTCCGGTTCGGGTTTGCACTTGTCGAGCTTGCTGTACCACGGCATCAGCAGGAAGAAGGCGAAGTAGATCACCGAGCAGATCTGCGACACCAGCGTGCGGCCCGGGGTCGGGGGCAGCACACCGAGGTAACCCAGGATGAAGAACGAGATCACGAAGATCACCAGGGCCATCTTGAAGATCGGACCCTTGTAGCGGATCGACTTCACCGGGCTGCGGTCCAGCCAGGGCAGGAAGGCGATGATGATCACCGACGCACCCATCGCGACCACGCCCCAGAACTTCGCGTCGAGACCGAACAGCGGGTAGGTCACCGCGCGCAGGATCGAGTAGAAGGGCGTGAAGTACCAGACCGGCGCGATATGCGGCGGGGTCTTCAGCGGGTCGGCCGGGATGAAGTTGTTGAACTCGAGGAAGTAGCCACCGCCTTCGGGCGCGAAGAACACCACCGCACTGAAGAAGAACAGGAAGGCGACGACGCCGACGATGTCCTTCACCGTGTAGTAGGGGTGGAAGGGGATGCCGTCCAGCGGCTTGCCGGTCGCATCCTTCTTCTTCTTGATCTCGACGCCGTCGGGGTTGTTCGAGCCCACTTCGTGCAGCGCGACGATGTGCGCGGCGACCAGGCCGATCAGCACCAGCGGCACGGCGATGACGTGGAACGAGAAGAAGCGGTTCAGCGTGGCGTCGGAGACGACGTAGTCACCGCGGATGACCAGCGACAGGTCCGGACCGATCACCGGGATCGCCGAGAACAGGTTCACGATCACCTGGGCGCCCCAGAACGACATCTGTCCCCAGGGCAGCAGGTAGCCCATGAAGGCCTCTGCCATCAGCACCAGGAAGATCAGCGTGCCGAAGATCCAGATCAGCTCGCGCGGCTTGCGGTAGGAGCCGTAGAGCAGGCCGCGGAACATGTGCAGGTACACGACGACGAAGAACGCAGACGCGCCGGTCGAGTGCAGGTAGCGGATCAGCCAGCCGCCCGGCACCTCGCGCATGATGTACTCGACGCTGGCGAACGCGATCGGCACACCCGAGGCGTTGAGCGAGGCATCCGGCTTGTAGTGCATGACCAGGAAGATGCCGGTGAGGATCTGGATGACCAGCACCAGCAGGGCCAGGGAACCGAAGAAGTACCAGAAGTTGAAGTTCTTCGGCGCGTAGTACTCGGTCAGGTGCCCCTTGATGGACGACGTGAGCGGAAAGCGCTCGTCGATCCAGTTGAGCACGGCTTGGGATTTGGTCGTCATCGCTTATGCCTTCCCGTCATCGCCAACAAGGATGGTGGTATCCGCGAGGTACTGGTGCGGCGGCACCTCGAGGTTGTCCGGCGCGGGCATGCTGCTGTACACGCGACCGGCGAGATCGAAGATCGAGCCGTGACAGGGGCACAGGAAGCCACCCGGCCAATCCGCGCCCATGCCGCTCTCGGCGCCCATCTTGAACTTCTCGGACGGCGAGCAGCCGAGGTGGGTGCAGATGCCGACCGTAACCAGATACTCGGGCTTGATCGAGCGGTGCTTGTTCTTCGCGTAGTCGGGCTGCTGCGGCTTCTCGGAGGCCGGATCGCTGACCTTCTCGTCGGTCTTGTCGAGCGAAGCCAGCATCTCGGGCGTGCGACGCAGGATCCACACGGGCTTGCCGCGCCACTCCACAGTCATCATCTCGCCCGGCGCGAGCTTGCTCACATCCACTTCCACCGGCGCACCGGCTGCCTTGGCGCGCTCGGACGGCGTCAGGCTGGCAACAAACGGCACCGCGGTCGCCACTGCGGCCACGCCGCCAGCGGCGGACGTTGCCAGCAGCAGGGTGCGGCGGCTGCTGTCCATCTTTTGATCAACGCTCATGACCCTCTTCCCAAAAAGGAAAACGAAAGACCTGGATACAAATAACCCCGCGATTATATCGAAGACACCGCAACAGAGAAAGCGCAAACCGCGCTTCACCAGCAAGAACAAGGCTTTCCGGGCGAAAACGCGGCCTGGACAGGCGTCGCTTTTCTGCAACGCAACATGGCAAATCAGACCGATCTGCGCTCCACCAGCGCCTGCGCGATCGTGCCGGCGTCGGTGTGCTCGAGCTCGCCGCCGACGGGCACGCCGCGCGACAGCCGGCTGACCTTGACCCCGCGCGCGGACAGCAGCGTCGCCACGGTGTGCGCGGTCGCCTCGCCCTCATTGGTGAAGTTGGTGGCGAGGATGACTTCACGCACACCCTCCTCGGTGGCGCGCGCGATCAGCTTGTCGAGCCGAAGTTCGCGCGGCCCGATGCCGTCGAGCGGAGACAGCCGGCCCATGAGGACGTAGTAGAGGCCGTTGTAGGACTGCGTCTGCTCGATCATGGCCAGATCGGCGGGCATCTCCACCACGCACAGCAGCGAGCCGTCGCGGCGCGGATTGGCGCAGCGCTGGCAGACCGCCTCCTCGGTGAAGGTGTTGCAGCGCTCGCAGTGGCGCAACACCTCGAGCGCGTGCAGCAAGGCCTGGCCGAGCCGCGCCGCGCCGCGCTGGTCGCGCTGCAGCAGATGGTAGGCCATGCGCTGGGCCGACTTCGGCCCCACGCCCGGCAGGCAGCGCAGCGCCTCGATCAGCTCGTCGAGGCTGGAGGGCGACATCGCGGACGCGCGCTCAGAACGGCAGCTTCATGCCGGGCGGCAGATTCAGGCCGGCCGTGACGCTGGCCATCTTCTCCTGGGTCGCGGTCTCGACCTTGCGCACCGCATCGTTGAGCGCGGCGGCGACCAGGTCCTCGAGCATCTCCTTGTCGTCCATCACCGACTCGTCGATGGAGACACGGCGCACGTCGTACTTGCAGGTCATCTGCACCTTGACCATGCCGGCACCCGACTGGCCCTCGACCTCGATCGAGCCGAGCTGGTCCTGCATCTTCTTCATGTTTTCCTGCATCTGCTGGGCCTGCTTCATCAGGCCCGCGATTCCGCCTTTCATCATGGTGGAGCTCTCCGTTGATCGATTGGAAGGTTGAAGGGGTACCCGCGCGCATCGCCGCCGCGCATCGGACGGCCGCGGCGGCTATAGGGGTTTCACCGTGCTCTCGACGAGCGTGGCGTCGAAACGTTCGATCAGCTCGCGCACGAAAGGATCGGCCTCGAGCGCGGCGACCGCCTCGGCATGGCGCGCGCGCCGCTCCTGCTCGTCGCGCTGGGCGGGCGTCTCGCCGGCGATGTCACCGATCTCGATGCGCAGCTTCAGCGGCCGGCCGAGCGCTGCGGTGAGCAGGTCCTGGAGCCGATCGACCGCGGCACGGTTCATGTCGAGCAGGTGACGGTGTGCGGTCGACAGCCGCAGCTGCAGGCCGTCCTCGCCGCACTCGACCCATTCGCAGTGCTGCGCCAGCTCGCGCACCAGCCCGCCCAGGCCGAGCGCGCGGATCAGCCCGCGCCAGTCGCCGAGTGCCAGCAAGGCGGCGGCGTCACCGCTCGGACCGCTGGCCCGCGGGGGCGCGGGCGTGGCGGGGGCGGACGCTGCCGCGACGGCGGCGTCCGACGGTACTGCAGCGGCGGCGCCCTGTGCGTTGGCGCGCCGGGCCGCCGGCGCATCCGTCCGCGCGGACGGGCGCGGTGCAGGCACTGCGCGCGGGCGCGGCGCGAGGTCCTCGTCCGCCATCGACACGCGCTCGGCGCGGGCGGGACGGCCGTCGTCCTCGGCGTAGGCCTCGGCGGGGAGGTCTTCCCAGGGCGGCACGTCGTGCTCGGGGGGCGCGGCGACCGGCGCCGCATTCGCGGGCAAGCCCGCTCCCACGGAGGCCGCAGGCGGCGATTGGTCCGAAAGTCGCGGCGGCGCAGCAGTCGCGGGCAAGCCCGCTCCCACGGAGGCCGTGGGCGATTGGTCCGACGCTCGCGGCGGCGGCGCAGTCGCGGGCGAGCTCGCTCCCACGGAAGCCGCGGCGGATCCGGGAGCCGGCGTCGCGGGTATGCTCGCTTCCGCAGCAGGCGGCGGCGATGCGGCCGGGGGCGCCGATACGGTCGGCGGTGCCGACGCCTCCGCAGCCGCCTGCCCGGTCGCAGACGCCTGCCCGGTCGCAGACGCCGGCCCCGTCGCAGCCGCCTGCCCGGTCGGAGCCGCCTGCCCGGTCGCAGACGCCGGCCCCGTCGGCGCAGCACGCCCCGTGGGAGCGGGCTTGCCCGCGAACGCGTCCTGCCCACCCCCGACTGCGCGCGCACGCCCCGCCGGCCCGGGCTGCACGCCGGGCCCGCCGAGCGCCGCCGGCTGCTCGGGACGGAAGGCGTGCAGGCGCAGCAGCGTCATCGTGAAGCCGGTGTATTCATCCGGCGCCAGCGCCAGCTCGTCGCGGCCGTGGATCGCGATCTGGTAGGCGAGCTGCAGGAACTCGGCGTCGAAGCGATCCACGTAGGCCAGGATGCGTGCGCGCTCCGCCTCGTCACCGATCGCCTCCGGTGCGTACTGCGCGAGTGCGATCCGGTGCAGCAGCGTCGCCAGCGCCTGCAGCGCCGCATCGAAGGACAGGCTCCTCGCCTCCATCCCGTCGGCCACCGCGAGCAGCGCCGGGACATCGCCCGCGGCGAGCGCATCGAGCACCGCGTACAGGTGGTCGTCGCCCACCGTACCGAGCATGTGGGTGACCTGCTCCTCCTCGACCTTGCCCGCGCCGTGCGCGATCGCCTGGTCGAGCAGCGACAGCGCGTCGCGCATCGACCCGCTCGCCGCCTTGGCGAGGTGGCGCAGCGCGCCCGGCTCGAAGGGCACCGCCTCGGCCTGCAGGATCCGCGTCAGGTGCTCGACGATATGGCCCTGCGGCATCTGCTTGAGGTTGAACTGCAGGCAGCGCGACAGCACCGTCACCGGGATCTTCTGCGGGTCGGTGGTGGCGAGGATGAACTTGACGTGCTCGGGCGGCTCCTCGAGCGTCTTCAGCATCGCGTTGAACGCATGCCCGGTGAGCATGTGCACTTCGTCGATCATGTAGACCTTGTAGCGCCCCTGCACCGGCGCATACACCGCCTTGTCGAGCAGCGCCGCCATGTCGTCCACGCCGCGGTTCGAGGCGGCGTCCATCTCGACGTAGTCGGGGAAGCGGTCGGCGTCGATCGCGCGACAGGCATCGCACTGCCCGCAAGGCTCGGCGGTGACGCCGGTCTCGCAGTTGAGCGCCTTGGCCAGGATGCGGCTGATCGTGGTCTTGCCCACGCCGCGCGTGCCGGTGAACAGCCAGGCGTGATGCAGCCGCCCGGTGGCGAGCGCGTGCGTCAGCGCACGCACGACGTGCTCCTGACCGACCAGCGTGCCGAAGGATTTCGGCCGCCACTTGCGTGCGAGGACCTGATAGCTCATGGCGGGCGATTCTAGCAGAGCACCGGGGCTCGGCCGGGCGCCATCGGCGTGACGTACGCCGTTGTGATTGCTTGGCGGCCGCGCTAACCTCCTGCGGGTTATCGCTCCACACCGGTCTGTCGCACGCAGACCAGCCCGTTCCCAGTTCATCCGGCCGCCATGAACCACACCACCCTGCTCCACCACCTGATCAGCGCATCTGCCCAGCGTTCGCCCACCGCGCCGGCGCTCACCTTCGGCGGGGCCACGCAGAGCTACGCCGAACTCGGCGCTGCCGTAGCCCAGTTCGCGGCCGGCCTCCTGGCACTCGGCCTCGAGCGCAGCGAGCGCGTAGCGATCTACCTCGACAAGCGCCCCGAAACCGTCACCGCCATCTTCGGCACCAGCGCGGCGGGGGGCGTCTTCGTACCGGTCAACCCGATCCTGAAGGCCGAGCAGGTCGGCTACATCCTGCAGGACTGCAACGTACGCGTGCTGGTGACCTCGCCCGAACGTTTCGCCACCCTGCGCGACACGCTCGCCAGCTGCCACGACCTGCGCCACGTGGTGCTCACCGGCAAGGTGGATACGCGGCCGGAAATGCCCGGCGCCAGCGTCGTGCGTTGGGAGGAACTCTGCGCCGCGCCGCCCGCCGCCGGCCACCGCATCATCGACACGGACATGGCCGCCATTTTGTATACGTCCGGCAGCACCGGCCGGCCCAAGGGCGTGGTGCTCTCTCATCGGAACATGGTTGCGGGCGGCAAGAGCGTCGCGCAGTACCTCGAGAACCACGCCGGCGACACCCTGCTCGCCGCACTGCCGCTATCCTTCGACGCCGGCTTCTCGCAGCTCACCACCGCGTTTCATTCAGGCGCGCGCGTGGTGCTGCTCAACTATCTGATGCCGCGCGACGTCCTCAAGGCCGTCGAGAAGGAAAAGGTCACCGGCCTCACCGCAGTGCCGCCATTGTGGATCCAGCTCTCGCAACTGCAGTGGTCGGACACCATCACCGAGCACCTGCGTTACATCGCCAACACCGGCGGACGCATGCCGCTGGAGACGCTCACCAAGCTGCGCGGCATGCTGCCCAGGACGGAGCCCTTCCTGATGTATGGCCTCACCGAGGCCTTCCGCGCCACCTACCTGCCGCCGGCGCAGGCCGACATCCGCCCCGACTCGATCGGCAAGGCCATCCCCAACGCCGAGATCATGGTGCTGCGCGAGGATGGCAGCGAATGCGCGCCCAACGAGCCGGGCGAACTCGTGCAGCGCGGTGCGCTGGTCGCGATGGGCTACTGGAACGACCCGGAAAAGACTGCCGAACGCTTCAAGCCTCTGCCCACCAAGGCCCCGGGTCGGCAGAGCGGCCTGGTCCTGCCCGAGATCGCGGTGTTCTCCGGCGACACCGTGCGCCGCGACGAGGAGGGTTACCTCTATTTCATCGGCCGCCGCGACGAGATGATCAAGACCTCGGGCTACCGCGTAAGCCCCACCGAGGTGGAGGAGATCCTCTACGCCACCAGGCTGGTCGGCGAATGTGCAGCCTTCGGCATTGCCCACGACACCCTGGGCCAGAGCATCGTCGTCATCGCCACCCCGCCCGCCGACGGCACGCTCGACACCGCGGCGCTGCTTGCCGAATGCCGCACGCGAATGCCGGCCTACATGGTGCCCGGTCGCATCGAGGTGCGCGAAGGCCCGCTGCCGCGCAACCCAAACGGCAAGATCGACCGCAAGACGCTGGCGAGCGAGTTGGGAGACTGAGGCGATGTTCGCGGGCAAGCCCTCTCCCACAGGGGCAGCACCGGCCGTCGTGGGAGCGGGCTTGCCCGCGAATGCAGTGCCTCGGCACTTCACCAAGGCCTGCAAGACGGCACGGCGCCTTGCCATTATCATCGCCGCCCTCGCTCTCCCGGCTCACGCCGACATCCTGCGTGTCGGCCCCGGCGAGGCCTTCACCCGCATCGCCGAGGCCGCCAAGGCGGCCAGGGATGGCGACATCGTCGAGATCCTGCCCGGCGAATACCGTGGTGACGTGGCGACCTGGCGGCAGAAGCGGCTCACGATCCGCGGCATCGGCGAACGCCCGGTGCTGAACGCCGATGGCAAGATCGCCCAGGGCAAGGCTATCTGGGTAGTTGCCGACGGTGACTTCCTTGTCGACAACATCGAATTCCGTGGCGCGCGTGCAGCCGACCACAACGGCGCCGGCATCCGCTTCGAGCGCGGCCGCCTGGAAGTGCGCAACAGCGTGTTCATCGACAACCAGACCGGCATCCTCGCCGCCAACTTCGATGACGCCGAACTGATCGTCCGCGACAGCCTGTTTGCCCAGGCCCCCCAACAGACGCAGTCGCTGCCTCACCTGCTCTACGTCGGCCGCATCGCCCGCTTCGTGGTCAGCGGTAGCCGCTTCCACCAGGGCTACCGCGGCCATCTGCTCAAGTCGCGCGCACGCTACAACGACATCCGCTACAACCTGCTCTACGACGGCCCCCAGGGCGAGGCATCCTACGAACTCGACCTACCCAACGGCGGGCTCGCCTTCGTGGTCGGCAACATCATCGGCCAGAGCGCGAATACGCAGAACCCCACCGTCATCGCCTACGGCGCCGAGGGCAATGCCTGGCCCGAAAGCGCGCTCTACCTCGCCCACAACACCCTGCTCAGCGACCGCCACACCGGCACCCTGTTCCTGCGCACCTGGTCCGACCGCCTGCCGGCGAACGCGGAAATCGTGGGCATCAATAATCTGAGCGTCGGCCTGGGCAGCCTCACATTGATCAACGGTGGCGACTACCGCGGCAATGTCCCGCTCCCGCCCGGCGCGCTGCAGGACCCGGACACGCTCGACTTCCGCCCGCGCGGCGCCAGCGTGCTGCGTCATTTCACCGCGCCCGCAGGCGCGGCACGCGGCGTGTCGCTGCAGCCCGCGGCCGAGTTCGCGCTGCCGATCGGCACCCGACCGATCACCCCGCCCGCCAGCTGGCTACCCGGCGCCGTGCAGACAGGCTATTGAGCGGCGCCCTCAACACAAGCGGCACTGTGGGAGCGGCCTTGGCCGCGAAAGCGACGCTGGATCTTGCGACGTTCGCGGGCAAGCCCGCTCCCACAGACAGTTGCGCCCACGAGGACTTCGGGCTCAGCGCCCGTGGGAGCGGCCTTGGCCGCGAAAGCGACGCTCGATCTTGCGACGTTCGCGGGCAAGCTCGCTCCCACTGCCATCCGCGCCAGCGCCCCCATCCGAAGCACCTGCGCCACAGTTCACTGACAATCTGTGCGGCATGGGGCATCATCCCGGCGGTTCAATGCAATACGGCCCCGGAAGGCGGCTGATGGAGAGACTTGTGCGCGAACGCTTCTGTGGAGTTTTTGGCACGCCCGACGCGGCGACTTCCCTTCCCGGCCAGATAGCCCGCCTGCAGTTCCCTGCCGGCGCGCTGGCTTACCAGCCCGAGGTGAAGTCCTTCCAGGAAGGCGGCCGGGTCTGCATCGCCCTTGGCCGGCCGCGCTTTCACGACGACGCCCTGCAGCAGATCAACGCCGCACAAGGCCCCGCAGCAGCCTGGGCACAGGCCTTCGCACGCTTTGGCGACGACGCCGTGCAGCAGGCCGGCGGCCGCTTCTGCGTGGTGATGCTGGCCAACGACGGCCGCGAAGCCTTGCTCGCCACCGACCGCTTCGGCACCTGGCCGATCTGCTACGCCGAACGCGACGGCCGCCTGCACTTCTCGGATCGCGCCGACACCGTTCCCGGCATCGCGCGCAAGGTCGCCCCGCAGGCCGTCTTCGAATACCTCTTCTTCCACATGATCCCGGCGCCGACGACCATCTTCGACGGCATCGCCCGACTGCCCCACGGCCACCTGCTCAAGTGGCACAACGGCAAGACCGAACTGCGCCGCTGGTGGAATCCGCAGTTCGACGAGCACGCCGCCCCGAGTTTCGATGAGGCCAAGGCGCGCTTCCTGCAGATCATCGAGGACGGCGTGCGGCGCGAGGTCGACGGCAGCAGCGTGGGTTGCTTCCTGTCCGGCGGCACCGACAGTTCCACCGTCACCGGCATGCTGTGCAAGGTGCTCGGCCAGCCCGCACGCGCCTACTCCATCGGCTTCGACGCCAGCGGCTACGACGAGATGGAATACGCCCGCATCGCCGCCAGACGCTTCGGCGCCGACCATCGCGAGTACTACGTCACCCCCGCCGACCTCGTCGACGGCATCCCCAAGGTCGCCACCCACTACGACCAGCCCTTCGGCAACTCCTCGGCGCTGCCGGGCTGGATCTGCGCCACCCGCGCACGCGAGGACGGCGTCGCGCGCATCCTCGCCGGCGACGGCGGCGACGAACTCTTCGGCGGCAACAGCCGCTATGCCAAGCAGCGCGTGTTCGGCTGGTACGACGGCGTTCCCGGCGTGCTGCGCCGCGGCCTGCTCGAGCCCGCACTGGCGCTGCCCGGCATGGACCGCATCCCGGTCACCCGCAAGGGCCAGAGCTATGTCGAACAGGCGCGCGTGCCCATGCCCGATCGCATCCACATGTACAACATGCTGGTACGCCTGGGGCTGGACACGGTGTTCGAACCCGACTTCCTCGCCCGCGTCGACACCGGCCGTCCGAACGCCGAGCAGCGCGAAGTGTGGAAGGCGACCAACGCGCGCTCGCACATCAACCTGATGCTCAATTACGACTGGAAATACACCCTCGCCGACAACGACCTGCCCAAGGTCATCGGTACCACCCAGCTCGCCGGGGTGGACGTGGCCTTTCCGCTGCTGTCGGACGAGCTCACCGACTTCTCCACCACGCTGCCGCCCGACTGGAAGCTCAAGCGCCTGACCCTGCGCTGGTTCTTCAAGGAGGCGCTGCGCGGCTTCCTGCCCGACGAGATCATCGCCAAGAAGAAGCACGGCTTCGGCCTGCCCTTCGGCGTATGGGCCTGCCAGCACGCCGGCCTCAAGGCGCTCGCCGCCGACGCGCTCGGCAGCTTCCGCCAGCGCGGCATCGTCCGCCCGAGCTTCATCGACGAGTTGCTCTCGGTGCATCTACCCGAGCACCCTGGCTACTACGGCGAGATGGTGTGGATCCTGATGATGATGGAGTTCTGGCTGCGCGAGCACTTCGACGGGGTCCGTCTGGATTGATCCGCGATGGGCCCGCCCCATCGCCACACGCCAGATTGAACGCAGCACGCGGCTCGCCCACAATGGCGGCAGATCAACAGGAGCCGCCCGATGGGACACGCACAGGAAGCCGCACCGATCGATCGCCAGGCCTACCTCGACTGGGAAGCCGAGCAGCCGGACAAGCACGAATACATCGCGGGTGAAATCTTCGCGATGGTGGGGGTGCGGCGGGCACATGCGCTGGTCGCGCTGACGCTCGCGAGCCACCTCAGGTCCCATCTCAAAGGATCTCGCTGCGAGACCTTCATCGCCGACATGAAGCTCTTCGTCGCCGCCGCCGACGCCTATTTCTACCCCGACGTGATGGTCACCTGCGACGAGCGCGACCGCCGCGCCGAGCTCGCGATCGAGCACCCGAAGCTGGTCGTCGAGGTCCTCTCCGACTCCACCGCCGCCTACGACCGCGGCGCCAAGTTCGCCGCCTACCGCAAGCTCGCCGACCTGCAGGAATACCTCATCGTCGACATCGACCAGCGCCGCCTCGAGCTCTACCGGCGCGAGGCCGACCACTGGCTGATGTTCGACAGCGAAGCCGGCGGCCCCGCGCTGCAGTTGGAAAGCGTCGGCCTGGCGCTCTCGCCCGACGAAGCCTTCGAGGACCTCGACGACTGACGCGTACTCCAGTGGGCTCGGACGCGATTGATCCGGCTCATGGCGCGCCGCGCCAGCTCGCCCACAATGCCGGGTAAAGACAAGGAGCCCCTCGTGAGCACCCCGCCCACCCCCGACCCCGACGCCATCCGCCACGCCCTGCGCCGCGTGATGGACCCCGAAGTCGGCGTGAACATCGTCGACCTCGGCCTCATCTACAAAGTCGAAAGCAAGCCCGGCGAGCTCTACATCGAGATGACGATGACCTCGCCCGCCTGCCCGCTCGCCGACATGATCCTCGACGACATCGACAGCGTGCTCGACCCGCTGGTGCCGCCCGAGGTGGAGATCCGCGTCGAGATCGTCTGGGACCCGCCCTGGAGCCCGGACAAGATGGCGCCCGAGGCGCGCGAGCACTTCGGCTGGAAGAAATGAACGCGCGCCCGGCCCCCCTCCTTCCGCCGCAGCGTTACGCCCTCTCACACCCCAGCCTGCGTCAATGAACACACTTCCGCCGCTCGCCCGGGTGCCGCTGCTGGTGCTCGGTCTCGCCTCGCTCGTCACCGGCGTGCTCGCCGGGCTCGCGCGTGTCGGCATCAGCGTGCCCGATGTCGCCGCCATTCAAGCCGGCAGCCATGCCGCGCTCATGATCAGCGCCTTCTTCGGCGCAGTGATCTGCCTGGAACGCGCCGTCGCCCTGGGCGGGCTGTGGCCCTACCTCGGGCCTGCGCTCGCCGGCGGCGGTGGCGTGCTGCTGCTGTTGGGCGGCCCGCTGGTCGTGGCGCAGAGCCTGTTCTTGCTCGCATCGAGCGTGCTCGTGGGCGGCAGCCTGGTCGTTACCAGGAAGCAACTGGCGCTGTTCACCGCGATGCTCGCGGTGGGTGCGGGCTGCTGGCTGGCGGGCAACCTGGTCTGGATCGGCACCGGCAACCTGCATGGGGCGGTGCCCCTCTGGCTCGCCTTCCTGGTGATCACGATCGCTGGCGAACGGCTCGAACTCACGCGCTTCCTGCCCGCACGTCCCGCCGCGGCGCCAAGCTTCGTCGCAGTCAGCGCCGTCATCCTCGCAGGCGCGCTCATCACGCCGCTTGCCGACACGCTCGGGATGACGCTGTTCGGCGCCGGACTGCTCGCACTGGCGATCTGGTTGCTCGTCTTCGACATCGCCCGCCACACCGCCGGCCAGCACGGCCTCACCCGCTTCATCGGCATCTGCCTGCTCACCGGCTACGCGTGGCTGGGCGCGGGGGCGGCCGCCGGGCTGGCCGGCGGCTTCGCGCCCGGTCACGCTCTGCACGACAGCGCAATGCACGCCATCGCGCTCGGCTTCGTGTTCGCCATGGTCTTCGGCCACGCCGCCATCATCTTCCCGGCCGTGCTCAAGGTGAAGATCCCCTACCACCCCTTCTTCTACGTGCCGCTGGCGCTGCTGCACCTGTCGCTTGCGCTGCGGGTTTTCGGCGGCGTCGCCGACAACCTCGCGCTACGTCAATGGGGCGCGCTCGCCAACGCCGCCACGCTCGCCGTCTTCATCGCCACCATGATCGCCAGCGTCATCCGCGGCGCCCGCCAGCCCGTCGGTCGCAGCGGGCGTCGGCGGGCGGTGTAGCGGCTACAATCTGCGCCGCACTGCAACTCTTCGAGCCCGTCATGACCGAAACCCGCCAGCCCCCCGTCCACACCCCGATGTCGCAATTCCGCAGCGAGAACGGCGAGCTGCTCGTCAACGGCCAGCCGATCAGCCGCATCGCCGCGCGGGTGGGGCGCACGCCGTTCTATGTGTATGACCGCAGCCTGCTCGACGCACGCGTGGCGCAGCTGCGGGCGGCGCTGCCGGCCGCGGTCAAGCTGCACTACGCGATGAAGGCCAACCCCATGCCGGCGCTGGTGTGCCACATGGCCCGCCTGGTCGATGGCATCGACGTGGCCTCGGCCGGCGAGCTGCTGGTGGCGCTGGATGCGGGTGCCGACCCGCAGGAGATCAGCTTTGCCGGCCCCGGCAAGACCGAAGCCGAACTCCACCAGGCGGTGGCCGCCGGCATCCTGATCAACGTCGAATCCTTCCGCGAGCTGCCGATCCTCGCCGCCGCGCAGCAGACGCTCGGCCTGCCGGCGCGGGTCGCGGTGCGCGTCAATCCGGACTTCGAGCTCAAGTCCTCGGGCATGAAGATGGGCGGCGGTCCCAAGCAGTTCGGCGTGGATGCCGAGCAGGTGCCCGAGCTGCTTGCCGCCATCGGCCGTGCCGGGCTGGCCTTCGAGGGCTTCCACCTCTTCGCCGGCTCGCAGAACCTCAAGCCCGAATCCATTGTCGAGGCCCAGCAAAAGAGCTTCGCGCTCGCCTGCCTGCTGGCCGAGCACGCGCCCTCGCCGGTCAGGTTCCTCAACCTCGGCGGCGGCTTCGGCATTCCCTACTTCCCGGGCGAGCAACCGCTCGAGCTCGGCCCCATCGGCGCCAACCTCGCCGCCATCGTCGAGCAGGCACAGTCGGCGCTACCGCAGGCGGAAATCGTCATCGAACTCGGACGCTACCTGGTCGGCGAAGCGGGCTTGTATGTCGCCAAGGTACTGGACAAGAAGGTCTCGCGCGGCCACACCTACCTGGTCACCGATGGTGGCCTGCACCACCATCTGTCGGCTTCGGGCAACTTCGGCCAGGTCATCCGCAAGAACTATCCGGCCGCCATCGCCAACCGCATGAACGCCAGCGAGATGGAGACGGTCTCGGTCGTCGGCCCGCTGTGCACGCCGCTCGACCTCCTCGCCGACCGCATGGCCCTGCCTGTGGCACAAGCGGGCGACCTGGTGGCGATCCATCAATCGGGCGCCTATGGCGCCACTGCAAGCCCGCAAGGCTTCCTCGGCCACCCGGGCGTGGTCGAAGTGCTGGTCTGAGGGGCCTCAGCGCGGTGCAAACTCATCCCAAGCGGATGCGCGCTTTCCATCTGTGCCGCCCGGCACACCATGCTTGAAGGGCAGCAACACCCGACACACCACCTCGAAAGGCGCACCCGCGGCATCGAGCGTCTCGGCCGCCTTGGGCAGCGGCATCAAGCCGCGTTCGACCGCCTGCACGGTCAGTTCGATCAACCGGCGCAAGCGATGCCGCGTTCGTTGTTCCATCAAGGCACTTCTCCAATTCTGCTCGAGCACGCGAATGCGGCGAGACCGGCAATCGAAACTGCCCATTTTTCCGATTGCCAAGCAAGAAGCGTTCTCAAGACTTGACCGGCGGCGAAACAGCGTTTGGTATCCGCGGCTTGCGGCAAGTTGGCACTCGTGTCGCCTGACCCGACCGGGCATGCCGAGGCCCGCAATGTAAAGAATTTCGACACTCCAGCAGCCGGCCCGTCTGCGCCCCGAACCGAAGCAGGCCGGCCAACGGATCAATGAGGGCGCCCAGCCACACCCTCTTCGGGGCGTCATTGGCTGCCACCGCCAAGGTGCACGCGTTCGACCCGGTGGCGTTGGACGAGCGCCAGCGCATCCAATTCGACCGCCAGCACTGAAGCCAGCCGAGCGTACTCCCCCGTGGGAGCGGCCTTGGCCGCGATAGTGGCGCCTGATCCTGCGACATTCGCGGGCAAGCCCGCTCCCACGAGGACCTCGGGCCCAGCGCCCGTGGGAGCAACTCTCTGTGGGAGCGGCCTTGGCCGCGAAAGCGGCGCCTGATCTTGCGACATTCGCGGGCAAGCCCGCTCCCACAGGTTGCTGCTCCAACAGCCTGCCTGCACCCAACAGGAAGCTTCGATCATGGCATACGCGCATGCGTCGGCTTTTCTTACACCTCTCACCCATCATTGCTTCGCGAAAACAATATGATCCATCAAATCAATATTTTACGAAGCTTGCCCTGATCCTGCTTATGTGCCGCACCACACACACATTGGAGATCTGTCATGAAGAAGGCACATTTCGTCCGCCAGGGTCTGAAACCGCTGCTTCTGTCCGCCAGCCTGCTTACAAGCGCATCAGCGTTCGCCATTACCTATGGCGGCGTCGACTTTCCAGGTGGCGCCATCTCCTTTGCCGACGCAGTCGTCTCTTACGACCCTGCCCTCGGCGGCGGCGCTGTGCCCACCGCGCCTTACCAGGACGCAACCCAAGCGCTGGGCACACCGAATTTCACATCGGTAGGCGCCATCTCCTATGTCAGCCTTGGGGCCGGCGGACAACTCGTTCTGCGCTTCACCAACAACTCGCTGACCGGCAGCGGCTCATCCGCCCTCGATTTGTGGATTTTCGAGATCGGCCCGGACGTCGAGGACACCACGGTCGACATCAGCAAGGATGGAAGCACCTGGTTCAGCGTCGGCGCCGTTGGTGGCTCCACCTCCGGGATCGATATCGACGCTTACGGCTTCGGCACGTCCGATTTCTTCTCTTTCGTCCGCCTGACGGATGTCAAGGGCGAGGGTGCAACCTCCGGGACAACGGTCGGAGCGGACATCGACGCCGTCGGTGCAATATCGTCCGCCCCCCCGGTCGTGATCGACGTACCCGAACCGGGCATGCTCGCGCTCCTCGGCATCGGTCTCGCCGGCGTTGGCCTTGGCCGGCGCCGCAGGGCGAGCTGAGCCTGAAGCGCTTACTTCATCAGCTCACGGTCGCCCGACACCCACTCGTTCACCGATAACGACATCGTATTGCTCGTGCTCGTGGTCATGGTTTGCCCTCCTCAGGGGTCAAGGTCGATCTGCGCAATCAACCTCTTACCATGACCACCCTTCTCTGCAAGCCCGTTCGGGCTTTTGCACACTGATCAGAACACTACCCACTGAACCTTTGCACGCGTGAGCCTGCCCCGCTCGAAGCTGAATTGAGATCAGGCTCCATTCACCCGGGGTGTGCCGCGTATTCCCAGCCCCACAAACATCAGCACAAACGCCAGCATCGCCAACCTCGGCGCGTCGACCAGGCTGTCGAAGGCGCCGACGATGAAGAATGCGGTCAGCCCGCCGAGCAGCGGCGGCGCCAGCGGGTGCCCAGTACCGCGCCCCAGCGTCAGGCGCCACACCACCGCTGCGCCCAGCAGCGAAAACGCCACCAGCCCGACCCAGCCCTGCTCCACGAAGAAGTGCAGCCACAGGTTCTTGGCGTGCCAGGGCAGGTGATGGCGGTCGCTGGTGAAGAACCAGTGGCCCGCCCCCTGCGCAAAATCCCCGTTGCCCAGCAGCTCGCGCCCGCGCGCATCGACCAGGCTCAGCTCATCCACCTCGAGCAGCGCCCGGCTGGCATTGGCAATCGAGAACACCGTCACCCGCGGCAGCCCCCGCCCCGACCCGCCCAGGCGAGCGGGGCTCAGCACCAGATGCTGCGTCGTCCAGTCCGAGCCCTTCGCCACCTTGATGCCACCGGTCGTGCAGCCCGCCTCGTAGAGCAGATGCTTGCGGCACACCTCCACCGTCAGGCGCGCGTCGGCATCCGGCGCACGCACCCGCAGCGCCAGGTGCAGGGGCGCCACCACGCTCGGTGACACCCGCTGCGACACCCGGTACAGCTCGCCAAACCCCAGCACATGGCGCGGCGCGCCCAGCTTGAGGTACGGATTGGCGCCGTCATGCCCCAGCGTGTGCGAGCCCGGGAACACCTCCTGCGGCGCATGCCAGAAGTACGCCTCGGCAAACTGCCCCACGCCCACACCCAGCCACCGCGCATCCTGCGCCAGCGGCAGCGAAGCTGCGTAGGACCAATGCGCAAAACGCCCCTCCAGATCGGCGGCGGCATTGCCCATCCGGGTCGCAGCGTAATAGGTGTTCAAACTCACCACCCCCACCGCCACCGCGCCCAGGCACATCGACACCAGCACCCAGCCATGCGGCGTCGGGCGCCAGCAGCGCGCAGGCTGCAACCGCACCCCTGCCAGCGGCAGCAACAGCCACAACACACACCACAGCGCCGGCAACAGCCCACCCGACTCCGCCCAGTAGTGCGTCACCAGCACCGCATTAACCGTCAGCCAGCCGAGCAACCCCAGCACCAGTGCCACCGCCATGCGCTCGAGCGTCGCCGGCAGGTGCACGAACAAGGCCCCGCCCAGCAGCACGGCATTGAAGCCATACGCCAGATACACCCCCTTGGGCACTGCCACCATCGCCACCACACTCACGGCCGCGCCGACCAGGGCCACCAGCACCGCCCCGCCCAGCGCACGCGCGGACGCCAGCGCCATCACCGGCGCCACTCCGAACGCCGCCAGCGCCAGGCCCAGCATCGCCCCCATGCCCCGATAGCCCCCCGCCTGGAACACCCCGGCAAGCAGCCACCCGAACACTGCTGCAAAGCCCACCCACGACACCAGCCCCGCTGCCGAAACGCGCCACGCGCCGCGGAGCAGCATCGCCGCCAGCAACACCACGACGCCCACCGTCAGGCCCAGATACAGCCCCCGCGAAAACGTCGTAAAGCTCGCGTACGCCAGCACCGCCAGCAGCACCAATCCCGCTCCCAACCAGCGCGAATCGCGCTCGCCCAGCACCCACCACAGCGCCACCGGCACCGTCAGCGCCAGCCATCCGTCAAGCGTGGCGCCGCCCACGTTCATCTCCCAGAACAGCGCCGTGGTGCGGTAATCGCTCGCAAAATCCGACAACCCGGTAAACGCCCAGCGCTCCCAGATCGCCGCCAGGGACACCAGCACCGCCCCCGCCACCAGCCCCCACACCAGCCAGCGTGTCGCCACCTGCGGCCGATCGCGGAGCGCCCGCGTCAGAAGCGGCAGCAACAACACCGCCCACACAAAGCCCTTGGCCACCCGCGGCCCGTTCAGCGCCGTGCCGTAGCCCATCCACAGCCCAGCATCCTGCGCCGCCGCCCACACGGCCGACCACTGCGTCGACACCAGGTAGCTCAGCCCCAGCCCACCCACCAGCGCAATCTGGATCGCCCCGAAGCGCCACGCCCGCGCGCGCCGCCCACCCACCGCTACCTCCATGCCAACCCGCGCCGCCGCCGGCATCACCGCCTGCGCGCTCCCAGCCAGCAGCGCGCTCATCACCAGCGCGTCACTCTCGGTCAGATGAATCCCCCCCGACCACCCCGCCAGATCCACCACTGGCGCCAGCGCGGGCACACACAGCAACCAGGCGTCACGCCGCACGCTCATCAGCGCCACAAAGACCACCGCAATCGCGCCCCCGGCCATCACCCCAAACGGATGTCGCAGCGCAAATACGGCCAGCCCCAGCGCCCCGCACAGCGCCAGCACGGCCCAGCCCATCCGCGCCACCGCCACGCTGCCCACACTACTGGAATCCGTCGCCATACTCACCGCCCACCCCTCGCTCGACCAGCCTTCAGTCTAGCCAACAATCCCGGCGGCCAACGTCAGCAATGGCGAATCAAGAGTCAACGGGGGTCGCACTCCGGCGATCTGCCGTCAGTGAAAGTAATATCGCCAGCAAACCAAGTTTGTTGCGCGCTGCGCAACGCGATACGATACGCCATGATCAAATCCTTTCGGCACAAAGGCCTCCGCAACTGGCGGATGACCTTCGAGTTTGTCGACGGCAATGCTTACGTTCTGGACTACGAGGACTACCACTGATGGCCATGCATAATCCCCCCCACCCCGGCGAATTCATCACCGAGATCTATCTCGCGCCTCACGGCGTCAGTGGTCGTGAATTGGCCAGCCGCCTGGATGTCGCACCATCGACCTTGAGCCGCGTACTCAAAGGAAACAGCCGCGTCACGCCCGACATGGCCTTGCGGCTATCGAAAGCGCTGGGACGCAGCCCCGAGAGCTGGCTGGCCATGCAGGACGCGCACGATCTCTGGCTTGCGCGCCAGAGCACCGATCTTGCCCGGGTGAGCAAGCTGGAACTGGCCGCAGCCTGAAGCAAGAAGTCGAGAATTGGAAGGGTTGGGAAGGATTGGGGTCAGACTCGATTGATCGCGAAACCAACCGAGCAGCTCACTTCTTCCCATAGGTCGCATCGTGATCGGGCGCGATGGTGAGCAGGCGAATGAAATCCGCGTCACGGTACGCGGTGGCCCGGCGTGCCTGGGTAATGCGCAGGGAGTAAATCGCATCGATACCCTCGGGTGGCTTGGCGCTGGTGATCTTCTCCCACTTGAGCCCCTGATCGCGGTAAAGCTGGTTCCAGGTCAGCTGGCGGATCTTGTTGAGCGTATCCAGTGCAGCATGGCGCTCCGGCTTCTGCAGCGTGAGCAGATTGGCCTGAAAGACGGGGTTGTTCAGGTCGAGCCTGACCTTCGCGTCACTGCTCGCCATTTTCCAGGCGCTTCAGCGTGTCGTCGGCATCGGCATCCGATGCAGCATGGGTGACGGACCAAGCCATCGCCGCTTGCAGATCATCTGCCGCCTTGGGCTCATGGAGCCAGCGCTCGTTGTCAGGGATTACGGTCGCAGTGCGTACGATCCAGACACCGGGCTCGCGCTCTTCCACCAGCACCTGGCGACCAGCGTATTGCTTGCCCAGAGATATCTGACCGTTGGCACCGACGACCTTGACCGTGGGAGAGTGTGCAGCGATGGTCATGATGATGCTCCGCGTTTGTTCTGCACGACATTCTACTTTTCGTGCAGCACGAAAGCAAAGAAAATCAATGGAGTTCGCCCCCTTTTGCGCTGTGGGAGCAAAGGGCTGTGGGAGCGGGCTTGCCCGCGAATGTCGCAAGATCAAGCGCCGCTTAGGCCTACTGACAACCCACCCCGCATCGGTCATCATCGGCCACCCGCCTCGGGCCGCCCCGCCACGCCCACCCGCCGATGCTCTTCAACGCCTACGAATTCCTCTTCCTCTTCCTGCCCCTCACCCTCGCCGGCTACTTCTGGATAGCCCGTCGCGGGCATGAGCCGGCGATCGTCTGGCTGGTGCTGGCCTCGCTGTTCTTCTATGCGTGGTGGCGGCCGGTTTATCTGGTGTTGCTGCTCGTGTCGATGCTCGCCAACTTCGGCCTCGGCAGCCTGCTCGGCAAGGCGCACCGCCAGGGCCGCCAGCACGCCGGCAAAGCCTGGCTGATCGCCGGCGTCGTCCTCAACCTCGCCCTACTCGGCTACTACAAATACGCCAACTTCACGGTCAGCAGCCTCAACGCCCTCGCCGGCACCGACTTTCACCTCGACACCATCATCCTGCTGCTGGCGATCTCCTTCTTCACCTTCCAGCAGATCGCCTACCTGGTCGACGCGCACCAAGGCCAGGCGCGCGAAAGTGATCAATGGGGTCAGACTCGATTGATTCCACTCAATTGAGCGAAGAGGCTCGGCACATCCCCTTCCATCTCCCCCCAACCGTGACAGCCTCCCGTTGAAGCGCCCCCCCATACCCGCTAGGCTTGCGGCATTGCATCAACGCCCCGTGCGGATGCCCACCCCATTCACTGCAAGCACGAGCCACCCATGAAACTCACTATTTTCGGCACCGGCTACGTTGGCCTCGTCACCGGCGCCTGCCTCGCAGAAGTCGGCCACACCGTGGTCTGCATGGACGTCGACCAGGGCAAGATCGACAAGCTCAAGGCCGGCGTCATCCCCATCTGGGAGCCCGGCCTCGAACCCATCGTCACCCGCAACGTCGCCGAAGGCCGGCTGCGCTTCACCACTGATGTGGAAGAAGCCGTCAAGCACGCCGAAGTGCAGTTCATCGCCGTCGGCACCCCGCCCGACGAAGACGGCTCGGCCGACCTGCAGTACGTGCTCGCCGTGGCCGAGAGCATCGCCCGCCACATGCCGCGCTACCGCGTCATCGTCAATAAATCCACCGTCCCCGTCGGAACCGCCGACAAGGTCCAGGCCAAGATCGAGCAGATCCTCGCCGAGCGCGGCGAAGCGATCCCATTCGATGTCGTCTCCAACCCTGAATTCCTCAAGGAAGGCGCTGCCGTGGGCGACTTCCTCAAGCCCGACCGCATCATCATCGGCACCCGCTCGGCACGCGCGCAGGAGCGCATGCGCGAGCTCTACGAGCCCTTCAACCGCAACCACGAACGCACCCAGTTCATGGACGTGAAGAGCGCCGAGCTCACCAAGTACGCGGCCAACGCCATGCTCGCCACCAAGATCAGCTTCATGAACGAGCTCGCCAACATGGCCGAGATCCTCGGTGCCGACATCGAGGAGGTACGCAAAGGCATCGGCGCCGACCCGCGCATCGGCTACCACTTCATCTACCCCGGCTGCGGTTACGGCGGGTCATGCTTCCCCAAGGACGTCCAGGCCCTGGGCCGCACCGCCGACCAGATCGGCTACGACGCCCCGCTGCTCAAGGCCGTCGAAGCGGTCAACAACCGCCAGAAGACCACCCTCTTCACCAAACTCGCCCGCCACTTCGGCGGCGCCGAAGCGCTACGCGGCAAGACCATCGCCGTCTGGGGCCTGGCCTTCAAGCCCAACACCGACGACATGCGCGAGGCCCCCAGCCGAACACTCATCGAAGCGCTATGGGAAGCGGGCGCAAAGGTGCAGGCCTTCGATCCGGTGGCGATGGACGAGACGCGGCGCATCTACGGAGATCGGTCCGACCTGGCCCTGTGCGGCAACAAGTACAGCGCGCTGGAAGGCGCGGACGCGCTGGTGATCTGCACGGAGTGGCAGC
This sequence comes from Thauera sp. JM12B12, assembly GCF_039614725.1. Lineage (NCBI taxonomy): Bacteria > Pseudomonadati > Pseudomonadota > Betaproteobacteria > Rhodocyclales > Zoogloeaceae > Thauera > Thauera sp. JM12B12. Next base: position 1,156,061 of record NZ_CP154859.1, on the reverse strand, counting down.
AGTTCCGCGCGCCGGATTTCGAGGAGATGGAAAGCCTGCTCAAGGGGAAGGTGATTGTGGACGGGCGGAACCTCTACAGCCCCATCCGTTTGCAAGGCGACGGCTGGCAGTACTTTGGCGTCGGCCGTGGCCAGAGCTGATTCAGCCTACACGCACCTTCACAGAGCCTTGACGGGACTTGGCCCACTTTTGAGGGCTTGCAGTTCTACACCCTCTTCCTCGCCACTTCAGCCAAGAGAACAAATCCACTCCAACGTAGCCCTAGCCACGCCCTCGCTATGCGCCACCGCAGAAAACGTGTGATCCGCTTCTGCAAAGTGCTGCACCCGGCAGCGTCCGGAAGCCATGAACGCCCCCCACTCCGCATCCCCGACAACACACTGCTCGAACTCGCGCGCAACGTAGTCACGACCACTCAGAAACACCACGACAGGCAAGTCGCAACGCTGAAGCCCACGCAGCATGCGCTTCGGCACCGGCCCCTCCCGATCAGACGGCACACTGCCTGCACCTGCCGCCGCGCCGGCGGCCTCTTTAACCCCACCCAGCGCGCCGCGCAAATTCACGCCACCGCCAAGCAGCTTGCGCCAGAAGCGCAGATCCAGCAGCCGCTGCAGGTAATAGTGCTTGAGCATGGTGCGCGCCTGGGTTTCGGCCGTTCGCACCCACGGATTCAGCAGCACGGCGCCCGCCACCAGTGGGTTGCCACCAAGGCTCAGGCAGATCGCACTCGCGCCGTCGCACAAGCCCCATAGCACGACGCGCCTCAGCCCGGGCACTTCGCGGGAAAATGCCGCGATCGCCGCCTCGATGTCATCCGACACCGCCTCGAAATCACGCGCCTCGCCGCTCGCGTCCCCCATGCCTCGATAGTCGAAGCGCATGCAGGGCACGCCATTGTCGGCAAGAAAGCGCGCCAGCATCACGAACTGGCGATGGCTCCCCACCCGATACTGCGGCCCACCAACCACGATCAGCACGCCGGTATGGGCAGCCACAGCATCTGCGTGCGCCGGGACAGAAACCACGCCGACCAGCGTCTCACCCCGGCAGTCGAACACCAGCGCGCGTTCAGTGTGCATGCGCCCACCTGCCCAGCACCGCACACGACGCATCGATCAGCGGCTGTGAAACCTCGATCTCCTGCGTCTGCCAGAACGAGACTCCCTGGATTGCAGCAGAATCAACAGAGACACCCGACGCTTTCGTACGCTCGACAAGCATGCGAACTGCAGGCGAGGACGATGGCTCGCTCTGACCCGAAAGCTCCAGGATGCTGACCGGCGCCGCGTAACCGGGCGGCAGGCTCAACGACGCCGCATCCATGCCCGCAACAAGCGCCGGAGAAAGTGTGTAGCCGGCGACCTCGACCGGCTGTCCCGCTGCGATTTGCGCACGAAGGGTCGACATCGTCTCTTTAACGTCAGCCTCATTGAGCATCTCGCTCACACCCTTCAAGCGGAGAAACTGCTGGAGGTGCTGCTTGCCATTGGTCACAGGCTGCCACGCCAGCCACGGCAACGACCGACCCGAGCGAGCCAACCAGTCCGAGACCAGCAAACCGCCCGCCCGCAGACTCCACACCCCAATCGGCGCACCAGCGTTCGCGGCGAGCCAGTCATGCGCCAGCTCCAGGTCGTCAAGCCAGTCGCCCCAGCCTGCGTCACCAAAATCACCCGCACTGTCGCCACAACCAAAAAGATCAATACGCAACACCAACCAGCCGCGTTCGGCAAAGGCCTCTGCCGCAAGCGCGAGCATCCGGCGCGACTTGTTGAGTTCTTCCGCAAACGGCGGAGCCAATAGCAACTGCCCCTTGGGCTCGCCGTCCGGCCGGGTAACCACGCAGAAGCGGCCCCCTCCGCTGCCAGGCAGGATGAAGGCCTCACGGCGAAGAGCCGCCATGCTCAGGCGAGCTTCCCTTGCACGAATTCCGTCAGGGTCCCCACGGTCGCAAAGGCCGAGCCATCGATCTCGTCATCCTCGACGATGAAGCCGAAGTGCTCCTCCATCATGTTGATCAGCCCAACAACCGCCATGGAGTCCAACTCGGGTACGGCACCCAGCAGCGGCGTATCGCGCTCGAACGCCATCGCCCGCCCTCCCAAGCTGAGCACCTCATCAATCAACCCCAGCAACTCACGCTCGATATCCAAAATCGGCTCCTATCCTGTTGAAACGCACGCCACTCGCCTGGTCCTTACATGCAGGGCTGCGTCGAAGCGCCGGATTATATGCGCTGCACAACGCGTTAGTCCTTCCACTGCCCGAGCCGCTTCAGCCGCTCACGCAAGCCGGCCAGGGGAAAGCCAAGCGCATAGGCCTTGCGGGCATGCCGTCGCGCATCGTCGTAGCGCTTCACCTCGATGAACGCCAAGCCAAGGTTGTAGTGCAGGTTCGCCGAGCCCTCAGTAAGCTTCTCCGCCGCCTCCAGGTGCTCGATAGCCTCGAGCTGCTTACCCACCTTCAGCAGATACTGCCCATAAAGCATTCTCACCATGCCGTCATCCGGGGCAAACCGCATCGCCCGCTCGAACCAGCATGTCGCGGTGTACCGCATATCGGGGGGCTGGTCGGATTTTGCTCTCAATGCCAGTCGCGACATCGAGAGCAAGGCGCGATGGTGATTCGGGAAGGCACGAAGCGTGTAGTCGATATCCCCACCCGGAAGCGCCATCGACTTCCCGCGGATGAGTTGCTCGACATCCGCTGTAAAGTGAGCCCCTTCGACCATCTTGTGCGCATCGCCAAGCTCTGTGCGCACCGACGATTTGTAGCGGTAGTCGAACGGGCCGAAACTATTGTTCAACGACCCACAAAGCCCCAGATCCTGCGCAAAGACAGGTAACGGAGCCATGACGAGCGCCACAAAACCCATTACCACAAGCAACAACTTTCTCTTCCAGTACATAGGTCTCACACTCCTACCAACAATCAGTCATCTCAGGCGAAAAGGCCTCCGAAGCGGCACTATTCACGCATTCGAGCTTATGACTGGCCTAAACTTGAGCCACTCTTCTACCACCAAACCGCCGCAGCCTTGATGCCAACTCCTTGCGAAGTTCCCGCCCTCCCCCTGGCAAGCTGGCAGATGTTCAGCGACGGCGCGGCAGCAACACCAGACACCGTTCTCGGCGCCGAACATACATGCTTCACCACCAGCGGGCGAGCCGCCATTGCGTTGGGGCTGGAACTGCTGGGCGTGAGCCCCGGCCATAAAGTTCTGGTGCCAACCTACCACTGCCCCACGATGATTGCACCCATCGTCAAGTTGGGTGGCACGCCGCTCTTCTATCCGCTCACCGCATCGGGCGCGCCAAACCTGGAGTATATCCAGCAACACGACGAGCATCCGGTGACCGCCATGCTCGTCCCGCACTATTTCGGCCTGCCTCAGCCCATGACGCGCATCCGGGCATTCTGCGACGAGCACCGCATCGCGCTCATCGAAGACTGCGCCCACGCGTTCTTCGGCCGCGCAGACGGAAGCCCCATCGGCGCATGGGGAGACATCGCCATCGCCAGCATCACCAAATTCTTCCCGGCCCCGGACGGCGGTGTGCTGCGCGCAAACAGGCTCCCCGAGAACGCGAGCATGCCCAAGCTCGCCCCGCGCCCCCTGAACGAGAACATCAAGGCCGCAATCGACATGGTTGAGCTTGCCTCCCGCTATCGCCGCCTCATGGGGCTGAGCACACCGCTTAACGCACTCTTTGCGACCAAGCGCAAACTCAGATCCCTGCGACACGGCAACGGCCAGCCTGCTGAAACATCCCGCTCTGGCGACGCCTCGGCCATGCAGGTCGCGCCTGTTCAAATGCAAGCCTTCGACCTCGATCTTGCCCACAAGCAGCCATGCTGGATCAGCACTGTGCTGGCGCGCACGGTCAACCCATCGCGAATCGCAGAACGCCGCCGAGCAAACTATCTGCAGTTGGCCAGGACGCTCTCGGGCCGCACCGGCTTCGCACCTTTGCGCCCCGACCTGCCCGAGGACGCCGTTCCCTATGTTTTTCCGTTGTGCGTCCAGAACCCCGACGACAAGCACCGCGAACTGCGTCGCCGTGGCATACCGGTTTTTCGGTGGAACCTGATCTGGCCTGACACACCCACCATCGAAGGGGACATGGGCCTGGTCTGGGCCAGTCAGATTTTCCAGCTTCCCTGCCATCAAGACCTCAGCCCGGAAGACCTCGACACCATCCAGCGCAATGTGCTGGACGTTTGTGGCTCCCACAGCACGCAGTCATGAAGCGGGCTCTGCTGATCGCCTTTCACCATCCACCCTGCACTGGCACCAGTGGCGTCCAGCGCGCTACACGCTTTGCACAATACCTGCCGGAGTTTGGCTGGCAACCAGAGGTGCTCACCGCCACGCCTGGCGCCTACGAGCAGACTACGGCGACCACCGATACAGCCGCCTACCCCGTGCATCGAGCACTCGCGCTCGACAGCGCCCGTCATCTGGCAATACTCGGTCGCTACCCGGCCTTCATCGCGCGCCCGGACCGCTGGGCGAGCTGGTGGCTGTTTGCCGTACCAATAGGTCTGCAGGTGATCAGGCAGGTTCGACCAGATATTCTCTGGAGCACTTACCCCATACCCACCGCCCATCTCATCGCCCACACACTCCATAGGCTCAGCGGTATCCCCTGGGTTGCCGACTTCCGCGACCCCATGGCGCACGAAGGCTACCCCTCCGATCCAAAGCTCTGGCGCGCATTCGAACGAGTGGAACGCAAGGTGTTCGGTCACGCAGCGCTCGCCACATTCACCACACCGGGCACGCGCAAGCTCTACCAGGAGCGCTACCACTGGCAGGACGAGCGGCTCGACATCATCGAGAACGGCTTCGACGAAGGCCTTTTCGAACAAGCCACCCACCGCGTCGACCAGTTCGCCACTCCGAACGGGCAGCGCGTCCTGCTTCACAGCGGCGTGGTATACCCCGAGTGGCGCAGCCCCCAAGCACTGTTCCGCGCCCTTCGTTCGCTGATAGATGATGGCCACGAAGGCGCGGCGAGCATCCGGATCCACTTCAGGGCGCCCGCTCACGACGATTTCGTGATGGCACTCGCCAAAACGGAGAACGTGACGGAACAGGTCAAGATCCTTCCACCTATCCCCCACCCACTCGCGGTCGCGGAAATGCTCGCAGCACAAGGCTTGCTCATACTCCAATCCGCCGGTTGTAATGACCAAGTACCTGCAAAAATTTACGAGTACCTTCGAACCGGACATCCAATCATTGCACTCGCCGATTCGGCAGGCGACACAGCACAGGTGCTCGCCCAGCACGGCCAACACCTGCTGGCCAACATCGAGCGCGCTGACGAAACCCGGCTCATTCTGCAGCGATGGCTGGCACAACCCATCCGCCGCCCCTCGGACGTAGAGCAAATCGACGCACCCTACTCGCGGCGGCGCTGCACTGAACAACTGGCCCGCACATTCGACAAGGCGCTCTCACTGAAAGGGCGCCACCCGTAAGTCAGACTCACGGCCAACACACCCATCAAGACGAGCAACGCACACAATGAAACTCGACTGGACGCTCTACCCCCCCGACCAATTCGACGAACTCGCCCCCGCCTGGGACGCACTTAATCAGCGCACATCGAACCTGCCTTTCCTCGACTCGCGGTTCATAGGCCCGCTGCTCGAGGTCTTTTCGGCGGGCGACGAAAAACTCGCCTTGTGCCGTTGCGATTCCGAGCTGGTCGCTGCCGCGATCGTCCACAAAGTCGGGGCCGGCCGCTGGGAGACCTTCCAGCCCTCCCAGCTACCCCTCGGCCCCCTGCTGGTAAGCCCCGGCCTCGACCTTGAAGAACTAGGCTCCACGCTCCTCTCCGCGCTCCCCGGCATCAACGTGAGCCTCGGCCTGACGCAGCTCGACCCGCTTTACCTTGCTCGCCCCGACAGCCAAGGTGCCATCGAAACACTCGACTACATCGATACCGCCTGGGTCGACATCACCGGCAGCTTCGACGACTACTGGAATGCGCGCGGCAAGAACCTGCGCCAGAACATGCGCAAACAGCGCAACCGCCTGACGAGAGAAAGCGCAGAGACAACGCTCGAGATCATCAGGGACGCCGCCGAGATCGATCAGGTCATCCGCGACTACGGCGCCCTCGAAGCCGCAAGCTGGAAAGCGGACACCGGCACCGCCATCACCGCCGACAACGATCAGGGCCGCTTCTACGCCAAGATGCTCAAGGCTTTCTGCGGCGCCGGGCGCGGCGTAGCTTATCGGTATCGCCTCAATGGCCAAGTCGTTGCTGTAGACCTGTGCATCGAAGCAGCCAACATGCTGGTCATCCTCAAAACCACCTACGATGCCAGCGACAAGAGCCTGTCGCCCGCCTTCCTGATGCGTGAGGAACAGTTCGCACAGCTCTGGGCCGAGGGCAGGACAAAACGCATCGAGTTCTACGGCAAGGTCATGGAATGGCATACCCGCTGGACCGATCAGGCGCGCACGCTCTATCACGCAACCCTCTTCCGCTGGACAGCCGTAAAGGCCGTCAAAGGCCTGCGCCACAAGCTGCGCAACCGGTCCACAACCGCATCGAGTCAACCAGACGAGACACCGGCAAATGAACAATCCTGATCAGGTCGCAGCCCCTGCGCATGCGCACGAAAGCTTCATAGCAACCGGCGCCGAGGTCTTCCGCATCGAAGCTGAGGCCGTGCTGGCCCAGGCGGCTCGTCTCGGGCCCGAGTTCGATGCCGCGGTCAATCTCATGCTCAACTGCAGCGGCCGCATCGTCGTCAGCGGCATCGGCAAATCCGGCCACATCGGCCGGAAAATCGCCGCCACCCTGGCGAGCACCGGCACACCCGCCTTTTTTGTCCACCCCGCCGAAGCCAGCCACGGCGACCTGGGCATGATCACCAAGGACGACGCGGTGATCGCACTCTCATACTCTGGCGAGAGTGACGAGCTCGTGGCCATCGTGCCGCTGATCAAGCGCGCGGGCACCAAGCTCATCTGCATCACCGGCTCGCCCAAATCCACACTCGCGAGCCAGGCCGACGTCCACCTGCCGGTCACCGTCGAGCGCGAGGCCTGCCCGCTCAACCTCGCCCCCACCGCCAGCACCACGGTAACCCTCGCCATGGGCGACGCGCTCGCCATCGCACTGCTCAAGGCACGCGGATTCGGGGCCGACGACTTCGCCCGCTCGCACCCCGGCGGCAAGCTCGGCAAACGCTTGCTCGTCCGCTTGAGCGACGTCATGCACAGCGGCAGCGCCCTGCCCCAGGTGAGCGACCAAGCCAGCCTTGCCGCCGCGCTCATCGAGATGAGCGAAAAAGGCCTCGGCATGACCGCGATCGTCGATGGCGCAGGACAGTTGCAAGGCGTGTTCACCGACGGCGACCTTCGCCGCGCGCTCGAAGCCGGCGCCGATCTGCGGTCTGCACACATCGTCGACGTCATGAAGCGCAACCCGCTCACCATGCCGCCCGAAAAACTCGCCGTCGAAGCCGTCCGGCTCATGGAAACCCGGCGCATCAACGGCCTGCTCGTGGTGGACCAGAATCAACGCCTCGTCGGCGCGCTCAACATGCACGACCTGTTCAAGGCGGGAGTTGTTTGACCATGGCAAGCAGCGCCGCCAGTACCTGGTCGCACAAACTCAAATGGTCGGCCTTCAGAGCGCTCGAAGCGCTCTCCGACCTCAAGGGCAACGAGGCCGCCGGGCAGCTCGACGTTGAGATCCCGACCACGCCCAAGGCCGCACTCTGGGTCTTCGCCTCGACAATCGGCGAACTCAACGCAGTCGAACCGCTGTTGCGCACCCTGCATCAGCGCAGCCAGCACCTGCAACTCGTCCTCATCAGCGACCATGCGCACTACCGCGACAGCTACCGCTCGCGCTATCCCGGCGCAGTGTTCTGCGTCACTCGCGGGCACTCCCGCGACGCCAGCGCACTTGTCCGGCATTACCCACCCAAGGCGCTCGTCATTGCAGAAATCCCCTGCTACCCGGCCGAAGCACCTTGTCGGTTCTCGTCCGCATTCGTCTTCGCGGCCAAGAACGCCGGCGCCCAGGTCGCCATCATCAACGGCTGGCTTTACGGCTACGCCCCCGCCTGCAAGCTGGACGACCTCGAACGGCGGCTCCTGGCCGTCGACTACCTGAGCGCAATCGACACCATCTGCGCGCAAACCGAAGAGGTCGCCCAAACCCTCATCGATCTAGGCGCGCCGGCCAATAACATCCACGTTGTGGGCAACCTCAAGTTCGACGCCATGCATCAACCCGGCTGGACGCCCGCCAACAGCAAGTGCCCAAAGCTGCTCACCGATCTCATCGAAAGTAAGCGCCCAGTCATCGTGGCCGGCTGCATGACTGACGAAGACGAACAGCAACGCGCAATCGCCGCATTCGCAAGACTCAAGCAATCACAGCCCAACGCATTGCTCGTCCTCGCACCGCGCCACCCCGAAGTCCCGGCCAACATGCAAACCATCGACGCGCAGCTCAAAGCACACACCCTTGCCTACAGCCTCCGCAGTTCGATCGCCGACCACCCCATACCCGGCGAGCAAGCCTGCCTGGTCCTGGACACCATGGGCGAGCTACGAGACTTCTACGCAGTCGCCGCGGTTGCCCATGTCGGCGTCGATCACAACGTCCTCGAGCCCCTCGGCTTCGAAAAACCCGTCACCGTCTCGCCAGGCTGGAACAGCACCTACCCCTCGTATCCCGTGTATAGCCTCTTGCACGCGCAGTCCGTTTTAAACGAAGCGCACACTGCGGATGAGCTGTGCGCAGCATGGCTCACCCATCTACAACCCGGCAAACAGAAACACGATCACGAACAAGCGCGCGCTGTCCTGGCCACCCTGCGTGGCGCCGCCGACCGTCACCTGAATGTGCTCAACAATTTACTGCAAGCCCTCGACCGCTAAGGTTCAACCATGTCGAACGTAAGACGGGGCTTCATCATCACCCTCATGTCCTCAAACGGCATGATGGTGATCAGCTTCATCGCGTCCCTGTTCATCTCCCGCCTTCTCACCCCGGAAGAGATCGGGATCTTTTCGGTCGCCTACGTCTTCGCAGGCTTGCTACGCACCATTCGCGAAATGGGTCTGGGCAGCTACCTGGTCCAGGAGACCGAGCTCACCCCGCTGCGAATACGTACGGCCTTCGGCATTTCGTTGCTGATCTCCTTTGCCTGTGCGCTCATCCTTCTCGCACTCTCAGCATTCGCCGGCCGCTTCTACAACGAACCTCGTATCACCGACGTCCTGAATATCGTCGCGGTGGGCTTTTTCCTCGTGCCCTTCGGCGCCACAACCATGTCACTCCTGCGCCGCGACCTGCGCTTCGGCGACATCGCACGAATCGACCTCACATCCACAGTCGCCCAGAACGCCTGCGCCGTTCTGCTGGCGTGGCTCGGCTTTGGATTCATGAGCCTCGCCTGGTCGGCGCTGGTCGGCATTCTCACTTCAGTCCTTGGCGTGCTCTTCTACCGCCCGGCTGGGCTGCCATGGAAGCCGAGCCTTTCGGAATGGCGCCGAGTTTTGAGCTTCAGCTCTTATGTATCGGGATCCTCACTACTAAATTTCGCCCACTACTCCGCATCTGACCTTCTTCTCGGCAAGGTCATGGGCATGGAAGCAGTCGCCTATTTCAACCGTGCTCATGGATTATCCACCATTCTGGGTACCGTGCTGAATCGTGCAGTTAGTGCCGTAAGCCTCCCTTACTTCGCCGAACAGAATCGCATCGGCACTGCCTTCGTTCAATCTTGGCGCAACTCAACTGCAATCCTCCATACCTTAACCCTCCCGTTCTTCTCAACGCTCGCCATATCCGCGCCATCCGCGATCCCTACGCTATTCGGCCCGCAATGGGGCGAGTCAATCCCCATCCTTCAAATTTTGTGTATCGCTGCTGCGCTAGACAGTCCAGCAAGCCTCGTCCGCCAGATAATGACCGCTGGCGGTCATGTTCGCACGGTGATGAACCTGGATTTGATCAGCTTAACCCTGCGAGTAGCCCTCATCATTTATGCCGCACCATTTGGCCTCGTCGCCATAGCGGCAACATATGCAGCCAGCTCTTTCATCCTTGCCGTACTCCGCACGCTCACGCTTCGCCGCCAAATAAATTTCTCAGTTGCAGACCTTCTGTACACGTACCAATGGGCGGCAGCTCCGACGCTACTGGTATCTGTTCTGTCATATTTCGTTCAGACGGCACAGCTTAGTAACTCCATTAAATTGACCATCATCTCCCTGGGCTGCAGTTCCCTGTGGATTTTCATCATTACGCGAGGAAAAAGTCCACTATCCAGCGAGTTAAGAAGGCTATTGCAAAAAAAACCAATTCAGACCAGCAATAATACCGATAAATAATTTTAATTTAGCAAGAATACATTCTCCGAAATACAAAATGCGCATTCTATTTTTGAACACCGGGACATCTCGCAACATAGGCGACCGCGCAATGCTTATGAATGTATGCGGTCGAATTTTACAGAAGAACCCCGAAACTGATTTTTTATCGGTTAGCGATCTACCGCAGGAAATTAAAGAAGAATTACATGTCACGACGACACCGAATTTATCTAACTGCTGGGGGCGCTACGGCACTCTACAACTACCTTCATTTCTTGACCCAATCCTAAAGCCCATCTACATCGCACTATCAACCATGATCTTCGCCACGCTATTGCGTGCACCAAGATTCGTTTTATCGCGAGCTCACCTTACCGAAGCAGAAATCGCGATACGCATCCGAGAATCGGATGCAGTATGGATGAATGGAGGCGGATATTTGACGGATGAAGGCGCTCTAGAAGCACGGGACAGGCTACTAATAGCGCTCCTAGCATCTCTTTCAGGAACGCCAGTAGTCCTCACGGGGCAAGGCATCGGACCAATAAAAACCCTGACTACACGCGTACTGTTGAAGCTTGTAATAGCAAATGCTCAAGTCCTTTACACACGAGATCATAAGTCGTACGAACTTGCTCTCAACCTGTCCCCACAGAACGCAAAGCGCATTAAATCTGGCTTCGACGATGCTGGATCATTGGCAACACTCAACCAACCCCCACCAAAAAATACGCCCACCAGAATAATCGGCATCCACTTCCGTCTATCAAAATTTCACTCCCAAGCAAAAGCATACGAAACCGAAATTTTCTTAGCCGTAAAATACCTTATCGAAAGAGAAGTCCGAGTAAAGCTATTCTGCTTCCACGAAAATAGCGAGTATGAAATCTCAACATACAAAGAATGGGCCGAGAGGTTACAGAACAACCCACTCCTTGAGATTGTGAGCACCCCCGACCCTAGAGTCATCCGTGGCCATATAGATCTCTGCTCTGCCTGCATTGGATCTGCTTACCACTTTGTCTTGTTCTCTCTTTTGTCCTCAAAACCAGTTCGAGCGATCAGTTCCGGCACCTATTACCACCAAAAATTTAAAGGACTAGAAAAACATTTTGGCGTTCAAGACCTATCCCTTGATGCGGACGAACTTAATAAGGACAAAATTCTGACTTTTATTACTGGTGCCATGAATCACGACAACAGCCATAACCCAACCACAACTAGCTCTGCACTCGCTGATGCAACCGATCGCCAGATTGACGACACATACTCAATACTAATGCAACGAATTCGCGAAATGCGAACATAACGGAACGTGAAAGGACCGACTGGCGTAACTTTTCGCCTTCAGGAGACACCATTGGAACTTGTGAGCGTTCGCATGCAGCCTTCACCCGATTACCCATAACGCTCGCATCACTGGCACGGTGCAATCAGTAGAGGGAACCGAAATACCTATTTGGCTCGAAGTCCCGAACGATCTATAGAACGACATCTCTAAAAGTGTCGAGGTCACCGCAAGGGCGTTCAAGCTCTGGCCGTGGCACTTGAATTCGACTCAGCTTTTCCGCGACATCGTCCTGCTTTGGCAGCTTCGATCTGTAAAGGTGATGCAGCGACAGATCAGCCATCACAGCCAGCGCTGCGAGTGCGGTGGCGATCAAGGCACGCCGTGTCATCCTGAATCCTCCTCCATCGCGCTGATCTACGAAACGGAACGTCGCCTTCCGGTTTTGTACCGACTCCGAATCCACGACATCGAAGGGCGCTCGACAAACACGGTCGTCGCCCATGCGAGCGCCAGGACAAGTAGCAGCACCAGCGGCATGAAGGTCGTGTAGTCATAGCCGGCGATGGACATCTGCCGCATCACGGCCCATCCGATATGCTCGTGCAACAGGTACAGGGTGTAAGAGATCGCACCCAGCCAGACAAGAATGGGACCACCGCTGCCCACGAGCCTTCCGCGGGCGGCGAGCAGCACGGCAGCAAAACACGCCATCGCAATCAGCAAGAGCTTCAAGCCACCAGAAAGCAGTAACAACGCGAGCGCCCCCAGCACGGTAATCCATACCGACCGCCGGTCGTAGTTCGTCCGCTCGACCAGAAAGTACACGCTGATGCCCAGCGCAAACCAAGGTATGTAATCCAGGATCAGCGCAAACTGGACGATGTAGGGCAGATCGATACCGAGAAAGTGCGATGACAGCCGGTAAGCCAACCGCAGCAGAAACAAGAGCCAGATCCATCTCACCCATTGCTGCATTTGGTTGCACAGAAAAAGGAGCAACGCAAGAACGTAGAAGTGCAACTCAACCAGGAGGGTCCAGTAAACACCGTCAACCGACGGCACCTTCAGCCACGTCTGGAACATGAGCAGGTTAAGCACGGCATCGGATAGGCCAACCTCTTTGCCGGGCAAGCCGAGCCACGCGACAACGGTGAAGGTCAGCGCAACGGCAAACCAGTAGGCGGGATATAGCCGGCTGAATCTCGATACGACAAAGTCGCGCCAGTCTCGCGATCGGCTCAATGTCATGAAGATGACGAAGCCACTGATGATGAAGAACAGGTTGACGCCGTAGTGCCCCCAGGACACTTCGAAAGGCAGTTCCGCGGATGGGGCATACAGTTCGCGAAACTTGGTCGTGAAGTGAAACAGCACGACAGCCATTGCAGCGAGCCCGCGAAGCGCATCGAGCTGGACGATCCGCGACGGGTTCGACTTGCCCTTCACTACGATTTCACCCGCCATAGGGTCTTGCATCCCACTGCTCCTGCTCTATCCTGCGCGCCTTCAGACCATCACACCTTGTTGGCCTGAAGCATATTTTTCGCCAGCCTCGCATTGAATCGCAGACGGCTACGGTCCCATGGAGTGAAGCGAGGCAATTGAAATAGATCGCTCCCCTGGCGCGCAACGCCCCAATCCGTACTCACTGCGAAGTCGAATCCGGCGTCACGCACCATCTTCACATGCTCGTCACCGTAGTCCCGCCCCCGCTTTCCATTTGGGTAGGCAAAAACGCGAATCCGCTGTTCAAGCAGTTCCTCAAGACGATCACGGCCATCCTCTATCTCTGCCTTCGCAACCGCTGCACTCACGCGGGTGAGGATTGGATGCGTCATCGTGTGGGCACCGATCTCCATGCCGCAATCGCGCAGGCGAATCAACTCGGTCGAGGTGAGCATCAAGTCAGTGGGCAGTTCGACGCTCGCACGATCACGGACTAGCGCTGCAGCTTCTGCCCGTTGTGCCTGCGGCAGGAACTTCACCTTGTCCAGGATCGCATCAATGGCACGGCGCTTGTCTTCGGTGGTATTGACGGGCAAGTGCGCAAGCCCCAACGCTTCAAGCGAGAGCGCCTCATGGGGCGTCCGCCGCACGGACTCGATGATCATGTCGTTGAACATGATCCCGCCATCGAGAAACCCCGTTGCGATGAAGAAGGTTGCCGACATTCCATGGGCCTTGAGCAATGGCGCGGCGTTCGTGAGGTTGTCGGCGTATCCATCGTCAAAGGTGATGGCTGCGGCGCGAGTCGGGAGGGTGCCTGCTTTGAGCGCGTCCAACCCGGTAGAGAGCGGCATTACGTTGAAGGCGCCGCCGATCCAGTCGAGAAGCTCGTCGAAGCGCTCGCTGTCCACTTCACCGGGGAAGAGCGGATCAGGTGTGGTCAGAACACGGTGAAAGATCAAAACACTCAACGCCCGCGCTGATCGGGGGCGCGTGAGCACAGTGAAAATGAGCCGCTCTAGTGAATTACCGGGCAATCTAAACCTCCGGTGATAACTGATCTAGTGAACCCGATTGGGCACAGTTGAACGAAGCCAAGACTAAACTCAATCGGGCCATCGTCCGCTCCGGCCTTAAACCCCGGCTGCCCCGAAAGCAAGAGCGTCTAATACAAAAACTTAACGCTTGGACCAAGCAGCGACCGGCCCGACATACCCTCTACTAATAACCAGGTTATCGATATACAGGGTCATCGTGTGGGGTGCGCGGGCCGTCCCTCCGTGATAAATATCCATCCATACCGATTCGATATGCAGATCATCTATTTCACGGTAGCGCATGTCCAATCTTTCCAACGCCAACCGTCCATCTATCCAGGCACGCAAGACACCATCACTTTTTCCCGGCGTATTCATGCGCACATATTGCTCAACGCTGTACCACTGATTCTTTCGAATCAAACCCGAAACGCCTTGGTCCCAGCCGATTTGCTCACCCGAACCACCCGAGTCCTTGACCTGGTACACATACGACCCAATGCCTCGAAAACCACTCGCTGCAGATTCGCCTGGGACTTGCCTGAAGAAAGCGCCTCTTGCAGACCATCCGTTGTAACCGTCGGACGACCTCATTCCCCAACCTGCACGCCCATACGTCCCGGCAAAACCTGGCAGCTTTCCGCCGTCTGCAACCGGGTTCCAGTCATTACCCAACCGCAGGTAGTAACGAAAATACGCCTCATCAGGCTCACCGCCAGACGCACTTGCAAACCGGTAGTGGACACTGATCCCGGTGTTATGCCCTTCTAGAATCTTGACGCGAAGCGCTTTGCCATCCAATGGTTCAAAGCCGCTCTCGACGTCGTCCTCCACAAGGTCGAAGGTACTTGTTGGCCTCAAATCCGTCCACGAGGATAGCCACGACTCGCTTTCAAAACTTGTCGCATAGAGAACCTCAGCATGTTGTGAGATACCACGGTCAAGTGTGAAGCCCGAGGCTATGCCACGAGATACTTCTGCCTCTCGCGTCCACGGCAAGTCTGCGTTAAACAGGCCAATCTGCGCACCGTTTCCGTACTGTTTAACCGCAGTTAGCTCAAGGACCGCGGACCGCACTTTCTTGCCATGCTCTGGCTTAAACGGGAAAACTAAAATGCCACTGCGTTTTCCACCGACGTTCAATACTTCAGCGCTTCCTGTACTTCGGTAAGTTGGACATGCAAAATTGGTATCTGCTTGAACGGAGAGTCTGGTGCTTTTCCCATCGACCCACTCAATGGCGAGCGTCGGATGCATCGAAGAATTCGAACTCTCTCGACTGACGAAATCGACTACACCCGAAAGCGGGCTCTCGACTGGACGTAGGAAAAAAACGCCTGGGACACCTTCTCCACTGAGCCACTTTTCAACGAGCGTCCTCGCGTCCCAACGAATGATCTGGGGAGCGTCGAGCCGTTTGACGCTTCTGACATCGAACGGCTTTACCCCATACAAGATCCCTTCACGATCAACCCAATCGCCGCCATTCTGTTTCCAGGAGAGCTTTGCGCCTGCCGAATAGTAATGACACGTCATTCCGTCCGGGCGATCAGTCAAAGGCACTTGGGCGAATGCTTGGACGACACCAAGACATGCAAAAACCAGAACAAGGACACGCAATCTCAATACCGACATGACCCCGCACCTCCTATCCAGACAACCCCCGAAACGATCCGGTCACCCACCAATGAGCGGCTGACTCTACGTCTGCACCTGTGTGTGAGCCAGCAACCAGCGCTGGGTCACCGCGATGATTACGAGGAGGTTATATGGGTAATCATAGTAGGCCAAACTAAGAAAAGCGCCGCCAACCAGATACCCGACAAGAGCGACTTGGCACATTCCTGCGAGGTGATGGACCCAGAGCAGATCATCGACACCCTTTACCCTTTTCCTCAGTGATGCCGCATCTCGCCAGACAAGGAACCAGATAGTCAGAAACAATCCTAGACCGACCCAACCATGCTCACCAAGAACGGAAAAGTAGATACTATGGGCAACGACCGATTTGACAAAATCTGGCTGGTACAAAGCGTAAACAAATGGGGTGTATATATAAAAGCCACCCCCAAAAAATAGGTCATTTGCAAGATTGAAAGTCATCTTCCAGGCGGTGATACGCCCCATCGCGGAGCCGTCTTCCTGATACGTTCTTATTGTCCCCATCCTTTCAAACCAAGAATCCGGCATGAATGCCAGGAGAACAGCCGCAATCACAACAATAAAGAAAGCTGAGTTTGCTTTATGGGGCGATCGCAGCCAAAGAACGAAACCCATGGCGGCAATCGCCAGAAATGCCCCCCGAGACTGCGTTCCAAGTACCGCCACGGCAGTTAGCAGCATAGCCGCCATCAGGCCGCGCTTGATCCATTTTGCATCTGAGGTGAGATAGAGGTAGTACATCAACGGGATGGTAATGAGCATGGCGAGGCCAATCTCATTGTTCCCTCCGATGAACCCGCCAGGCCCCCAAACCCTGCCTCCACCTGCCGTTTGTATCGTATAGATACCGCCTTTTACACCGAAAAAACCGATCGAAAGCACGTTGACCCATACAAACAATTGGATATGTTTTTTCTCGTGTAAAAGCGCCAATGCAACAAGCGTCATCAATTGAATCTTTAGCACTTTTATATATTGTTCGAGCGATAACTCGGGGTATATGGAAAAGGCTGTCGTCAGCCCCATCCATAAAATAAATGCGATCAAAAAATAAATCACACTTGACTTCGGCAGGCTAACTGGACCTTTGGTGGTGACGAGACCAATTAGCGTCACACCTGCCGCGAGTGCTGCAAACGGCGCATTCGTGGCAAAGCCCCAGGCAAGTTTGTGGGGATTCATCAGGCTCAACCAGGTCCACAAAAGGACCCCAATCCATGCGTTTCTAAAGATGAAAGGCAGCGCGCCGAGCACGATGCCAGTGACGAGCAGGTCACGCATGTGCTGGAAACTCCTTGTTGCGATCGACAGCGACCGCGCTGACTACGTAACGATATTTACCGGACTTCTCCGGCGGAATATCAGCGACGTGGGTGATGCGCACCACAACGGCCTTCCCCAGCCGTGCCCGGTAGTCCCGGACGATACGGTCTTCTGAAGCGGGATCGAACTGCGGGTTCGTCACCAGCAGCACCTCGGTAACGTCAAGCGAATGCTGCACGATCTTGAAGCGCTCCACGCCTGGCACGTCACGCACCGTATAGATGAGGGCAAGGCCGTGCATGATGGTGCCGTCCTGTGCCACGACGAAGTCGGTGGTTCGCCCTTGCACTTCGGCCAGCACTGGCAGGCCACGCCCGCAGGCGCAAGGTGCATCGCTGAGCACACCGACGTCGCCGGTTCGGTAGCGCACGAAGGGGAATTCCGCAGTCGCCATGTGGGTGACGACGATCTCGCCCGCCTCGCCCTGCGCGGTGGGGGTGCCATCGGCGCGTACGGTCTCGACGATGATGTCTTCGGCGCTGATGTGCAGGCTGCCAGAGGGGCATTCGTGGGCGATGAAGCCGGCGTCGCGCGCGCCGTAGCCGTTGGCCACCGGGCAGCCGTAGGTTTCGCTGATGATGCGGCGCTGCTCGTCGTAGAGCTTTTCGGAGGTGACGAAGGCGACCTTGATGCCGAGCGTGTCCATCGCGATGCCCTTCTTGCGGGCATGTTCGGCGATCAGCGACAGGCTGGACGGGTAGCCGAAAAGCATCGCCGGCCGCACGCGGCGGATGGTGTCGACGAAGCGGTCGAGGTTGGCGGGCGACATCTCGAAGGCAGGCAGAAGATGGCTGCGCATCAGCGCATCGCGTAGCTGACGGATGCGGTCCTGGGCGCCGAGTTCGACCGGGCTGCCCCAGACCACCAGTTCGGGGTCGCCGATGTCGACGCCCCACCAGCGTGTGGCGCGCCACTTTGCGGCAACGTCGTGGCTCTTGCGGGATTTGCCGATGTAGAAGATCAGCGGCTCGCCGGATGAGCCGCCTGTGTTGTAGCGGCTGAGCTGCCCCTGGCCTTCGGCCTTGAGCTGCTCGACATTGGCGCGGATAACGCGCTTGGTGAGGAAGGGCAAACGCTGGAGCGCCGCGAGCGAGTCGAGGCCTGCAGGGTCGAAGCCTTCGCGCGCGAAGAGGTCGCGGTAATACGGCACCGTCCGCCCGATCTGGCCAAGGAAGGCGCGCAATCGCTGGATACGGTGCTGCTCGATGCGGCTGGCTGGCCACCACTGGCTCTCTTCGAGGCTGTGCCGAAGCTCGACGGAAGTGTGGCCCTTGAGCTTCTCGTGGAGGGGAAACAGCAGACCTGAGGCGATGCGGGTGTAGAGCGTGCTCATGCGGTGTGTTCAGTTGCCTTCGGGTGAGTGGCGAGCAATTGACGGAAATGTCCGAGCAGCAGCGCAATGCGTTTGTCCCAGGTGTTGTCGCATGCGTATGCCACGATGCGGTCGCGATCCCATGGATGCTCGACCGCTTCGGCGAGTGCGTCGCGCAAGGCGGCCGCGTCGCCGAACGGCACGATGCGACCAAGTTCCGGTGTGCAGACGACCTCCGCATTGCCACCCACGTCGGTGGTGACGACGGGCAATCCGCAGGCCATGGCTTCGAGGAAGACATTGGCCCAGCCTTCGTTGCGCGTGGACAGCACGAATATGTCGGCTGCGCTGAGCGGCACATGCAGACGGTCGGGGGGCAGTGGACCGGTGAAGGTGACGTGTGACTCGAGCCCGAGACGGGCGACCTGCTCGCGCAGCTCGGTGGTCATGTCGCCTTCGGGGCTGGGCCCGCCCACCGCCAGGTAATGCAGGCTCGGGAAACGCTTGACCAGTTCGGGGAGGAGCTCGATGACGCGGTGGAATCCCTTGCGTTCGACCAGGCCACCAACCGAGATCAGTACCGGGCCTTCGGCCTTCAGCCCAAGCGCGGCGCGTGCCTCGGCCTGTGGTATGCGGCGGAACTTGGCAAGATCGACACCGTTGCCTACGACGTGCACGTGGTCTTGGGGGATGCCCGCCGACAGCACAAGCTGGCGCAGCGAATCTGAAACGCTGAACACCCGGCTCGCACCGCGTACCGCCGCAAGCACCTTGGGCCGCAACACGGGATCCTGCAGGTGTCGCGACTCGGTGCCACGCATGGTGATCGTAACGGGCAGCCCGAGCCAGCGGCCAAGCCGCGTCGCTGCCTCGCCGCACGGGTAGGCAAAGTGGGCGTCGATGATGCCTAGGCCCTGTTCGCGTTTGAGCCGCCGCATCAGCGGCCACGTGCAGACGGCCATTGAAAGCCCGTCGAATCGGCGCAACAAACCCGGGATGGCGAGAAAGCGCGGGAAGAACACGGTGACACCCTGCTGTGCTTCCTGTGCAGCCGGCATGGGCCGATAGCCGGGCTTGAAGTGCCGGATGAGCGACTGAAACGGGAACCAGGGCTGGGGCGAGACGACGATCAGCGGGGCATAGCGGCGCATGCGGAACATGCGTTCGCGAATGAAAAGCCCCGCGTTTGGCTGGCGTGCGTTGGGGAACAGGGCGGAATAAACCGCGATGGCAGGGAGTTGGGCCGATTCGTCCTGCACAGCGTGCGCGGCGCCTGAATCACGCTTCATGATCGGGCCTCCAAACCTTGCCTCTTGCGCGAACGAGCGCGCGCGAACACCCAAGCGAGCAGCAGGACGAGGCTCGCGACCCCTAGCAGCACCGCAGCGTGGAGCCGCCACTTGAGGGACTGCATGGCCTCGCGCCGTTCCGTGTTCTGCTCGGTTGCAAGGATGCGGATGCCCGGATGAACGCCGGAGGCCACACCGCCCAACTGCTCCGCCGCCCGATGCACACCCCCTAGCGCCCGCACCAGCGGCGCCTGGTCGTACTCGAACACGTTGTTGCCCCACCACATGTACCACTCGGGCAGGCCGCGGCGGTAGTAGTCGATGGCCTTGTCCTCAATCTTGAAACCCGGCCGCGCCAGCGGATCGACCGGCACCAGCTTGATGTCGGTCGCGCCCGCCTGCAGCGCCGCACGAAAGGCCATCGCCGACAGCGGCTGGCCGCTGGCGTCGGTGACGTAGAAGTTGTTGAACACGTCGATCATGATCCAGCGCGCGCGCTGGCTGTCCCAGATCTCGTTGAGGATGTGGCCATGCCCGCCGAAGCCGTCGAAGGAAAACGCCCACGGCCGCGAGAACACCCCGGCCGCGGTGGCAAAGCCGGTGAAGCTGTCGGCGTAGTCGCCGCAATAGCCTTCGCCCTGCTGCGTGATGCGGGTGTAGGTGTCGGTGAGGTCGGCCTGGATGGCGCCGCCGCTGCGCCGGCCGTCGGGCAGCAGGTGGCGACCGATGGCGAGCGCGGTGGCCCAGTCGTCACCTGCGACCTTGAGCTGGTTGCCGGCGACGATGTCGGCGTAGAGCGGCAGCGGCGCGGCCGTCTCGCGCGCAAAGTCAGCCGGCACGGCGGCCGGCGTCCAGTCGTATGCGGCGGGTGCGGATTGCAGCAACAGCGCGTTGCGCATGCGCACCAGCTCGGCGGAGTCGCGCAGGTGCGGCACGAGGGTGGCGCCGACTGCCAGCGTCAGCAGCGCGCTGAGCCAGAACAGTCGCAACCACAGGCGAGCCGCGCCCGCCCTGCCCGGCCGTGCCGCGCCAGCGCTCACCAGCAGAGCCCTTCCACCTGGGCGCGCAGCGCGATGCCCTTGGGCAGGTTCACCAGGTCCAGCACCTTCTGCTCGGGCCGCGCGTGGGTGGCAAGCGCGTCGAAGATCGCCGGATTGGACACGCCGACGATGAGCATGTCGGCCTCGGCGATGATGGCGTCGAGGTCGGGCTTGAGCAGGTCGCCGATGTGCGGCAGTTGCGTTTCGATAAAGCGGCGGTTGGCGCCGAGCAGGCGCGACAGTTGCACGTCGGGGTCGAAGATCGACAGTTGCACGCCCTTGCCGAGGAGCTGCTCGGCAAGGACGACGAGCGGGCTTTCGCGCAGGTCGTCGGTGCCGGTCTTGAACGACAGGCCGAGCATGCCGACCTTGCGGCAGCCGGATTCGAGCACCTTGGCGATGGCGCGGTCGATGTGCTGGCGGTTGGACTGCATGATGCCGCCGAGCATGGGCAGCTCGACGTCGTGCGTCTTGGCCAGGTAGGTGGTGGCGCGCAGGTCCTTGGGCAGGCACGAGCCGCCGAAGGCGAAGCCGGGCTTGAGGTAGGCGGGCGAGATGTTGAGCTGGGTGTCCTGGCAGACCAGCTCCATGACCTCGAAGGGGTTCACGCCCAGCGCCTCGCACAGGCGGGCGGTCTCGTTGGCGAAGGTGATCTTGAGCGCGTGGAAGTTGTTGCACGCGTATTTCATCATCTCGGCCGCACGCACCGAGGTGCGCAGGAACTTGCATGGCAGGTGGCCGAAGAGCTCGCGCAGGCGCTCGACCGGGTAGTCGTGGTTGGCGCCGATGACGGTGAAGGGCGGCTTGTCGTAGTCGCGGATGGACGAGCCTTCGCGCAGGAACTCGGGCTGGAAGCAGGTGTGGAAGCCCTCGCCGTCGCGCTTGCCGGATTCGCGCTCGAGGATGGGGACCAGGGTCTCTTCCACGGTGCCGGGGGCGAGCGTGGAGCGGAACACCAGCACATGCGGTGCGGCCTTTTTCGCGATCGCCTTGCCGAGGTCGGCGGCCAGTCGCAGCACCGCGCCCTGGTCCTGACTGCCGTTGGGGGCCGAAGGGGTGCCGACGCAGATGAGCGAGATGTCGCTGTCGAGGAGCGCCTGGCCGACGTCGGTGGTTACGCTGACGCGGCCGCTGGCGGCAACGCTGGCCATGAGGTCGACCATGCCTTCTTCCACCACCGGGGTGGTGCCGGCCTTGATGAGGTCGAGCTTGGTCTGATCGATATCGACGCCGATGACCTGGTGACCTTCACGCGCGAGGCAGGCCAGCGACACTGCGCCGACGTAACCGAGGCCGAAAATGCTGATCTTCATTGCGTTGCTCCGTGCTTGCTTCGAAATTCTGTAAGGCAGCGGTCGATGATGGCGTCGAGCCGTTCCATGGACCGCGGCCAGGCGTGGTGCGACAGCATGCGGTCGCGGCCGGACTGGGCGAGACGCGCGCGCTCGGCCGGGTTGTCGACGATGCTGCTGATGGCCTGAGCGTACTCCTCGGCCGTGTCGGCAACGAGGAAATGCTCCCCACTCACCGCGTCGACGCCGCCTGCTGCGATGCGGCTGGACACCACCGGCACGCCAATGGCCATGGCCTCGAGGATCTTGTTCTGGGTGCCGCGGGCGATGTTGAGCGGGGCGACCATGGCAGCCGAGCGCAGGATGAACGGGCGCACGTCGGGCACCGAACCGGTGACGGTGATGCCGGGGCGTTCGGCCAGCTTCTGTACCGCGGGAATGGGGTCGGCGCCGACGATGAGCAGCTTCATGTCGGGGCGCTTGCTGCGCAGCAGCGGCCACACATCATCGCAGAAGCGGAACATGGCCTCCTGGTTGGGGTAGTAGTCCATGCGCCCGATGAAGCTGATCGTATCGGGGTCGTAGCCTTCGCCGTCGGGCTTGAAGAAGCCGGCATCGACACCGTTGGGGAACCAGTCGGACGACACGCCGGTGCGGTAGGACTCGAGCGTTTCCCATTCGGCGCGGGTGGTGGCCGTGCACAGGTCGAACTGGCGGGCGAGGCGCTTTTCCTCGCGCACGAGCTTGGTGCCCTCGAGCCAGTAGCCCATGTTGAGCGGGAAAGACTTGTAGTTGACGTACTCCAGCCACTTCTGCGAATCCATGTCGCCGAAGTCGAGGATCTTGGGGATGCCGCGCACGTTCTCGACGTACTGCGCCACCGAGGAGCAGTGCACGAAGATGAGGTCGAAGCGTTCCTTGGCGAGCAGCGCGTCCACCTTGGCGGCAAGCTCTGGCGAGTAGAAATAGCCCATCGACGAGGGCACCGGCGTGGGCAGGCGCGCGACCATGCGCAGCGTCTGCAACGGGTTGGACACCACCGCCATCTCGAAGCGCGCGCAGTGCGGCGCGATGCCACGGCCCTCCTCCGCCTCGGCCTCGCTGCGGGCGAGCGAGCACACCGTCACCTCATGGTTCTGCGACAGGTGGCGGATCATGTTGAAGGGGCGGATCTTGCCGCCGCGCTTGGGCGGGAACGGGAAGCGGTGGCAGACGTAGAGGATCTTCATGCGATAAGCGTCTTCATGCGATGAGGCTCTTCAACTCGGCGGTGACGTCGTCGGGCGAGTGGTGGTCGAGAAAGAGCCGGCTCCAGATTTCGAGGTTCATGAGGGCGAGCAGCGCGTCGGTGCCGTCGATGCGGGCGGCTTCGTGGTCGGCAACCAGGCGGGCGACCACGTCGGGGTCGAACAGGCCACGGTCGCGCACCACGTCGCGCCCCAGCAGGCGGTGCAGCACCGGGGCAAGGTCGCGCTTGAGCCAGGCACCCATCGGCGTGCCGAAGCCGCGCTTCTTGCGGTCGAGGATGTCGGGCGGAAGGATGTCGGCGAGCGCGCTCTTCATCAGGTGCTTGAGGCGGCCGTTCTTGACCTTGAGCGACTCGGGGATGGCGGCGGCGAGCTCGACCAGCTCGCGGTCGAGCAAGGGCACGCGGCATTCGAGCGACACGGCCATGCTCATCTTGTCGGTGAGCAGCAGCAGGTCGTCGGGGAGCTGGGTCTCGGCATCGACCGCGAACATGCGGTTGAGCGCGTCATCAGAGCCCGCGCCGGCAAAGGCCGCGGCCAGCGCGTCGCTGCTGCCGGTGGCGCCGCGGGTGAGCGCGGACACGGTGTCGCGGTCGAGCACCTGCAGGTAGGCGCGGTAACGATCGTCGGGCGACAGCTCGGCCGAGGCCAGGAAGCCGCGCGCCAGGCGCAGGGTGTTGAGCAGCTTGGAGTGGCGGTCGCTCGGCAGCAGGCCGGCGGTGCGCGACATCAGCAGGCGCGACCAGCGCGGCAGCATCTGCAGCTTGCGCACGTAGTGGTCGCCCAGGTAGCGGCGGTAGCCGCCGAAGAGCTCGTCGCCACCGACGCCGGACAGGATGACCTTGACGTCCTGGCGGGCGAACTCCGACACCAGATAGGTGGTGAGGAAGGCCGAGTCGGAAACCGGCTCGTCCATGTGCCACAGCAGCGTGGGCAGCAGGCCGACGACGTCGGGCTTGACGACGATCTCGTGGTGCTCGGTGCCGAGCAGGGTGGCGACCTGGCGGGCGTAGGGGAGCTCGTTGTACAGGCGCTCGGCCTCGCCGCCTTCGAAACCGATGGCGTAGGTGCGAATGGGCTGGTCGGAGTGCCGGGCCATGTAGGCAACCACGGCGCTGGAGTCGACGCCGCCCGAGAGGAAGGCGCCGATCGGCACGTCGGACACCATCTGGCGCAGCACGGCGGCTTCCATGCCGGCGCCGATGCGTTCGATCCACTCGGCCTCGGAGGTCGCGCGGTCGATGCGCGACGGCAGGCGCCAGTAGCGCCATTCGCGGATCTGGCCATCTTCCACCGCCAGCAGCGTGGCCGGCGGCAGCTTGCGGATACCCTTGAACAGTGAATGCGGCGCGGGCACGTAGCCCAGGTGCAGATAGTCGCCGAGCACCTCGCGGTTGAGTTCGGCGTGCACACCGGGCAGTTGCAGCAGCGCCTTGGCCTCGGTGGCAAAGCCGAGCATGCCGGCCGACTGATGCACGTACAGCGGCTTGACGCCAAGGTGGTCGCGGCCGATGAGCAGGCGCTTGCGACGGTTGTCCCACAGCGCGAAGTTGAACATGCCGTCGAGCCGGTGCACGAAGTCGTCGCCGTGCAGGTCGTACAGGTGCAGCAGGACTTCGCTGTCGGAGCCGGTCTTGAAGCGGTAGCCGCGCGCTTGCAGGTCGCTGCGCAGCTCGCGGAAGTTGTAGATCTCGCCGTTGCACACCACCCACAGGCTTTCGTCGGCGCTGGAGATGGGCTGGTGGCCGCCTTCGAGGTCGATGATCGACAGCCGGCGCATGGCGATGCCGCAACGGCCGTCGGGCGTGATGTGCTGGCCTTCGTCATCCGGCCCGCGGTGGGCGGTGACATTGCCCATGGCGCTGAGCTGGCCAGGTTCGACGCGCGCACCGTCGAGGCGATAAAGGCCGTGGATGCCGCACATGATCAGGACGCCTCGGCGAGGATGGATTCGCGCCCGCGGGTGGCGAGCGCGCGGCGGTACACCTCGCGGTAGCGGGCCACGCTGTTGGCCCAAGTGCGTTCGCGCTCGACGAAATCGCGCGCCTGGCGGCGGATGGCGGGCCAGCGCTCGCGGTGGGCGAGGATGTCGGCGATGGCTTCGGCCAGCGCTTCAGCGCTGCCGGCCTGGCACAGAAAGCCGGTTTCGCCATGGCGGACAAGCTCGCGGTGGCCGCCGACGTCCGAGGCGACGAACATGCGGCCCTGCGCCATGGCTTCGAGCGGCTTGAGCGGCGTGACCAGTTCGGTGAGGCGGATCGGCAGGCGCGGATAGGCCAGCACGTCGATGAGCTCGTAGTACTTCTGCACGCGGCTGTGCGGCACGCGGCCGGTGAAGATGACGCGGTCGGCAATGCCGAGCTCGGCGGCCTGGCTGCGGAGGTTGGCTTCCTGCACGCCGCCACCGACCAGCAGCAGACGGATCTGCGGGTCGCGCGCCGCCAGCTTTGCGGTGGCCGCCACCAGCAGATCCAGCCCCTCGTAGCCGTAGAACGAGCCGGCAAAGCCGAGCACGGTGCAGCCGTCGAGGCCGAGCTCGCTGCGCAGCGCGGCGTCGGGCTCGGCGCCGAACTGGAAGGCATTGGCATCGACCGCGTTGGGGATGACGGTGATCTTGTCGGCCGGAATGCCGCGCACCTGGATGTCGCCGCGCAGGCCCTCGCAGATGGTGGTGATCTGGTCGGCGTGGCGCAGCGCGAAGCTCTCGAGCGCACGCGAAACGCGGTAGCGCAGGCTGCCTTCGGTGGTGGTGCCGTGGTCGACCGCGGCATCTTCCCACGAGGCGCGCATTTCATACACCACTGGCAGGCGGCGCTTGCGGCCAACCCATTCGGCCGGCAGCGCGTTGAGCACCGGGGAATGGGCGTGAATGAGGTCGGGCTGCAGCTGGTCGACGAGCTGGTCGATGCGGCGCGCGGTGACACGCATCTGCGCCACCAGTCCCGTGCCCTCGGGCGCCGGCGTGCGGTAGAAGCGCAGGCCATCGGCCTCTTCCACCTCGACCGTCGAGAAACCTTGCTTCGGCGTGGTCAGGTGAAACGTCTCCCAGCCCAACGCCCGCTGCTCACGCAGGATGGCCGCGGTGCGGAAGGTGTAGCCGCTGTGCAGCGGGAGGGAGTGATCGAGGATGTGGAGGATGCGCATGGGCCGACACTTACTTTCCGCTACTTCCGATAAACCTCGCGGCGGTTACCGACCCGCACAACAAGGATGGTCAGGATGCTGTCCTGAATGGTGCAAATGATTCGATAGTCCCCGACACGGTATTTCCAGAACTCACCCAGCGCAGGCCCCGTGAGCGCCTCCCCGATACGCCTTGGATCTTCCAGCGCAGCCACGCGGTCACGCAGGAATCGTGTGATCCGACGTGCGACAGGCTTGTCGAGCCCCGAAAGGTCCTTGAGCGCGGCACGGTCGAACTCAATCTTCCAGGCCAAGGATGCGCTCCACGTCGTCTAAGGAGTAGGTCGCAGACTCTCCTGATCGGTTGGCAATGAGCCGTTGTTCAGCAAGATAAAGATCTTCGAGGTCGTCGAGATGCTCAAGGATCGCCTCGCGCGCGTAGAAGGTTTTGGTGCGCCCGGTCGCCTTTGCAAGCGCGTCAAGGCGCGCCTCGACGTCTGGCGGTAATCTGATGGCAAGCATTTTCCAGCCTCTCTGTCGTTAGTGCTATACAAGTATAGCTCCTTCATTCAACCGACTTGGCGCTCATGCAGGGACACGCCGATCAATCGAGTCTGACCCCATTGATGCCATTGATCCGTTGTTGCGGACGAAGGCTTCGAACATCAACAGCGTCCACAGCGGCGAGCTGTAATCGCGGGCGCCGGACTGGTGGGCCTCGACCAGATGCTCCAGGTAGTCGCGGTTGAAGATACCGGTGGCGGCCAGGGTTTCGCCCAGCACTGCGTCACGCACGCGCTGTTTGAGCGGGCCGCGGAACCAGCGCGCGAGCGGGACGGCGAAGCCCATCTTCGGGCGGTAGAGCACGTCGCTGGGCAGGAAGGGCTCCATCGCCTTCTTGAACAGGTACTTGCCTTCGTTGCCCTGGATCTTGAGGCCGGAGGGCAGCGTGGCGAGCCACTCGACCAGCTTGTGGTCCATCAGTGGTTCGCGCACCTCGAGCGAGTGGGCCATGCTGGCGCGGTCGACCTTGGTGTTGATGTCGCCGACCAGGTAGGTCTTGAGGTCGAGGTACTGGATGAGCGCAAGCGGGTCGTCGGTGTTCGCGGCGGCGGCGTGGCGGCGGAAGACCTCGAGCGCGTCGTAGCCGCCGAGTTCATTGCGGAAGTTGGGGCTGAACAGCTTCTCGCGCATGTCGCCGCGCAGGATGGAGACGCTGTGGAAGTAGGCCTCGGTGGCGTCGCGCGCCATGGCCTGGAAGGTGGTCTTGGCGCGGAACACGCGCGGCGCCCAGTCGGCCTTGGGGTAGACGCGGCCGAGCAGGCCGAAGACGGGCTTGCGCACGCCCATCGGCAGCGCGGCGCGCATTTTCTCTTCCATCAGATGCATGCGGTAGCGGCGGTAGCCGCCGAAGCTCTCGTCGCCGCCGTCGCCCGACAAGGCCACGGTGACGCGCTTGCGCGCGAGCTGGCACACGCGGTAGGTGGGGATGGCGGAGCTGTCGGCGTAGGGCTCGTCGTAGAGCGCGGCCAGCGTGTCGATGAGGTCGAAGTCGTCGGATTTGACCGTTTCGACGAAGTGGTTGGTCTTGTAGCGGTCGGCGACCTTCTGGGCGAACTCGGATTCGTTGAACTTGGGGTCGTCGAAGGCGATGGAGCAGGTGTTGACCGGCTCGCTCGAGAGCCCCGCCATGGTGGCGACGACCGCGCTGGAATCCACCCCGCCCGACAGGAAGGCGCCCAGCGGCACCTCGGCGATCATGCGCAGACGCACGGATTCGCGCAGGCGATCGGTGAGCTCGGCGGTGGCTTCCTCGAGGCTGATGTGGTTGTCGAGGGTGAAGCGCACGTCCCAGTACTGCCTGGGCTCGGGGATGGGCTGGCCGCGGCGGATGCAGAGCGACTCGCCGGGGCCGAGCTTCTTCGCGCCGAGGAAGATGGTGCGCGGCTCGGCGACGTAGCCGAGGGCGAAGTACTCCTCGACGCCGAGCGGGTCGATGCGGCGGTCCAGATCGGGGTGCTGCATCAGCACCTTGAGCTCGGAGCCGAAGGCGAGCGTGCCGTCGGCCAGCAGCGCATAGAACATCGGCTTGACCGCGAGGCGGTCGCGCGCCATGAAGAAGGTGTCGCGATTGCGGTCGTGCAGCGCGAACGCGAACATGCCGCGGAAGCGCTGCACGCAGTCCTCGCCCCAGGCCTCCCAGGCGTGGACGATGACCTCGGTATCGCTGCGGGTGTGGAAGACGTGGCCCAGGGCCTCGAGCTCGGGGACGAGTTCCTGGAAGTTGTAGATCTCGCCGTTGAAGACGACCGCCACCGAGCCGTCCTCGTTGAACAGCGGCTGCTGGCCGGTGGCGAGGTCGATGATCGACAGGCGCCGATGGGCAAGCGCAACGCCCGGCTCGAAGTGATAGCCGCCTTCGTCCGGGCCGCGATGGTGCTGGACGTCGTTCATGCGCTGCATGAGGGCGCGGTCGAAGTCGCGCTTGCCGCGGGTGTCGAAGAGGCCGGCAATGCCGCACATGATCGGAGGTCCTCTTTATCGGGCGCCGGTTGGGCGCAGCAACTGTTCGTAGAGACTGGTGTAACGCGTCACCATGTTGTCGATGCTGAAGTTCTGCTCGACCCGCCGGCGGCCGGCGGCGCCATGGTTATGCCGCAACGCAGCATCCGAAGTGTAGCGCAGTAATGCCTGCGCCATCGCGTCCGGGTCCTGCGCCGGGACGAGCTGGCCGGTGGTGCCGGCAGCGACGAGCTCGGCGTTACCGCCGACCTCGGTGGCGAGCACCGGCAGGCCGCTGGCCATGGCTTCGAGGATGGTGTTGGAGATGCCCTCGGCGCGCGACGGGAGGGCAAAGACGTCGAGCGCGCGCATGACCGCGGGCACGTCGCTGCGCTCGCCGGCGAGCCAGGTGATGTCGCCGATGCCGGTGGCGCGGATCTCGGCCTCGACCTCGCCGCGCTGCGGGCCGTCGCCGGCGATGACCAGGCGCAAGGCCTGGCCACCCTCGCCGCGCGCGCGCGCGATCGCGACCGCGCGCACCAGATTGACCTGGTCCTTGACCGTCTGCAGCCGGCCCACGGTGCCGACGAGGACAGCCGAGGGGTCGGTAAATGGGCTGCCAGGCAGCCGCTCGCGCACCACGGCGGGCCGGAAGCGCAGGGTGTCGACGCCGTTGCAGATGCGCTCGACGCGGCTACGGGCGATGCCCACGCGGTCGGTGAGGTAGGACTCGATCTGGCCCGAGAGGGCGACGTAGCGGCTGACGAAGGGGCTGTAGACGCGGCGCAGGAGTTGGTACTTGCGCAAGGTGCCGCCCGGGTCGGAGGTGTCCCAGCCGTGCTCGCCATGGACGCGCGCGGGCACGCCGGCGAAGCGCGCCGGCACGGTGAATTCCAGCGCCGCGAGGTTGCGCGTGTGCACGATGGCCGGGCGCAGCTCGCGAAACAGGCGATACAGGCGCGGGTAGAGCTTGATGCCATGGCCGGGCGGCTTGTGCAGCGAGATGAAGCGCACATCGGTGCGCCGCACCCGCTCGCAGAAGGCGGGCGCGCAGTTTGCAAGCGCGACCACGACGTGGCGGAAACGCTCGGCGGACATGTGGTTGATCAGGTTCACAACGCCGTTTTCCAGACCACCCACGTCGAAGCTGAAAAGCACATGCAGGATGAGCGGTCGGCGGTCGCCCGAGGAAACGGGAAACGACTGATTCATTGGGGGATCTGCCGAGCCGGTGCCTGCACCGCCTGCTCGATCGCTTCGCCGTGCCGCTCAAGGAAGGCCTTCAGCCGCTCCCGCGCTGAATCTTCGTCCGCATTCACCGGGGTGGATACGATGACAACCGCGGACTCGTCCGACAGCCCGAGCAGGCGATCAAAGGCGAGACGCAGCTTTGCCTCGACATCCCCGACAACTGCCCGTCCATTGATGCGGTACCAGTGCCAGGTGAGGACCCTCCCCTGCTCTGTGCTCACCAAGTTCTCCCGAACGGGGCGATCTGCAAAAACAAGCGTACGCGCAGTGCGCACCAGACTGACTCCGTGGACCGCTGACGAGGCGGGCCCATTGCCCCAAGCGATCATCTCGCTCCCCTCGCGCTGCCCGAGGTACCACGCAGCATGGAACCCCACCGGATCAAGGCCCCCCTCAGCGACGTACGTCTCGCCCGCCTCGGCACGTGCCCCACGATAAACAGGTCGATAATCGAAGCGCTGGGGTGCAGGAGCCAACCAGCCCACTGCAGGCGCTGGGGCCGAAAGCGTAACGGGAAACTCGGGAATCGGGGCGTCCAACACCTTGAGCGCGGGCGGGAACACTGCCACAGCGAGCGCAATGATCAGCGCAGCGAACCAGTTTGCTTGCCCCGAGTCCGGACGCAGCCCTGCAACCGTGTGCGCGGCACTCGAAGTGGGCGCCTCGTGCCAACGACTGCCGATCCAGAACATCAAGAAGATGACGATTCCGAAGAAGACCCAACCATAAAGGATGTGGTCAACCCCGACCGCAATCTTGTTGCCCGAGAGGTACCCGAGCATCACGATGAAATAGGCACGAACCCAGTTGGCCAGGATTGGCATGACAAATGCCACCACCATGAAGAGCAGCCGACGTTTGAGACTCGTGTAGTTGAGGTAGGCGTATAGCGCGCCGACGAACAGAGACGCGATGAGATAACGCACGCCGCTGCAGGCCTCGACCACCGACCATCGACCGTTCGGCACGATGAAATGCAGTCCTTCCTGGTACACCGGCACGCCCGACATGCGCAGCGCCCAAACGGTGAACTCTGCGGTGTAGTGCATGAGCGTCGGCAGCATGAAGTCGCCGATGGGTACGCCGAAAAAGAGAAACAGCATCGGAAAGAGCAGCACACGACTCAGGCGCCAGCCGAGCACGCCGACAAACGCCGACACCAACATCGCAAACAACGCGAGGTGCTGTGCTGCAGCCACGCTGACCATGCCACCAAGCAGCCAGAGCAAACCGGCGACCAGCACCGCAAGCGCCATCCAACCAACTGGCTGTGGCTGAAGTTCTCCCACCCGGTCGCGAGCACGCCAAACCAGCCACGCGAAGGCCGGCAAGACTACGAGGCCATGGGCGAATGTATCGGATCGCCACCAGATACCCGCAACCTCGGTCGCTGTGTGCCAGTACCAGCCCACAACCCACAAAAAGGTGAGCGTAAGTGCGAGCACGATGGAAGAAAAGCTTCTGGATGCTGACATGGCCGGACTATGGGAGCGGGATTGCCCCCGAATGGGTGGGCGTTGGGGCTGGACTGCCTGCTGCTCGCGGGCAAGTCCGCTCTAGCGTAGCCGGGCTGTATCGCCTACCCGAGATTGCGCACGATATGCGGCCCCAGCCGGTTGGCGACGCCGATGGGCAGGCGCTTCCAGATCGCGATGAAGGCGCGGTACTTGGGGTTCATCGGGTTGTTCTGCGGCACGCTGTCGCGCTTGTAGAGGCGGTACTCGTAGGACAGCGGCTGCGGCTCGAAGCCCCAGTTCTTCTTGAAGCTGTAGGGACCGGTGCCGACCTTGCTGCGGCCGTAGTCGAAGACCCTGCAGCCGCGCTCGCAGGCGCGCCGCATGAGCTCCCAGTACTTGAAGTCGTTGGCGGCGAGGTCGCGCGCGGCCACGTCGTCGCCGGCGTAGTACGGCAGCACCTCGTCGCGGAAGTAGAAGCTGAGCACGCTGGAGAGCGGCTTGCCCTCGGGCGAGGTGACGGTGAGCACTTCGCAGGCGTCGCCGAAGCTGTCCTTGAGACGCTGGAAGAACTTCTTCGACAGCGCCGGCGTGCCGTGACGCAGCACGTTATCGGCGTAGAGGGCGAAGAAGCGGTCGACATCGGCGTCGATCTCGCCGATCAGGCCGTTCTTGATGCCCTTGCGCACCATGGCGCGCTGCTTGCGCGGGATGGCGAGCATGTTGGCCTCGACCTCGGGCAGGATCTCCTTGCGGAAGGTGACGTAGAGCTCCTGGCGCGGCCAGTCCTGGTGGCGAAGCTGGACGTTGCGGTACTCGAGGTGGCCGACACCGAGGGCGCGGGCCAGGGTCTCGGCCTTGGCTTCGAGCTCGTGCAGCACCTCGGGGCCGGCGTCGACGTCGGCGGCGATGCCGCCATAGACGCAGAAGGGCAGCGAGGTCAGCGCATGGCCGAAGAGCCGGCTGCGGACCTCGGCCAGCGGCAGCACGGCGACGATGTCGCCCGCGCGCTCGGCGTAGAGGTAGAAGGTGCGATGATCGAAGACTTCCTCGAGGATGTCCTGCCAGGCCGAGAGGTGAAAGAAGGTGGCCTGCGGGCAGCGCTGGACGAACGCGTCCCACCGCTCGCGTTGCGGGTACGTGAGCAGGCTGACGTGAATCGGCAGGCGGTCCATGCGTTCCATCCAGTCTCGATGTGTTCAGGCGGCGTCGCGAAAGACATCGTCGGCGCGCCCCCAGGCGAAATCAGAAAGCAGCCGATCCAGACGGGCCTCGGTGCGCTTGAGGTTAATGTAGTGCCTGAACCGGGTTTTGGCCGTGGCATCGGTCACGCGCGGTTGATCCGGATCAATTTCCCACGGGTGGAAGTAGAAGATCGCCGGGCGCTGGTCGGCGGCGTTCACGCGCGCGATCTGCCAGCGCGACAGCGCATAGGGCAGCAGCCGGAAGAAGCCGCCGCCGCCGGCGGGCCAGTTGCGGCCGAGCATGCTGAGCGTGGTGATCGGCACCTCGACCAGGCCGTTGGGCAGGCGCCACGGGAAGCGTGGCGCGTCCGGGATGCCGTAGTGGTCGTGCTTGACCGGGTAGACGCTGGAGCTGTAGCGATAGCCCGCGTCGGCGATGCAGTCGTGCGCCCACAGGTTGGCCTTGCCGATCGAGAAGCTGGGCGCGCGGTAGCCGGTGACGGCCTTGCCGGTGATGTCCTCGAGGATCGCCTTGGCGAGCCGGATGTCGGCCGAGAACGAGCCAGGCGACAGCTCGCTGGCGCGCTGGTGACCATAGCCATGGCTGGCGACCTCGTGACCGGCATCGGCGATGCGCCGGACGAGTTGCGGGAAGCGCTCGGCGATCCAGCCCAGGGTGAAGAAGGTGCCGCGCGCACCGTGGCCGTCGAGGAGCTCGAGCACGCGCTCCACGTTGCGCTCGACCCGGCATGGCACGCTGTCCCACTGCTCGCGCGGGAAATGCGGCGCGAGCGCGGAGACCTGGAAGTAGTCCTCGACGTCGCAGGTAAAGGCGTTGGTGATGCGCGCGGACATGTCAGCTCCCGGCCGGCGGGCCGCCCTCGGCATCGAGCAGCCAGCGGTGCAGATGTTCGGCGATGCGCTCGGCACAGCGGCCGTCCCAGTACTCGGGGATGCGGCCGGCCTTGCCGCCGGTGTCGAGCACCGCGTGGGCGGCGGCGACGATGGCGCGCGGGTCGATGCCGACCAGGGTGTTGGTGCCCTGCTCGACGGTGATCGGGCGCTCGGTGTTCTCGCGGATGGTGACGCAGGGCACGCCGAGCGCGGTGGTCTCTTCCTGAATGCCGCCGGAGTCGGTGAGCACCAGGCGCGCGCCCGACATCAGGCCGAGCATCTCGAGATAACCCTGCGGCGGCAGGATCAGGAAGTCCGGGGTGTCTAGACGGCCGAACAGGCCGAACTGCTCGAGGTTGTTGCGCGTACGCGGATGCAGCGCGACGACCAGCGGCAGGCGGGCGGCGACCTCGCGCAGGGCGTCGATGATCGGGGCGAGCACCTCGGGGTGATCGACGTTGGACGGACGGTGGAGGGTCACCACCCCGTAGCCGCCGGCGATGCGCCGCGCGTCGAGACCGGCCTGGGCGAGCAGCACCTCGGCGGGCACCGCCTTGGGCAGGCTGGCGCGCAGGCTGTCGATCATGACGTTGCCGACGAAGACCGCGCGCTCGGGCGCGATGCCCTCGCGCGCGAGGTTGTCGTGGGCGGAACGCTCGGTGGTGTACAGCACGTCGGAAATCTGGTCGGTGAGGATGCGGTTGATCTCTTCGGGCATGCGCCGGTCGTTGCTGCGCAGGCCGGACTCCACATGTACCACCGGAATGTGACGCTTGCTGGCAACCAGCGCGCAGGCGAGCGTGGAATTGACGTCGCCCACCACCAGCACCGCACGCGCGCCGTGCGCATCGATGACGGGCTCGAAGCGTTTCATGACCTCTGCAGTCTGCACGGCGTGCGAGCCGGAGCCGACGGCAAGGTTGACGTCGGGTTCGGGCAGCGCGAGATCGGCGAACAGGCGGTCCTTCATCGCCGGGTCGTAGTGCTGGCCGGTGTGCACCAGCAGCGTGGGGATCGGCGGGTTGTGCGCAGCGAAGGCGCGGATGATGGGCGCGACCTTCATGTAGTTGGGACGCGCGCCGACGACACAGATGACCGGCGCGGGGCGGTTGGCGGGAGCATTCATTGGGTCTTGTCCGTTGCCGGCTCGTCGCGGCGCACGGCCTCCAGGAGCTGGCTGAGGATGTTGAGGGTAGCCGACACCGACTGCTCGAGGCCGGCGATGCGGGCCTCGATGCGTTGCAGGTCGTAGCTGCCGGCGAGGCCGGCGGCCTGCGCGGCGAGCTCGGGCGTGGCGCGCAGACGCTCGAGCGCGAGCGCATCGAGCCGGAGCACGGGGGCGGCCTCGCCGGTCGTGGCAAAGTGCGGCGTGTGCACCGGACGGGCCTGCGCCGAGGCGAACTCTTCCTTGAGCTCGTCGATGACTTCGCGGACGTCGTTCTCGCTGACGACGTGACGCTCGGCGAGGAAGGCCGCCAGCATGAGGCGGTCGCACAGGGTGTTGATCTTGCGCGGGATGCCGCCCGAGTAGCCGTAGATGGCGTTGAACGCGCCCGCATCGAAGATGGGGTCGTCGGTCCAGCCGACGTGGGAGAGGCGGTGCTCGATGTAGCCGCGCGTCTCCTCGGCGTCGAGCGGGCCGAGGTGGTAGGAGGCGATCACGCGCTGGCGCAGCTGCTGCATCTCGGCGCGCTGCATGATGTCGCGGAACTCCGGCTGCCCGACCAGGAAGCTCTGCAGCAGCGCATGGTCCTCGAGCTGGAAGTTGGACAGCATGCGCAGCTCCTCGACCGCCGAAGGGGTGAGGTTCTGCGCCTCATCGACGACCAGCAGCGCACGCTTGCCCGCCGCGGCGATGGACACCAGATAGGTCTCGATCGCCAGGAGCAGGCCGGCCTTGTCGAGGTTGCGGGCAGGCACGCCGAAGGCGGCGGCCACCATGCGCAGCATGTCGTTGGCGTCGATCTGGGTGCTGACGATGTTGGCGGCGACCACGCGCTCGGGGTCGAGCTGCTCGAG
Source organism: Thauera sp. JM12B12 (assembly GCF_039614725.1). NCBI lineage: Bacteria > Pseudomonadati > Pseudomonadota > Betaproteobacteria > Rhodocyclales > Zoogloeaceae > Thauera > Thauera sp. JM12B12. Next base: position 1,120,332 of record NZ_CP154859.1, on the reverse strand, counting down.
CAGGCTGCGCACGATGGTCGTCTTGCCGGCACCGACCTCGCCGGTGATGACGATGAAGCCCTCGCTCTGGTGCAGGCCGTACTCGAGGTAGGCCATCGCCCGCCGGTGCCCGCGGCTGCCGTAGAAAAAGGCCGGATCCGGGTTGAGCTGGAAGGGTTTGCCGCGGAGCTTGAAGAATGATTCGTACATCGTGTTCCTGCTCAGAACCGCATGCCGAGCGTGGCGGTGACGGCGTTCTCGGTGTAGCTGTCGTCACCCTCGGACTTGATGTGGCGATAGGTGAGGCTGCCGCTGGCGTTGGGGCTGAGGGTGCGGCTGACGCCGAGGGTGAACATAGTGCGGTCCGTTTCGTCGTTCTCGGCGCCGTCGCCCTCACCTTCCGAGCGCATCAAGCTGACATTGAGGGCCGAGAGCCCGGACAATTGGTGACTGAGCGAGACCGACGCTGTTCGAGTCTTGATCCGTTCGCGGCCATCGAAATCGTCGGAAATATCAGCCGTGCCCTCGAAGGTGTTCAAGGCAGTCCGGTCGGTCTGCCCCACACTGAACGTGAGTGTGTTGCGCACGCCGATGAGGCTGACCCCCGCCGTGATCCCTCGCGATACGTAGTATCGGTTGGTTCGGATCGAACCCGGGTCGTCGAGGAAATAGATATCGCGGGCGAGCAGGCGCAACTCGTCGTCCGTAAATCGATTGCCCAGAGGAGACCCCTTAAGGGCACCAAAAATGTCCTGGTACCTGTCGGTTAGGAAATAGGCCTCTTCGAGCTCATCGAGTTGTGACGAAATATCGCGCGTCGCGGACAGGCTCCACACGGAGCGCGCCATGCGATGCTGAACGCTGACGTTGTAGCCGGTACCGAAGATGCGTTCTTCGCTGGTGGCCGATATGGCCGTCCGATCGGTGGGGTACCAGTCGAAGCCCGCGCCCCAGATTGCACCACTCTCGCCCTGGATCAAGGCGTAGTCGTTAGACTCGTAACCGCCGATCGCGCGCAGCCGGAACTGCGGATCAATGTTGATGAAGAGCGTGCCGCGGCCGACCTCCTCCGTGACATCACGGCTGTCGCCCTCGTCGTAGCTGGTGTCGGTACGGGAATAGTCCAGCCCCCAACCAAACAGGCGAAAGGACACGGGGTCTGCAATGCTGGCCCGCAAGGTGCCGGTACGTTGGTCGCCGAGGGTATCGGAGCCTCCGGTCAACCAACGCTCCTCGTAACCGATGTTGCCCTCGCCGCTCTCACCGAAGCGAAAGCCGAAACGCGGCCCGATCGAGAACAGGCGGGTTTCGTTGTCCTCGTCGTTGTCGAGCGTGTCGCCCGCAAACCGGCCCGTAAAGGCTGAGCGGTTGTCGCGGCTGATCGAGGCCCCAAGATCGACGAAGAACGCATCCTCAATCGCCTCTATGGTGCCCCTGCCCTGCAAGTCGAGGTAGGTGGCGTTGTCCTCTGTCTGATCGGCGTGGACAGTATTTCGCAGGCTCATGTTGAGCCCGCCACTGAAGCGGCCCGACTCGCGGCTGATCGACACGCCGGGGGATATTTCGGCGATCCAGTCTTGCTGGCCGTTCTCTTCGGTGTCGACGTTGTCGGTCCACGTCAGTCGCGTATCCAGCGTGGGCTGGATGCGCACGGTCTGTGCCTGCGCCGCACCTGCTGCCGTTAGCGACAGGAGGAGCGCAGAAATCAGGGCGAGACGCGGGGCGCCGATCTCAGGCCGCGTTGTCGCGCGGCTTTTCGCCATAGCCATATCCGTATCCATATCCGTAGTAGCCTCCCGGACCGCCCTGACGCGACTTGTTCAACAGCATCAGCTTGATCGGACAGCTTTCGATCGTGGCCAGCGCCTGTTTGACCGAAGCGTGCGTGGTGCGCTCGGACTCGACGACCACGACCACCTGCCCCATGTGGGTGGCGAGCACACGCGACTCGGTCGTAACCAGCAAGGGCGGCGAATCGAACACCACGATGCGGTCGGGGTAGCGTGTGGCGATCTGCCTGAGGAGCCGGTTCATGCTCTCGGAAGCAAGCAGCTCGGTTGCGCGCTGGTGCGGCATCCCGGCAGGCAGGATCGACAGCTTCTCGACGTTGGTGCGCAACAGAACGTCGCTGAGATCGGTCACGTCGCCGGCGAGCACGTCCATCAGACCGCGTTCTGGCGGCAGGCCGAGTTGTCGGAAGACCGAAGGTCGCGACACGTCTGCATCGACCAACAGCACGGTGTAGTCGAGCTCCATCGCCATGCTGACTGCCAGGTTGATGGCGCTGAAAGTCTTACCCTCGCCCGGTAGGGCGCTGGTGACCATGATCAGGTTGGCGTTGTCGATGCGGGCCGAGCTGGCATCGGTCGCGTTGCGCAGCAGCGGACGCTTGATGACGCGGTATTCCTCGGCGATTGGGGAGCGCGGATGCTCGGGCGAGACCATCCCTTTTGCCGCAAGTACCGCGAGGTCGATCTGAATCATCCGCGACACGGCCGCGGCAGGCTCATGGGCTGTCGCCAAAGGAACTTCGGAGGACCTGGTAGCCGCCTTGGCGGCGACAGCGGGCTCGGACACGGCAACGACAGACGCCGACGGTGCAGGCGCAAGAGCCTCGTCGCCGGGCTCGGCTGAGGCCTGCTTGAGCTGATCGAGTCGCTGCGCGGCTTTTTCAATAAGACTCATCGTGATGTCCCATTCAACCCTGGATCAGCCGCAACGCAAAGGCCGCCGCGGCAAACGCACCCGCATAGGCCGCGATCCCAAGCCCAAAGGCGAACAACCCCCGCCTGCGAGCCGCTGAGCGCTCGGGCGTGCGCAGCATGGAGACCGTGCCAAGAACGGGCACCCCCGTGATCTCGCGCAAGGAGCGCGCGTCGCTGAATGCTGGACGGAGCTGGCTGACCAGAAACGTGAGCGCAAAGCCGGCCGCCAGACCGGCAAGTCCTGCGAGCGGAATCAGCAAGATGCGGTTAGGCGCAGAGGGTTTGGTCGCCAACGTCGGCGGATCGATGACGCGGAAGTCCGCCACACCGGTCTGCGTGTTCATGTCGACCGCGATGTTGGCCGACTCACGGCGCGCCACGAGCGCGTCGTAGTTGCTCTTGTGCACGCTGTAGTCGCGGTTGAGCTGGGCCATCTCGGCTTCGATCTGCGGGACCATGCGCGCCTGGTCACGAAGCTGGTCTAGCCTCGACTGGAACTCGCCGACCCGCACGCGCAACGAGGCCACCTTGGACTCGGCCTGTACGAGTGCAAGCTTCATTTGCTGGTAAACCGGGTTGGAATCCAGCGCACCGAACTGGCTACCACCCGCGGCCTGCATGGCCTCTATCTGCTGGATCTTCTGTGCTTCAAGATCCTGGATCAGGCGACGGGTACCTAACACGTCGGGATGCTGGTCGGTATAGCGCAAGAGAAGCTCGTCGAGGTTGCGCTTGAGTGTATCGATACGTCCATCGATCTCGGGGATGGACACCGCATTCGCCGAAGGCGTCTGCGGCAGAAGTACCGGCTCCTCGCCAACAATCTGTCGCTGCAGCGATTCGCGCGCATTCTCGGCTTCGCGAAGTTCGAGTTGGGCTTGCTGGAGTTGCTCGGACATGGCCCCGATCTGCGAGATATAGTCGCGCGCGCCGTCCCCAAGAACAGCCATGTTGCGCAAACGGAACTCCTTCACACGGTTCTCGGCCTCGGTGAGCTTTTGTTCGTAACTGCGAATCTGCTCTTCGATGAATCGGCGCGCGGCATCCGTATCCTGGCGCTTACTGCCCAAGCCGGACTCGACGAACAGCGACAGCAGGGACTGCACCACACGCTGCGCCCGCTCAGGCCGAGTATCGGCATAGGACAAGGTGAAGAGGTTGGTGCGATCGGCGGATCCGATGCGAAGATCCTTGGACAGCTCGGTAATGAGCGCCTCCCGCTGCTCCGGCGTGTTCACCTCCAGGTCGAGGTCGGCCATGGTGATCAGCTTCTCGACGTTGGGACGACTGATCAAGGTTCGGCTGAGCATGGCGATCTGTTGATCGACGTTGGGCTGCACGGCAAGACCCGCCATCAGCGGGCGCAACACGGACTGCGTGTCCACGAAAACGCGCGCGCTGGATTCGTACTTGTCAGGCATCTTGTAGATCACGACGCCCGCAACGATGCCGACGACCCAGGCGAGCGCAAGGCCCCACCACCGGAAGCGCCACATGCCGCGCAGGTAGCCGGTGATCTGTGATACGAGTTCTTCCATGAATCAGCTTCGCAGGTTCGAGGCAGAGCCGCCGGCACCGCAGCAGGCCTGCCCCGGGGTGAGTCGGGAGAGCGGCGTCAGAACCAGCTCTGCGGGATGATCAGCACATCACCCGGACGCATTTCGACGTTGGCAGAAACGTCGCCACGCTTGATGAGATCCTTGATGCGGACGCTGTACTGCTTGTTGCCCTCACCGGTGCGCAGGATGCTGGCGTTGTTCCCGTCGGCAAACTGAGTGAGGCCACCGACGGCGATCATCACGTCGAGCAAGGTCATCTTCTGCGTGTAGGGAAGGATGCGCGGCTGCGCGGCCTCACCTACGACGCGGATCTGCTCGCTGTAGGGTCCGGCGAAGTTGGTGACGATGACGGTGACTACAGGCTCGCGAATGAACTTTGCGAGTTCCTTCTCGATGTCGCGCGCCAGCGTGGTGGCATCCTTGCCCAGCGCGGGTAGGTCCTCGACCAGCGGCGTGGTGATCTTGCCGTCGGGGCGCACCGGCACCGACATCGACAGTTCCGGGTTGCGCCAGACCACGATGTTGAGCGTGTCGCCGGGGCCAATCTGATAGTTGTACTCGGCGTCGGCGGCAACAGGCGGCGCCGAGGGGAACGACGAAGCGCAGCCAGCCAGCGTGCCGGCAGCGGCGACAAGCATCGAAATACGAACCAGCCGGGACCACATGCCCCGAACATTGCTACCCATGACAAATCCCCTCGAAGTTCTTGTAGCCGCGAATGATACGTCGGCCGGGCACGGCCGCACACCCTTGACGATCGTATGAAGATACGTCATCGGATGCACAGGAACAAATGCACAGCATTGACCAGTCGGCGGAGCGGAGCATTGCGCAATTGTGTTGCAGCAAAGCGTCTCCCAAGGGGGCGCCATTACCGCAGGCAGCGGACAGGCTCGGGGCTTGCGACGGACCCCGGCCCCGTGCGCCCCGCCCTCCCGGAATCAAGCAACGATCTTGACCTCCCCCCCGGTCGCCGCCTCCAGATGGCGCGCGAACGCCGCCCTCACCTCGTCCTCGCCATGCACCAGCCGCACCTCGCCCGGAAGGTGGCGCATGCGGGTGACGAAGCGGGTGAGGTCGGCCTGGTCGGCGTGGGCCGAGTAGCCAGACATCGAATGCACGCCGGCGCGGATGGCGATCCGCTCGCCGTCCAGGTCCACATAGCCGCCGCGCGGGCCGAAGGTCTGGATGGCGTGGCCGGGCGTGCCGCGCGCCTGGTAGCCGACGAAGAGCACGTCGTGGCGCGGATCACCGAGCATGGCCTTGAGGTAGTTCACCACCCTGCCGCCGGCGCACATGCCGCTGGCGGCGATCACGATGGCCGGCTCGCGGCTGCGCGCCAGGCGCTGCACGTTGGCGAGATGGCGCTCGTGGCTGTCGATCGCGACCAGCTGCTCGTAGCTCAGCGGCTGGCGTCCGGCGCGCACGCGGGCGCGGGCCTCGGCATCCCAGAAGGGCTGCAACTCACGGTACAGCTCGGTGAAGCGCAGCGCGAGCGGGGAGTCGAGGAAGATCTTCAGCCTGTCCCACCTGTCCGCATGCTTGCCCGGGCGCTGGCGCTGGGTGTGGAGGATGTCCTCGAACTCGTACAGCAGCTCCTGCGTGCGGCCGATGCTGAAGGCGGGAATGATCACCGTGCCGCCGTCTTCCAGCGCGCGCTCGACCACCGCCTGGAGGCGCTTGCGCCGGTTGCGGCGGTCTTCGTGCTGGCGATCGCCGTAGGTGGTCTCGAGCACCAGCACGTCAGCCTGCCAGGGCGAACGCGGCGCCGGCAGCAGCGGCGCGTGCGGCGCACCGAGGTCGCCGGAAAAGACGACACGACGCTTCTCGGGCCAGGCCGGGCCGGAGAGTTCGCACTCCACATAGGCCGAGCCCAGGATGTGCCCGGCGCGCTGCAGGCGGATGCGGCAGCTGGCGCCGGCGCTGCGGTAGATCGTGTGCCACTTGCCGTACGGCAGCGCGCGGATGCGGGGCTCGACCATGTCGAGGTAGCGCTCGACCATGGCCTTGTTGCGCGAGACACCGACCTCGAAGGCGTCCGCGAGCACGGTGGGCAACAGGCGCGCGGAGGGCTCGCTGCACAGGATCGGGCCCTTGAAGCCGGCTGCGAGCAGCCAGGGCAGCCGGCCGCAGTGGTCGATGTGGACGTGGGTGAGAATGAGCGCGCCGATGCCCGCCACGGGGAAATCGATGTCGAGGCGGTCGGCGCCGGCCTTGCCGTCGGGTGCCGTCTCGGTGCCCTGGAACAGGCCGCAGTCGACCAGAAAGGAGTTGTCGCCCTCGACGAAGAGCTGGTGGCAGGAGCCGGTGACGCCATTGCGGGCGCCGCGATGGAGGATGGTCGGGTTCATGCCGGCATTCTATTCAATCGCCCGGCGCCGGGCCACGAGCAATGCCATATTCATCGCGCGGCAATGAATTGCCCGTGGGAGCAACTTCCCGTGGGAGCGGCCTTGGCCGCGAATGCAGCCTCGTTCGCGGGCAAGCCCGCTCCCACAACACCGCGCCCGCTCCCACAACACCGCGCCCGCTCCCACAACACCGCGCCCGCTCCCTCAGCACCGCGCCCGCGCCCACAGCACCGCTCGGCAATGTCGATGCCGCAGCCCTACTCCATTCCCCATTTCTGCAGCCGGTAGCGCAGCTGGCGCAGGGTCATGCCGAGATTGCGCGCGGCGGCGGAGCGGTTCCAGCGCGTCTGCTCGAGGGCGCGGATGATGCGCAGGCGCTCGGCGTCGTCGCCCGAATCGCCGCCCGCCACGGACTCGCTCCCGCTTTCGTGCGCGGCGGCGTCGTCGCCAACGGACATGCCCGGCGCGATGTCGGTGAGCCAGCCCGAGGCGGTCTGCTCGGGGTAGAGCTCGATGTCGGCGGCGCCGATCGCCTCACCCTCGCACAGCGCGCAGGCGCGCTCGAGCAGGTTCTCGAGCTCGCGCACGTTGCCCGGGAAGGCATATCGCTGCAGCGCCTGCAGGGCGTCGGGGGAGAGCCTGCGCGGCAGCCCACCCTCGCGCGCGGCGAGCCGCCCGAGGATGTGGGCAGCAAGCTCGGCGATGTCCTCGCGGCGCTCGCGCAGGGGGGGCACGCGCAAGGTGATGACGTTGATGCGGAAGAACAGATCCTGGCGGAAGCGCCCCTCCGCGACCAGCCGCCCGAGATCCTGGTGCGAGGCCGACAGGATGCGGACATCGACCGCCTCTTCCGCGTGTGCGCCGACCGGACGCACCGCGCGCTCCTGGATCGCGCGCAGCAGCTTGACCTGCATCGCGAGAGGCAGCTCGCCGATCTCGTCGAGAAAGAGCGTGCCGCCGTTGGCGGCCTGGAACAGCCCCTCCTTGTCGGTCGCCGCGCCCGTGAAGCTGCCCTTGCGGTGGCCGAAGAACTCGCTCTCCATGAGCTCGGGCGAGATCGCCCCGCAGTTGACCGGCACGAAGGGTCCGGAGGCACGCGCCCCCAGGCTGTGGATGGTGCGCGCGATGACTTCCTTGCCGGTGCCCGACTCGCCATGGATGAACACCGGCGCCTGGTTGCGCGCGAGCTTCTCGGCCTGCGCGCGCAGCTGCTCGAAGGCCGGCGAGTGCCCGATGAGCGCGCGCGCGCCCGCCGCCGCATTCGCCGCTTCGCTGCCGGCCTGGTCCCTGAGCTTGAGCGCATGCTGCACGAGCTCGCGCAGCGCCTTGAGCTCGACCGGCTTGGTGACGAAATCGAAGGCGCCGAGCTTGAGCGCGCGGATCGCCGTCTCGATGCTGCCGAAGGCGGTGATCACCGCCACCGGCAAGCCGGGCTGGCAGCTCTGGATGTGCTCGACCAGCTCGAGGCCGTCGCCGTCGGGCAGGCGCATGTCGGTGAGGCACAGCCGGTAGCGCCGCTGCGCGAGCAAGTCCCGCGCCGCCTGCAGCGATCCGGCGCTGTCGCAGGCCAGGCCCATGCGCATCAGCGAGAGCTCGAGCAGTTCGCGGATGTCGTCCTCGTCATCGACGACGAGGACATCGATCGACTGGGGGCGGTTGCGGCGTTCGGTATGTGTCATGGCTGTGTGCGCGCGCTGAGCACCAGGTGGGCGCCGGCGCCGGCGCTGGCGAGCTCGAGATCGGCGTCGTTGGCTTCGGCGAGCTCGCGCGCGATGTAGAGGCCCAGGCCGGTGCCCTTGGGATGGGTGGTGAAGAAGGGTTCGAAGAGATGCGCGCGGGTGGCCTCGTCGAAGCCGGGCCCGTCGTCCCGCACATGGAGCGCGAGACGCTCGCCGGGCAGTGCCTCGGCCCACACGCGGATCGCGCCAGGCTCGCCGGAGCAGTAGCGGCAGGCATTGGCGAGCAGGTTGTCGAGGATCTGGTGCAGATGGGCACGATCGATCGCGAGCGTGGCGGCCGGGTCGATGTCGACCGCATACAGCGGCGCCTCTTCGGGGGCACGGAACAGACGCGCGTCGATCACCTCGCGGACGAATCCGGCCAGCGGCAGAGCCTCGGGCATCGCCTGCTCGCGGCGACCGAGGGCGAGCACGTCGCGGATCATGCGTTCGATGCGCTGAGCGTTGTCATTGATGATGCGCACCAGGCGCCCCTGCATGTCGGCGCGCTTCTCCTCGCGCAGCAGCTCCGCGGCCTGGGTGACGGCCGACAGCGGATTGCGGATCTCGTGCGCCATGCTGGCGGTGAGGCGGCCGAGCGCGGCGAGCTTGATCTGCTGCAGCTGGCGCTGGATGTCGTCGAAATCGGTGAGATAGAGCAGCGTGTCGCCGGCCGCCGCGCTGCCCGCCTCGCCGGCCACCGCCCGGCAGCGCAGCAGGCGTCCTCCCGGCCCCACGCGCAGCAGCCGCCCCTCGGGGGCCACGCCTGGCTGCAGGACGTGCTCGAAGGCCGCGTCGAGGTCACGCAGTGCCAGGCCCTCCAGCCCCTCGGCGTTGGAATCCGTCATGCCGAGCAGCGCCACCGCCTGACGGTTCGCGTGCAGGATGCGGCCACGCGCATCGACCACGATCACCCCGTCGCGCATGTCGCGGATGATGTGTTCGTTCACCGCCTGTTGCTTGGCGAGCGCCGCGCCGCGTTCGGCGGCGAGCGAAGCGTTGGTGCTGGCGCGCAGCGCGAGCAGGCGGGCGACGAGGGCGATGCCGAAGAAGCCGGCGCAGAAGATGCCCACCTGCAGGAAATCGACCGACTGCCCGCCCGCGGCATAGCGCCAGGTGTTCTCGATGAGGACGGCCAGGGTGGCGAGCGCCGCCGTGAACATCACCATGCGCCCTTCCGCGATCAGGCCGGCGCCGGCGAGCATGACCATGATCAGCGCCGGGATGCCGCTGCGGTAGCCACCGCTGACCCACATGATCAGCGACAGCGCGAGCACATCGACGACCACCTGCATGGCCACCGTGCGCTCGAAGCCGAAACGCCGCGCAGCATCCGGAAAACCCAGTGCGAGCACGGCCCCCAGGTAACCGAAGGCAATGACGTGGTACAGGCGCGGCGCCTCGCTGCCGAGGCCGAGTTCGTGGCCGGCGACAAGGAAGAGCCCGGCGAGTACGAGCCGGAAGAAGTTCAGGTAGCGCAGCGATGCCCGGCGCGCGCGGTCACCCTCGGGCGACGGCAGGATGCGCGCCTCAGTCGGCGCGGCCGGCACGGCGATGCGCATCGCAGCAGTAGAAATCGTCGCCCGCCCGCACGCCTTCGGATTCGGGCACGATCACCCCGCAATGACGGCACTCGAGCATGCGCTCGGCGGCGACCGGCTTGCCGGCCTCCTTGCGCCGCAGGGCGTTCTGCGCCTTGAAGCGGCGCACGGCGCCGCGCGCCCACCAGATACCGACCAGAACCAGGATGACGATGAGCAAATTGCGCACGGTGAGGGCCGCACAGCGGAACGCCGGCGGATCGATGTCCAGAACGCGCGGATTCTAGCATGGGGCCGCGCAGCGCCCGTGGGAGCGGGCGGCGGCCCGGCCAGAACGGATGCCCTTGACGCGCGGGGTTTGCGACAATGTGGCGCACGTCCATTTTTCCGACCTGCCTCCGGACCGCCCCCATGCCGAGCTTCCCCGCCCCCATCGAGTCCCGCCTGCCGAACGTGGGCACCACCATCTTCACCGTGATGTCGCGCCTGGCGCAGGAATGCGGCGCGATCAACCTGTCGCAGGGCTTTCCCGATTTCAACGCCGAGGACCTGCTGTTCGAGCGCGTCGCCCACTGGATGCGCGCCGGCCACAACCAGTACGCACCGATGGCCGGTTGCCTGCCGCTGCGCGCGGCGATCGCGACCAAGGTCGAGGCGCTGTACGGCACGCGCTACGACCTCGAGCACGAGATCACGGTCACCGCCGGCGCCACCCAGGCGCTGTTCACCGCGGTGACCGCCTGCGTGCGCCCGGGCGACGAGGTGATCGTGTTCGAGCCGGTGTATGACTCCTACGTGCCGGCGATCGAACTGGCCGGCGGCAAGGTGGTGCGCATGCGCCTGGCCGCGCCCGACTACCGGCCGGACTGGGATGCGGTGGCGGCGGCGATCACGCCGCGCACGCGCATGATCATGATCAACACCCCGCACAACCCCACCGCCACGGTGTGGACGCGGGACGACCTCGACCGCCTGGCCGCGCTCACCCGCGGCACCGGCATCGTGGTGGTGGCGGACGAGGTCTATGAGCACATCGTCTTCGAAGGCGCCGGCCACGCGAGCTGCGCCGCGCACCCCGAGCTCGCCGCGCGCAGCTTCGTGGTGTCGAGCTTCGGCAAGACCTACCACATCACCGGCTGGAAGGTCGGCTACATCCTGGCGCCGCGCGCGCTGATGGCGGAGTTCCGCAAGGTGCATCAGTTCAACGTGTTCACGGTGAACACCCCGGTGCAGCTCGCGCTCGCCGACTACATGGCCGACGCGTCGCGGCACGAAGGGCTGGCCGCCTTCTACCAGGGCAAGCGCGACTTCTTCCGCGACGCGCTCGCCGGCTCGCGCTTCGAGTTGCTGCCCTCGCACGGCACCTACTTCCAGCTCGCGCGCTATGGTGCGATCTCGGATCTGGGCGATGTCGCCTTCTGCGAACAGCTCACCCGCGAGGTCGGCGTGGCGGCAATCCCTGTGTCGGCCTTCTTCGCCGACGGCCGCGACGAACGCGTGATCCGTTTCTGCTTCGCCAAGAACGAAGCCACACTGGCCACCGCCTCCGAGCGGCTGCGCAAGGTTTGAGCGCATGAAGTTCGCGGGCCAGCCCGCTCCCACAGCGCACCGCGCCGGAGGTGTCCGCGGGAGCGGGCTGGCCCGCGAACGCCCCCCGCATGGCGCGCCACCCCACGCGACTGCGGGCGCAGGCTGGCCCGCGAATACAGCGCCTGAACGACCCTGACCCTTTCGAGACGAACCGATGTTCACGCAACCGCTCCCCACCCTTGAACGCGACGGCGACGCTGTCCGAATCCTCGACCAGACCGTGCTCCCCTACCGCACCGAGACGGTCGTGCTGCACACCCTGGCCGACGCCGCCCACGCCATCCGCAGCATGCAGGTGCGCGGCGCACCGCTGATCGGCGCCACCGCGGCCTTCAGCGTCGCGCTGGCGCTGCGCCACGAAGGTGGCGAGGACGAGGCGCTCGCGCGCGCGCTGAAGGTGCTCGGCGCCACCCGCCCGACCGCGGTGAACCTGCACTGGGCGCTCGCGCGCATGGACGCCGCCTTGCACCCGCTGCCGCGCGCGGCGCGGCTCGAGGCCGCCTGGGCCGAGGCCGAGGCCATCCGTGCCGACGACGCGGCGACCTGCGACGCCATCGGCCGCCACGGCCTCACCCTGATCCGCGAGCTTGCCGCGCGCCGCCCCGGCCCGGTACGGCTGATGACCCACTGCAACGCCGGCTGGCTCGCCACCTGCGGCGCCGGCACCGCGCTGGCGCCGATCTACGCCGCGCAGGCCGAGGGCATCACGGTCGAGGTCTTCGTCAGCGAGACCCGGCCGCGCAACCAGGGCCTGCTCACCGCGTGGGAACTGCGTGCGGCGGGCGTGCCGCACGTGCTGGTCGCCGACAACGCTGCCGGCCTGCTGCTGATGCGCGGCGAGGTGGACATGGTGATCACCGGCGCCGACCGCATCGCCGCCAACGGCGACACCGCCAACAAGGTCGGCACGTATCTGAAGGCGCTCGCCGCGCAGGCCGCCGGCGTGCCCTTCTACATCGCCGCCCCGCGCTCGACGCTGGACTTCGCCTGCCCCGACGGCGCCGCCATCCCGATCGAGGACCGCGGCGCCGCCGAGGTCTGCCACGTCCGCGGCACCACCACGGCGGGCGACATCGCCGAACTCGCCCTCGCCCCCGCCGACACCCGCGCCGCCAACCCAGCCTTCGACGTCACGCCGGCGGCGCTGATCCGGGGCATCATCACCGAGCGCGGCATCGCCGCCCCCGGCGCACTGGCGCGGCTTTATCCGGAGCACGAACGATGAGCGACACCCCCGGAGTCTGCATCCACGAGGAGGCCGGCTGGCAGCCCGGCGACCCGCTGCGCACCGAGCTGCTCAAGACGCTGCGGGCGATGTCCGACGCAGGCCTCAATGTCGGCACCGCGGGCAATGCCAGCGTGCGACTCGGCGCCGGCCCCGCCGACGTCGCGGCTGCCGCGGCCCGCCCGGGCTCTGCCGACGCGGCGTCCTGCGCGCCGGGCATGCTGATCACCCCGAGCGGCCTGTCCGCCGAACGCTGCCAACCGCAGGACATGGTGGAGGTCGACGCGAATGGCGGCTACTCCGGTGCGCTCGCGCCCTCGTCCGAGTGGAAGCTTCACCACGACATCTACGCCGCCTGTCCGGCCGCCGGCGCCATACTGCACGCACATTCGCCCTTCGCGACCGCGCTCGCCTGCCAGCGCCTCGAAATCCCGCCCTTCCACTACATGATCGCGCGCTTCGGCGGCAGCACGGTGCGCTGCGCGCGCTACGCCACCTTCGGCACCCAGGCCCTGTCCGACGCCGCGGTGGCCGCGCTCGACGGCCGCAGCGCCTGCCTGCTCGCCAACCACGGCATGGTGGTGTACGGCCGCGACCTCGCCCACGCGCTCGCGCTGGCGATCGAGTTCGAAACCCTGTGCGAGCAATATTGGCGCACGCTGCAGCTCGGTGCCCCGGTGCCGCTGTCGAACGAGGAGATGGCAGAGGTGATCGAGCGTTTCAGGTGGTATGGCAAGCCGCGGGGCGAAGGTTCGAATCGGATCCAAGGTTGCTGAATGGCGCCCGGAAGGGACCGGGACATGCTTCCGTGAGCATATGGCGCCAGCTTCGTGGGAGCGGCGGCGGCTTCGTGGGAGCGGGCTTGCCCGCGAATGCAGCGCTCGGTCCTCGCAATTCGCGGGCAAGCCCGCTCCCACAGCTCGCCTGGCCGCCGAGGATGCGGCCAGGCGAGCTCAACGTTCAGCCTGAAACCAAGAGCCTGACTCGGCCGCGAACCGCCCCGTTGCCCGCTAGCCCTTTTGCCCGCTCGCCCCGCGGGCAATTCTCCAGCTTGCCTGGGACATCCCTTTTTGCATACCCTTTCGATCTCCATCTACAGACCGAAAGCATGCGCCGCCATAACTCGTCCGCCCTGCGCCGCGGTCGTGTGGCCGAGATCGGCCGCGCATACCTGATCACGACGACCTGCGCTGACCGGCGTGCCCTTTTCGACGACCTCGTCCATGCCCGCACCCTGATCCGGACGCTGCGTGCGGCAGACCAGGCCCACGCCGTCAGGACGCTCGCCTACGTTGCGATGCCTGATCATGTGCATTGGCTGTTTGTGCTGCTCGACGGTGATCTCGCATCGACCGTGCGCACCATGAAGTCCCGCAGCGCCATCGCACTCAACAGGCTCGACGCCGCGCCGGGACGCAAGGTCTGGCAGGCAGGCTTTCACGACCATGCAGTGAGGGCAGAAGAAGATCTGGTGGGAATCGCCCGTTATGTAGTGGCGAATCCGGTGCGCGCAGGGCTGGTCAGCTCGGTCAGGGCCTACCCGCATTGGGATGCGGTGTGGATCTGAATGGGGCGCGAGCAGGACCGAGCGCTGCATTCGCGGGCGAGCCCGCTCCCACGGAAGAGGCGGTCGCCGCGTCTCGTGGGGGCGGACCTACCCGCATTGGGATGCGGTGTGGGTCTGAGCGGGGCGTGAGCAGGATCGAGCGCTAAATTCGCGGGCGAGCCCGCTCCCACGGACAGTTGCGCCCACACAAATGGCGGCCGCTGCGTCTTATGGGAGCGGGCTTGCCCGCGATCGCGTCACCGCTCGAGCACCCGCAGCAGGCTCGACGTGTCGTCGCGCCCCCAGCCCGCAGCCATCAGCGCATTGAGCTGCTGCCACACCTGCGCGGCCACCGGCAGCGGGGCGCCGAGCCTGGCGGCCTCGTCCATCAGGATGGCGAAGTCCTTGTGGTGCAGCCGGGCCTCGATGCCGGCGGCGAAGTCGCGCTCGACCATCTTCGCCCCGATCACCTCGAGCACCCTCGAGCCCGCCGAGCCGCCCATCAGGGCCTGGCGCACCGCGGCGACATCGACGCCGTGGGCGTTGGCCAGGCGAAGCGCCTCGGCGCAGGCCTGGATGACGGAGACCATGATCATCTGGTTGCAGGCCTTGGCGACCTGGCCGGCGCCGGGCGGGCCGATATGCACGACGCGCTTGCCGAGCACCGCGAACAGCGGCCTCACGCAGGCAAGCGTATCCGCCTCGGCGCCGGCCATGATCGCCAGCGTGGCGTCGCGCGCGCCCTGGCCGCCGCCGGAGACCGGCGCATCGACCCAGCCGACGCCGCGTTCGGCGTAGCGGGCGGCGAGCGCGCGCGCGGTCGCCGGGGCGATCGTGCTCATGTCAACATGGATGCTGCCGGACGCGAAGCCTTCAGCCAGGCCGTCCGGGCCGAAGGCGAGCGCCTCGACGTCGGCGCTGGCGGTGACGATGGTGATGACCACCTCGCTGCGCGCGGCGAGCTCGGCCGGCGTCGCGCACAGCGGCACCCCCTCGGCGACCAGCGCCGCGGCCGATTCCGGACGGCGCGCCCAGAGCGCCAGCTCGTGACCGGCAGCGCGCAGGTGGCGGGCCATCGGCTCGCCCATCACGCCCAGGCCGATGAATCCGATTCTCATGGTGCTCTCCCCTGACCCGCTCATTCGCCGGCGCCGCCACTCATGCGCTCGAGGAGCTTGAGCATCGCGACCGAATCGTCCTCGCCCAGACCGCTGCCCGCCATGGCGTTGAAGAGCTGCATGGTGGCCGCCGAAGTCGGCAGCGCCAGACCGAGGCGATGGGCCTCTTCCATGACGATGCGCATGTCCTTCTGGTGCATCCAGGCCTTGAAGCCGGGCTTGAAGTTGCGGTCCAGCATGCGCTGGCCGTGGTTCTCGAGGATGCGCGAATAGGCGAAGCCACCTAGCAGGGCCTCACGCACCCTGGCGGCGTCGACCCCGCTCTTCGCGGCGAGATTGAGCGCCTCGGCCACCGCCGCGACGCCCACGCCGGTCAGAATCTGATTGCAGGCCTTGGCGACCTGTCCGGCGCCGGCGTCGCCGATGCGGGTGATGGACTTGCCCATGGCGGCGAACAAGGGCTGCACGCACTCGAAGGCGGGAGCGTCGCCACCCACCATGATGGTGAGCGTGCCGGCGATGGCGCCCGACTCGCCGCCCGACACCGGCGCGTCGAGCGCGACGATGCCGCGCTCCGCCAGCCGCGCGGCGATCGATTGCGCCGCGGCGGGCGCGATCGTGCTCATGTCGATGTGGATGTGGCCGGCGCTGGCGCCATCGGCGACGCCGTTCGCGCCGAGCGTGACCTGCTCGACGTCGGGCGCATCGGCAACCATGCTGATCGTGACCGATGCGCGGTGCGCGAGCTCCGCCGCATTGGCGCAGTCGCCGGCGCCGGCAGCGAGCAGTGGCTGCATCGACGCGCGACGGCGGCTCCAGACGTGCACGCGGTGGCCGGCCTTGATGAGGTTCAGGGCCATGGGCCGGCCCATGAGGCCGAGTCCGATGAATCCGACGTCCATTGAGTGAAGTCCTCCAGGATAGGGAAGCTTGGGTGGGCGTTTGGCGTTCGCCGGCACGCCCCCATCGACGGCGAGGCGCGGCCTGGCATCCCCCAGTGGGAGCAGCCTTGACCGCGAGCGCAGCGCACGGAGCGCGTACCCAAAACGGGCTGGCCGCCGCAGGCCAAGCCCGCCATAATCGCCGCCATGAAATACGGCGCAATCATCAAGGAAATCGGGCGGGGCGCCAAGGGCGCGCGCGACCTCGACACGGCCGCCGCGGCGGCGCTCTTTGGCGACATCCTGGACGGCGTGGTGCCCGAGCTCGAACTCGGCGCGATCCTGATCGCCTTCCGCATCAAGAGCGAGGCGCTGCCCGAGCTGCTCGGCTTCAAGCAGGCGATGGATGTGCGCACGGCGCAGGTCGCCGTGCCCGAGGGGCCGCGCTGCGTGGTGCTGCCGACCTACAACGGCGCGCGCCGTCAGGCCAACCTGATGCCGCTGGTGGCGCTGCTGCTGGCGCACGAGGGGGTGCCGGTGCTGATCCAGGGTCGGCACGACTTCGAGACGCGGGTGAGCCCGTTCGAGCTGCTCGCCGCGCTCGACCTGCATCCGGCCGCCGATGCGGCCGAGGCCTCGGTGCAGCTCGCCGGGCGGCGCATCGCCTGCATCGGCGTGGACAAGCTGCTGCCCGGACTCGACCCCTTGCTCGCGCTGCGCGTGCGCATGGGCGTACGCGCGAGCGGCCACACCATGGCCAAGCTCATCGACCCCTGCCGCGGACGCAGCGTGCGCGTGGTGGCGGTCACCCACCCCGAGTACCTCGAGCGCATGGATGACTTCCTGCGCGCCGATGGCGGGCGGGCGATGCTGATGCGCGGCACCGAAGGCGAGATCTACGCCAACCCGCGACGCTGTCCGGAGATGAAGGTATATGTCGACGGCGCGGCGTCGGTTGGCGTCGCCGGCGAGGAAGGCGGCGCACCGCCGCTCGCGGGCCTGCCCGACGCCCCCTCGGTGGCGGACAACGCGGCACTGATCCGGTCGATGCTGGCCGGGGCGGTTCCGGTGCCCGAGCCAGTCCTCCGCCAGGTTGCCGCGCTGCGGGCGCTCGCGGCGTGAATTGGCGCCGGGCCGTATAGCCCGCTGCGATCAGGCTGCCAGGCGTCCGGCGCGGTAGTCGGCCACCGCCTGGTAGATCTCCTGCTCGGTGTTCATGACGAAGGGACCGTACTGCGCAATCGGCTCGCCCAGCGGGCGTCCGGCGATGAGGAGCGCACGGGTTTCCGCGGTCGCCTCGAGGCGCACGCCGTCGCTGTCGGCAGCGTTGGCGAGGATGGCCATGTTGCGCGCCGGCACGCCGCCCCCCTCCACCTTCAGCGCGCCACGATAGACGTACACGAAGGCGTTATGCCCTGCGGGCAAAGGCTGGGAGAAGACCGCCCCGGCGGGAAGGCGCAGGTCCAGATAGACCGGCGCGGTCGTCTCCCGCGTGACGGCGCCGCCGACGCCATGGCTCTCGCCGGCGATCACGATCGCCTCGACGCCTGCCTCGGTCACAAAGCGCGGCAGCTCGCCGGCAGCGAAGTCGCGATACCAGGGCGCGCTCATCTTGTCCTTCGCAGGCAGGTTGAGCCAGAGCTGGAAGCCTTCCATCAGGCCCTCCTCCTGCTGCGGGATCTCGGAGTGGATGACGCCGCGCCCGGCGGTCATCCACTGCACCCCGCCATTCTCGAGCAAGCCCTCGTGACCCGCACTGTCACGGTGGAGCATGCGGCCGGCGATCATGTAGGTCACGGTCTCGAAGCCGCGGTGGGGATGGTCGGGGAACCCGGCGATGTAATCGTCCGCCTTGTCGCTGCCGAAGGCGTCGAGCATCAGGAAGGGGTCGAGCCGGCGCTGCAGCGGCTGGGTGAGCACGCGCGTGAGCTTGACGCCGGCACCATCCGAGGTCGGGTGGCCGACGACGAGTCGCTCGACGGTGCGCGAACGGCTCACGCCTGCGGAAGGGATTCGGGACAGCCTGTCGATGCTCATGTGCGTGCTCCTCTCTTGGGGGGTTGGGGACGCGGGCGGGAATGGCCCGCCGCGTGGCAGCGCGCGCCGCGGGCCTCAGCCGAGCGCGGCCTCGATGTCGGCGGCGGCCTCGGCGAAGCCTTGGCGGGCAGCGTCCTCGCCCATGTTCAGGCCCTCGGCGTAGACGAAGCGCACGTCGGTCATGCCGAGGAATCCGAGCACCGTCTTCAGGAACGGCGTCTGGGTGTCGGCCGGCGTGTCGCGATAGCGACCGCCGCGGGCGAAGGCGACATAGACCGTCTTCCCCTTGAGCAGGCCCTCGGGACCATTCTCGGTATAGCGGAAGGTGACGCCGACGCGGGCAATGGCGTCGATCCAGTTCTTGAGCTGGGCGGAGATGCCGAAGTTGTACATCGGCACGCCGAGCACGATCGCGTCCGCGGCCTGCACTTCGGCGATCAGCGCGTCGCTCGCGGCCACACGCGCCGCCTGCTCGGGCGTGCGCTGCTCGGCGGGGGTGAACAGGGCGGCGAGCGCCGCTTCGTCGATCAGCGGCGCCGGATCGCGCGCGAGGTCGCGCAGCACCAGCGTGGCACCGGGCTTGGCAGCCCGGAGGCGGGCGACGATGTCGTCGGCGAGTCGGGTGGAGTTGGCACCTTCGGAGCGGGCGCTGCCGTTGATTTGCAGGATGTTCATGTTCGGGTCCTCTGGGGTTGGGGAAGCGTGTGAATTGAAGTCTATTCAATGCCGCCCATTGCATTAACCCGTTCATTTAGACATCATTGTTCCCCATATGGAACAAATAGACCCCAATGATCTGCTGATCTTCGTACGCGTCATCGACGATGGCAGCTTCACCGCAGCCGCCGAGCGTCTTGGATTGCCGAAATCCACCGTTTCGCGCCGTCTCTCCCAGCTGGAGGAACGGCTGGGCGAACGCCTGCTGCTGCGGACCACGCGCCGGCTCAAGATCACCGAGTTCGGCCAGGCCCTGCTCGAGCATGCGCGCCAGGTGGAGACCGAGGTCGAGGCGGTGGCCGCGCTCGCCGAGAGCCGGCAGGCGCGGCCGAGCGGGCGCCTGCGCGTGTCGATGCCGAACGACTTCGCCAACCTGCTGCTCATCGACATGCTGGCGGCGTTTTCGGCGCTGCATCCGGCAGTGACGCTGGATCTGGACCTGTCGCCGCGCCGGGTGGACCTGCTGGGCGAGAACTTCGACATCGCCATCCGCATGGGCGCGCTGCCCGACGACACCCTGCTCGCCGCGCGCCGGCTGGCGGAGTTTCCGTGGGGGCTGTACGCCTCGCCCGGCTACATCGCCGAGCACGGCGAACCCGATGCGCCGGAGGACCTTAATCGCCATCGTGCGCTGCGCCTGCTCGCGCGCACCGGAGAGCCGATCGGGTGGACGCTGCTGCGCGGCACGCAGCGCTGGGAAGGCGTGCCACCCGGCTCGATCAACGCGAACGCGCCCGAGGTGCTCATCCGCTTCGCGCAGGCGGGCGCCGGGATCGCCGCCGTGCCGGACTACTTCGCCGCACCACAGGTGCGCCGTGGCGAACTGCGTCGGGTGATGCCCGACTGGTGCCTGCCCTCGATCACGGCCTGGGCGGTATTTCCGGGGCGCCGGCTGATGCCGGCCAAGACGCGTGCCTTCCTCGACATGCTGCAGTCCGCGCTGGGCGGCTGAGCGCCAGCCTGCGGCCCGACACCTCCAGCACGCCGGGCGGGGCTGAAATCACGCGCGGCAGGAACGCCTCGCCCACACGGGAGGTCCGAGCGTGCGCACGCCCCCTGTGCCCGCCTACAATGGCGGCCATTTCCGGACAACGAATCACGATGACCCTGCCCAGCCGCATCCTGCACCTGCCCGCCCGGGTGCTTTACCTTGCCCTCTTCCTCGTCGCCACCGGCCTGCTCGGCTTCGGCCTCTATCTCCAGCACGTCGTCGGCCTCGAGCCCTGCCCGATGTGCATCATGCAGCGCTACGCCTTCGCGACGGCCGCGCTGATCGCGCTGATCGGGGCGATCCACGCCCCCGCACGCACCGGCGAGCGCGTCTATGCCGGCCTGATCGGCGCTGCCGCACTGACCGGCGGCGCGATCGCCGCACGCCAGAGCTGGATGCAGATCGATCCGCCGCTGATCCCGGAATGCGGCCCGGGCCTGGAGTTCATGCTCGAGAGCTTCCCGCTCGCCCAGGCGTTGCCGATGATCTTCCGCGGCGCCGGCGACTGCACGGTGGTCGACTGGACCTTCCTCGGCCTGTCGATCGCCAACTGGTCGCTGGTGAGCTTCACCGCGACCGTGCTCTTCGCCGGCTGGATGTTGCTTCGCGGCCGCTGAAGCGGGCTCAGTTGCAGCTCGCCGGGCCGTCCTTGACGCCGAGCTTGTGCAGGATGTTCACCAGCGGGCAGAGACCGGTGAAGGCGCTCTGGAACAGGTTGAGGCCGACGAAGCCGGTCACCCACAGGAAGTGCTTGCTGACGAAGAGCGGCGAGGCCTCGACGCCGAGCGCGAGCGAGATCAGGACGAAGGCGCCGGCAAAGGCGCGCACGTAGTCGTTGGTGGTCATGCTGCTTCCTCCTCGGGGTTCTGCAGACGAGCGATGCGGCCGCGCATGGCCGCGTAGTAAAGCACCGGGATCACCACCAGGGTGAGCACGGTGGACACGAAGATGCCGAAGATCAGGCTGATCGCCAGGCCGTTGAAGATCGGGTCGTCGAGGATGAAGACCGCGCCGATCATCGCCGCCAGCGCGGTGAGCCCGATCGGCTTGGCGCGCACCGCGGCGGCGCGGATCAGCGCCTCGCCGAACGCCATTCCGCCGGCGACCTGCTGATTGACGAAGTCCACCAGCAGGATCGAGTTGCGCACGATGATGCCGGCGAGCGCGATCATGCCGATCATCGAGGTGGCGGTGAATTGCGCACCGAGCAGCGCGTGGCCGGGCATCACGCCGACGATGGTGAGCGGGATCGGCGCCATGATGATGAGCGGCACCAGGTAGCTGCGGAATTGCGCCACCACCAGCAGGTAGATCAGGATCAGCCCGACCGCGTAGGCGGCGCCCATGTCGCGGAAGGTCTCGTAGGTGATCTGCCACTCGCCATCCCACTTCAACTGGTAGCCGGCGTAGGGGTCGTCGGGCTGGTGGATGAACCATTCGCCGAGCGTGCCGGCCAGCCCGGGCGCGCCCTCCAGGGCCATGCCATTGACCTTCGAGCGGATGTCGAACATGCCGTAGAGCGGCGAGTCGAGCTTGCCGCCCATGTCGCCGGTGACATACACCACCGGCAGCAGGTCCTTGCGGTAGAGGATCTGCTCGCGGCGCGTCTCCGCGACCTGCACGACCTCGGAGATCTTCACCAGCTGGCCGGCGCTGTCGCCCATGCGCGCGCGCACCTGCATCGCGAGCAGGTCGGCGAGGTCGGACTGGCGCACCGCGGGCAGCTGAATGCGCACCGGGACCTCGTACTTGTTGTCGCCGCCATGCACCGGGGTGACGTTCTCGCCCGAGAGCCCCAGCCGCACGACCTCGACGATGTCCGCCTGCGCCACGCCCATGCGCGCGGCCTTGGCCTGGTCGACGCGCAGCACCAGCTTGGGTGCATCCTCATCGACCGTGTCGTCGACGCCGACGATGTCCGGAGTGTCCTCGAAGGCGGCACGCACCTGCTTCGCCACCGCCACCTGGCCGTCGTAGTCGGGACCGTAGATCTCGGCGACGATCGGCGACAGCACCGGCGGGCCGGGCGGCACCTCGACGACCTTGGCGTTGCCGCCGTTGCGGCGGGCGATCTCGGTCACCGCGTCGCGCACCGACACCGCGATCTCGTGGCTCTGGCGGTCACGTGCGGTCTTGTCGACCAGATTGACCTGGATGTCGCCCTGCTCGGGGGCGCTGCGCAGGTAGTACTGGCGCACCAGGCCGTTGAAGTTGATCGGCGCGGCGGTGCCAGCGTAGGACTGCCAGTCGGTGACCTCGGGCACGGTCGCCAAGTGGGCGCCGATCTCGTTCAAGACACGGGCAGTGTCTTCCACCGGGGTGCCCACCGGCATGTCGAGCACGACCTGGAACTCGCTCTTGTTGTCGAAGGGCAGCATCTTCATGACCACGAGCTGCACCACCGGCAGCGCCACCGAGGCGCCGATCAGCGCGAACACCGCCAGCCACAGCATCAGCCGGTTGCGCGCGCCGCGACGGGCATCGAACATCGGCGTCATCACGCGGCGGAAGAGCCCATCGAGCCGCTTCGTCATCCGGTCCTCGCCGCCATGCGAGTAGGCGTCGACGTTCTTCAACATCTTCTGCGCCAGCCAGGGCGTGACCACGAAGGCCACCACCAGCGAGATGAACATGCCCATCGAGGCGTTGATCGGGATCGGGCTCATGTAGGGCCCCATCAGCCCGGTCACGAAGGCCATCGGCAGCAGCGCCGCGATCACCGTGAAGGTGGCGAGGATGGTGGGGCCGCCGACCTCGTCGACCGCCTTGGGGATCAGCTTCCACAGCGGGGAGTCGGGCTCGAGCGTGTGCCAGCGGTGGATGTTCTCGACGACCACGATGGCGTCATCGACCAGGATGCCGATCGAGAAGATGAGCGCGAACAGCGACACCCGGTTGAGCGTGAAGCCCCAGGCCCAGGATGCGAACAGCGTGGCGGCGAGCGTCAGCGACACCGCGATGCCGACGATGATCGCCTCGCGCCGGCCGAGCGCGAAGAACACCAGCGCCACCACCGCGGCGGTGGCGAAGGCGAGCTTGCCGATGAGCTGGTTGGCCTTTTCGTTAGCGGTCTTGCCGTAGTCGCGGGTGACGGTGAGCGCCACGCCTTCGGGGATCAGGCTGCCACGCAGGTTGTCGATGCGCTGCATCGCGGCGTGGGCGACGTCGGCGGCATTGGCGCCGGGCTTTTTCGACAGCGCCAGCGTGACGGCGGGGAACAGGCCTTGCTGGCCGATGCCGCGCGCGCCCGCGGCGGCACCCGTGCCGAACCAGACGTACTGCGCGGGCTGGTCGGGGCCGTCGACCACCTCGGCGACGTCGCGCAGGAACACCGGCCGGCGCTCGGCAACGCCCACCACCAGGTTGCGCACGTCGTCGGCGGATTCGAGATAGGTGCCGGTCTGCACCAGCACTTCCCTGTTGCCCGCGACCAGGCTGCCCGCGGGCTGCGAGGCGTTGGCGAGCTGAAGCGCGCCGCGCAGGTCCTGCGCGGTGATGCCGTGCGCGTTCATGCGCTCGATGTCCATGTTCACCCGGATCACGTGACCGGGACCGCCGAGGGTGGCGACATCGCGGGTGCCGGGGATGCGCTTGAGCTCGGTCTCGATCGCGCGCGAGACCTGCTGCAGCGAGAAGGCGGCGCGCTCGGGGTCGGCGGTCCACAGCGTGAAGCTGACGATCGGCACGTCGTCGATGCCCTTGGGCTTGATCAGCGGCTGACCGACGCCGAGCTGCGGCGACAGCCAGTCAGCATGCGAATCCACCGTGTCGTAGAGCCGCACCAGCGCGGTCTGGTTGGGCACGCCGACCTCGAACTGCACGGTGATCACCGCCATGCCGGGGCGCGACACGGTGTAGACGTGTTCGACGCCGGCGATGCGCGACAGCACCTGCTCGGCCGGGCGCGCCACCAGGGACTCGACGTCGCGCGCCGAGGCGCCCGGAAAGGGCACCAGCACGTTGGCCATGGTGACGTCGATCTGGGGCTCCTCTTCCTTGGGCGTGATCAGCGTCGCGAAGATGCCGGCCAGCAGCAGCACGAGCGCGAGCAGCGGGGTGATCGCGTTGCGCTGGAAGCCGGCCGCGACGCGGCCGGAGATGCCGAGGCGCTTGTCCATGGTCGCCTCCCGGCTCAGCGCGCGGCCGCGCCGGCGCGGGCCTCGACCCCGGCCCGGACCGGATCGAGGGCGAGGGTCTCGTCACCCTTGAGGCCGGAGAGCACCTCCACCGCCTCGCCGCCGGGCAAGCTGCGGCCGAGCCGGATCTGACGCAGCGTGAAGCCGCCCCGGCCATCCGCTGCATAGACGGCGGTGAGCTCGCCGCGACGCAATACGGCGGCGACCGGAATCACCACCGGCCCGTCAGCCGGTGCCGATGCGGTGGCGCCATGGAAGCGCACACGCGCGAAACTGCCCGGCAGGACGTCCTCGACGCCGGCGGGCAGGTCCACGCGGACGCGCACGGTGTGCGTGCGCGCATCGGCTGCGGGCAGCACGCTGACCGCGCTCGCCTCGATGGTGCGACCGCTCGCGGGCAGCTCGACGCTGGCGCGCAGGGGCCCCGCGCCGAGCTCGGCGAGGCGCTGCGGGGCGAGGTCGGCGACGGCGCGCATCTGCGCGGGATCGTAGACGGTGATGAGGCTGCGGCCAGGCTGGGCCATCTCGCCGACTTCGATGTGCCGGGCGGCGACCAGCCCAGCAAGCGGCGAAACCACGGTGGCGTAGCTCTGCACGGTGGCGGCCTGCTCGCGCTGGGCACGGGCTGCGCGCAACTGGGCCTCGGCCGCTTCGAACTGTGTGCGCGCGCCGTCGAGCGCCGATTGGCTGAGGAACTTGCGCTCGATCAGGCTGCGCGCACGCTGGTATTCCGCGCGTGCATTGACGAGCGCCGTCTGCGCCTGGGCGATCCCGGCCTCGGCCGCCGCCACCGCCGCCGCGGCCTCCGCGGGATCGATGCGCACGAGGACCTGTCCGCTGCGGACGCGGTCGCCGGCGTCGGCGCCGAGCGCAAGCACGCGCCCGGGCATCTGTGCGGCCAGGGTGGATTGGCGAACGGCCTCGATCGTCGCCTCGGCGACCGCGGCGGGCGCCAGCGCGCGGGTCTCTATGCGCACAGTGGGCACCTCTGCGCGCACGGGAAGGCCGACGCCGAGCAGCGCAGCGGCGAGCGCGAGGGTGGACGAACGCGCGAGCGCGGGAAACACGATGGATTTCATGTCTATAAGTATACTCTTATGAACAAGACGATCAAGCCGCGCGCGCGCAATCGGGCTTCCGCCCGTGACGGCTGTCAGCGCAGGCAGCTGGCGGCGTAGTCGGCCATCGCCCCAACGACCGGCTCGGCCTCGCCCGCCGCGGTGGCGAGCGTGATCTCGCAGCCCGGATGGGCGCTGCGCGCCTCTTCGAGGAGGACGGGAAGGTCGCGCTTGAGGTGGCCGCCCTGGGCCAGGAAGATCGGCACCACTGCCACCCGGCGGGCCCCCGCGGCGGCGAGCCTGGCGATCGCCTCGGGCAGCGTCGGGCTCATGAACTCGAGAAAGGCGAGCTCCACGCGCGGCGCGTCGGCCCGCGCGAGCACGGCGTCACGGATGCGGCGCATTGGCCCCGCCCATTCGGGGTCGCGGGCACCGTGGCCGAAAAGGACGATGGCGGAATCGTGCGAGGGCACTGCGTTCATCAGGCAATCTCCGTGGGGGTGGCGTCTTGCGGACGCGGGGCCGGCATGCGCAGCAGGTGTTCGAGCGCGCGCGCGGCACACAGCAGACCCACGCTCGCCGTCACCGCCATGCTCGAACCATAGCCGGCGCAGGCCAGCCCTTGTGGCCCGGCGCGCGACGCATCTCCGGCGCAAGCCTGGACCGTCGGATAGCGCAGGGGTTCAGTGGAAAACACCGCCTCGATGCCGAATTTCTTCTTCGGGTCGCGGGTGAAGCCGTGCTCCTTGCGCAAGCGCGCGCGCACCTTGGCCAGCAGCGGGTCCTGCAGCGTGCGCGCGAGGTCATCGACAACGAGGCGCGCGGGATCGGTCTTGCCACCCGCGCCCCCGGCCATGACCAGCGGGATGCGGCGCGCACGACAGGTGGCGGCGATCGCGACCTTGGCACGCACGTTGTCGATCGCGTCGATGACGATGTCGAAGCCGCCCAGCAGCGCGGCCGCGTTCTCCGCGGTGAGGAAATCCTCCACCCGATCGACCACGCATGCGGGGTTGATGCCGAGTATGCGCGCGGCCATCGCCTCGACCTTGGCCATGCCGAGCGTGTCCTCGAGCGCATGCGCCTGGCGGTTGATGTTGGATTCGGCGACGTGATCGAGATCGATAAGGGTCAGCCGCCCCACCCCGCTGCGTGCAAGCGCCTCGACCGCCCACGAACCGACCCCGCCGATGCCGATCACGCAGGCGTGCGCGCCGGCCAGCGCGTCGATCGCGCCGTCGCCGTAGAGCCGGTCGATGCCGCCGAAGCGGCGCGCGCGATCGATCCCCGCCTGCAGCATCTGCGGACTCAGGCCGTCTCGGCTTCGGCCACGCGCTGGCTGTCGAGCCAGACGCCCAGCCCCTGCGCATTGAGCTCGAGGTCCATGCGCAGCAGGTCGAGCGTCTCGTCCTCGCTCAAGGCCCAGTTCTGCCGTGCGGCTTCCTCGCGCATGATCTGCTCGAGCCCGGCGAGGATCTCGACATGGCGGGCGACGCCGGTGCCGCGCGCGGCCGAGGCGACCGCCACCATGGTGTCGATCAGCCGATGCAGGTCGGCGCCGAGGCGCTCGACCTCGGTGATGCGGCTGTAGTGGGTCAGGTACATCGCCTGCGGCTGCATGGCGAGCATGCGGTCGATCGACGCGTGCATCGCCTGCGGATCGAACTGCGTCGGCGTCGTCGTCGGCATGATGAAGCAGCGGCCGTCGGCATCCAGCTCGCGATAGGACAGGCCGAAGGTGTCGCCGGTGAAGAAGGCACGCGCGCTCGCGTCCCAGATGCAGATGTGGTGGCGCGCATGGCCCGGCGTGTCGAAGACGCGGAACGTGCGGCGCCCGAGCTGCAGCTCGAGACCGTCGGTGGCGGGGACGATGCGCTCGGCCGGCACCGGCACGAGGCGGCCATAGAGCTCGAAGGCGCGCTCCGCGCCGTAGACCGCTGCGGTGCCCTCCCAGAGCTTGCTCGGGTCGGTCATGTGGCGCACCCCGCGCGGATGCACCAGCAGTTTCGCCGCCGGCAGCGCGCACATCAGGCTACCGGCGCCACCGGCGTGGTCGAGGTGGATGTGGGTCAGCATGACCCAGTCCACCGCCTCGGGGGCAATGCCCAGGGCGGCCAGCGCACCCAGCACGCGTGGCACCGAGGCATTGCTGCCGGTGTCGACGATCGCCGCCCGCCCATCCTGGACGACCACATGGACCGCGGCGAGCTGCGGCCGCCCATAGCCCGAATCGACCGCATGCACGCCGTCGCCGTAGCTGATGAGTTCCTTCATGTTGCTTCCTCCTGCTGCCGATCTTGGGTCGGCTCTCCCGAATTCAATCGTCGTGCGAGCGGCCTTACCGCCGCAGGCACGCAACGACCGTTCAGAACGGGATGTCGTCGTCGAAATCGCCGAAGCCGCCCGACTGCGGGGCGGGCTGCGACTGCGGCCGTTGCGGCGCGGCAGCCGGGGCGTCCCATCCACCGCCACCCTCGTTGCTGCGCATCGGCGCATCGCCCCCCTCGCGGCGGCCGAGCATCTTCATCTCGTCGGCGCGGATCTCGGTGGTGTAGCGGTCCTGGCCGCTCTGGTCCTGCCATTTCCGGGTGCGCAGGCTGCCCTCGATGTACACCTGGCTGCCCTTGCGCAGGTATTGTCCGGCGATCTCGGCGAGCTTGCCGTAGAAGGACACGCGGTGCCACTCGGTGGCTTCGCGGCGCTCGCCGGTGTTCTTGTCGCGCCAGGTCTCGGTGGTGGCCAGGCGGATGTTGCAGATTGCGTCGCCCGAGGGAGCGAAGCGGCTTTCCGGATCGGCGCCGAGGTTGCCGATCAGGATGACTTTATTGAGGGATGCCATCCGGTTCTCCTTTGATTGCGTGTGCACGCGACGCGTGGTCGGCCGCGGCGCGGTGTGTTTCGTGGGCGGGCGCTCACCGGGTCGCCGCGGCAGCGGCGACGCGCAGTGGCGGCGGGTTCATCGAGCTGGCCAACACCAGCCAGGCCAGCGCCAGTGCGGCGCAGAACAGGCTGACCGCCGCAGCGCCGAAGCGCTGGCCGAGCCAGCCGCCGAGCACGCCGCCGAGGAACAGCCCGATCGACTGCAGCGTGTTGTAGACACCCAGCGCGGTGCCCTTCGAGCTGGCTGGTGCGATGCGCGAGATCCACGACGGCTGGGTGGCCTCGAGCACGTTGAAGGCGACGAAGAAAAGCGTCAGCAACAATGCCAATGGTATCAATCCGTCACCAAAAAGCCACAGCCCGAACTGCACCATGGCGAGCAGCACGATCGCGGCGTTGAATACGGTCTTCATCTTGTCGTGGCGCTCGGCCACGATCACCGCCGGCACCATGACGACGAAGGACAGCAGCACCGCGGGGAGGTAGACCTTCCAGTGCTCCGACACCGGCAGGCCACCGCTGGCGACCAGCGCCGAGGGCACCATCACCCACATCGTGGTCTGGATCAGGTGGAGCGCGAACACGCCGAAGTTGAGCCGCATGAGCTGGCCGTCGCGCAGCACGTCGATGACCCTGCCGGTGGCGCGCGGCACGGGCGGCGCGGCGGGCACCACCCACAGCAGCACGCCGATCGCCCCGAAGGCGAGTGCCGCGGTGAGCCAGAAGATGCCGGACATGCCGACCGCGGCGTAGAGCAGCGGCGCTGCCACCAGCGAGAGCGCGAACACGAGGCCGATCGAGGAGCCGATCATGGCCATCACCTTGGTGCGGTGCTGGTCGCGGGTGAGATCGGCAGCGAGCGCGGTGACGGCGGCGGAGATCGCGCCCGCGCCCTGCAGCACGCGGCCGACGATGATCATGTGGATGCCGTCGGCGAGCGCGGCGACCACGCTGCCGATGACGAACAGCACAAGGCCGAACACGATCACCGGCTTGCGCCCGAAGCGGTCGGAGGCGGCGCCGTAAGCGATCTGCAGGCAGGCCTGGGTAAGGCCGTAGGCGCCGATCGCCAGACCCACCAGGGTCAGGTCGTCGCCGCCCGGGATGTCGGCGGCATGAACCGCGAACACCGGCAGGATCAGGAACAGGCCGAGCATGCGCAGGGCGAAGATCGCGGCGAG
The DNA here is from genome assembly GCF_039614725.1 of Thauera sp. JM12B12. NCBI lineage: Bacteria > Pseudomonadati > Pseudomonadota > Betaproteobacteria > Rhodocyclales > Zoogloeaceae > Thauera > Thauera sp. JM12B12. The sequence continues at coordinate 1,091,119 of NZ_CP154859.1, read as the reverse complement.
GCTCATGCCGGCGCGGCGTTCTTCGCGCGTCATCGGGTCGCGTGCGGGAACGGACATACGAGGGACCGGCTGGATCAAAGAGCGGAATTCTAGCATTCCGGCGCCGCGGTATCGTCGTATAGTCTTCGGTTTCCCCAAGCCCGGCAGCAGCCATGGACGAGATCCGCATCCGCGGTGCCCGCACCCACAACCTGAAGAACGTCAGCGTCGACCTCCCGCGCAACCGTCTCACCGTCATCACCGGGCTGTCGGGCTCGGGCAAGTCCTCGCTGGCCTTCGACACGCTGTATGCCGAAGGCCAGCGCCGCTACGTGGAGTCGCTGTCGGCCTACGCGCGCCAGTTCCTGCAGCTGATGGAAAAGCCGGATGTGGACCTGATCGAGGGCCTGTCGCCCGCAATCGCGATCGAGCAGAAGGCGACCAGCCACAACCCGCGCTCCACCGTGGGCACGGTGACCGAGATCCACGACTACCTGCGCCTGCTCTACGCCCGCGCCGGCACGCCGCATTGCCCGGACCATCCGCAGCACGCCCTCGAGGCGCAGAGCGTGGCGCAGATGGTGGACCACGTGCTCGCGCTACCCGAGGAAACCCGCCTGATGATCCTCGCCCCGGTGGTCGCCGGCCGCAAGGGCGAGCAGAGCGATCTGTTCGCCGACCTGCGCGCCCAGGGCTTCGTGCGCGTGCGCGTCGACGGCGAGGTGATGGAGCTCGACGCCATGCCTGCGCTGGACAAGGGCCGGCGCCACGACGTCGAGGTGGTGATCGACCGCCTCAAGGTCCGCGCCGACCTGCGCGGGCGACTGGCCGAGTCCTTCGAGACCGCACTCAGCCATGCCGACGGACGCGCGCTCGCGGTGGAGATGGACAGCGGCCGCGAACACCTCTTCTCCGCGCGCTTCGCCTGCCCCGTATGCAGCTTCGCGCTTGCTGAACTCGAACCGCGCCTGTTCTCGTTCAACAATCCGGCCGGCGCCTGCCCGAAGTGCGACGGCCTCGGACAGGTGGAATTCTTCGACCCGGCGCGGGTGGTGGCGCACCCCGAACTGTCGCTCGCCGCAGGCGCGATCCGCGGCTGGGATCGGCGCAACCAGTTCTATTTCCAGATGCTCGCCAGCCTGGCGACGCACTACGGCTTCGACATCGAAACGCCGTGGGTGCTGCTGTCCGAGCCGGTGCGGGACGCCGTGCTGAACGGATCCGGGCGGACGAAGATCGCCTTCCGCTACATGGCCGACAACGGCCGCATGGTGCTCAAGGAGCACCCCTTCGAGGGCATCCTGCCGAACCTCGAGCGCCGCCTGCGCGAGACCGACTCGGTCGCAGTGAAGGAGGAGCTCTCGAAATACCGCGCCACTCGCCCGTGCCCGAGCTGCCACGGCACCCGGCTGCGCAGCGAGGCCCGCCATGTGCTGATCGGCGGGCGCGCGCTGCACGAGCTTGGCCGCCTGCCACTGGGCGAGTGCCGGACCTTCTTCGCTGGGCTCCAGCTCACGGGCGCGCGCGCCCAGGTGGCCGACAAGATCGTGAAGGAGATCGCCGATCGCCTGAGCTTCCTGATCAACGTCGGGCTGGACTACCTGTCGCTCGACCGCTCCGCCGACACCCTCTCGGGCGGCGAGGCGCAACGCATCCGCCTGGCGAGCCAGATCGGCTCCGGCCTCACCGGAGTCATGTACGTCCTCGACGAGCCCTCGATCGGCCTGCACCAGCGTGACAACGACCGCCTCCTTGCCACCCTGCGCCAGCTCCGCGACCTGGGCAACACGGTGATCGTGGTCGAACACGACGAGGATGCGATCCGCAGCGCGGACTACCTGGTCGACATGGGCCCTGGCGCTGGCGAACACGGCGGACGGATCGTCGCCCACGGCACGCCGCCGGCCGTCATCGCCGACCCCGCCTCGGTCACCGGCGACTATCTGTCGGGCCGCCGCCGCATACCCCTTCCGCCGCGCCGGAAGACGCCCGAGCCCGAGCGCCAGCTGCGCATCGTCGGCGCCCGCGGCAACAACCTGCGCACAGTCACCGTCGCGCTGCCCGCCGGGCTCCTCACCTGCATCACCGGCGTCTCCGGCTCGGGCAAATCCACGCTGATCAACGACACGCTTGCGGCCGAGGCGGCGCGCCGGCTGAATGGCGCCGCCACCGAGCCGGCCGCGCACGAAGCGATCGAGGGGCTCGAGCTCTTCGACAAGGCGATCGTCGTCGACCAGTCCCCGATCGGACGCACGCCGCGCTCGAACCCGGCCACCTACACCGGCATGCTGACGCCGATCCGCGAGCTCTTCGCCGGCGTGCCCGAGGCGCGCGCGCGCGGCTATGGACCGGGCCGCTTCTCGTTCAACGTGCGCGGCGGGCGCTGCGAAGCCTGCCAGGGCGACGGCCTCATCAAGGTCGAGATGCACTTCCTCCCGGACATGTACGTGCCCTGCGACGTCTGCCACGGCAAACGCTACAACCGCGAGACGCTGGAGATCCGCTACAAGGGGCGCACGATTCAGGACGCGCTGGAGATGACCGTCGAGCACGCGCTCGAATTCTTCCGGGCAGTGCCTGCGGTGGCGCGCAAGCTCGAGACGCTGGCCGACGTCGGCCTGGGCTACATCCGCCTCGGCCAGAGCGCGACCACGCTTTCCGGTGGCGAGGCGCAGCGCGTGAAGCTCGCCCTCGAACTGTCGAAGCGCGACACCGGGCGCACCCTTTACATTCTCGACGAACCCACCACCGGACTTCACTTCCAGGACATCGAGCTGTTGCTCGAGGTCCTGCAGCGCCTGCGCGACCACGGCAACACGGTGGTGGTCATCGAGCACAACCTCGACGTGATCAAGACCGCGGACTGGATCGTCGACATGGGCCCCGAGGGCGGCGATGGCGGCGGAACCGTGGTCTGCTGCGGCACCCCCGAGACCGTGGCCGCGGATATCCGCAGCCACACCGGACGCTATCTCCAGCGCCTGCTCGGAGCGCCTCAGGCGGCCGCGTAGCCGCGCGGATTCAGACGCTGCCAGCGCCACGCGTCCTCGCACATCTCGCGCAGGCCACGGACGGCCGTCCACCCCAGGACCTCGCGCGCCCGCGCAGGATCGGCCCAGCACGCCGCAACATCGCCCGGCCTGCGCTCGACGACATCGTAGGGTACCGGACGACCGGAGGCCGCCTCGAAGGCCTTCACCATCTCGAGCACGCTGTAGCCGCGACCGGTCCCCAGGTTCAGGGTCGTGACGCCAGGCAGCGACGCGATCCGCTCCAGCGCCCGCAGATGCCCGAGGGCGAGATCCACCACATGGATGTAGTCACGCACCCCGGTACCATCGGGGGTCGGATAGTCGCTGCCGAACACCCGCAGCCGCGGCAGGCGCCCGACCGCCACCTGGCTGATGAAGGGCATCAGGTTGTTGGGCAGCCCGTCCGGATCCTCGCCGATCTGCCCGCTCGCGTGCGCTCCGACCGGATTGAAGTAGCGCAGCAGCACGATCTTCCACCGTGGATCGGCGCGCGCGAGATCACGCAGGATCTGCTCGCCCATCAGCTTCGTCCATCCGTAGGGATTGGTTGCCGTGGTGGGAAAACCCTCGTCGATCGGAACCCGCGCAGGATCCCCATACACGGTCGCCGACGAGCTGAACACCATCCGCGTGCATCCCGCGTCACCCATCACATGCAGCACGCTGAGGAGGCCCTGCAGGTTGTTGTCGTAGTAGGCAAGCGGCTGCGCCACCGATTCCCCGACCGCCTTCCTGGCGGCGAAATGCACGACCGCCTCGACCGGGTGCTCGGCGAACAGCCGTGCCATCAAGGGCCGATCGCGCACGTCGCCGCGGACAAAGGCGCGCAACGGTCGCCCGCCGAGCGCCTCCACCCGGCGCAAGGCCTCCGGCGAGGAATTCGACAGATCGTCGACCACGACAACCTCGCGCCCGGCCGCCAGCAGTTCGACGCAGGTATGCGACCCGATGTACCCCGCCCCCCCGGTTACAAGCGTTACCCCCATGTTCCCTCCTCCTCGGCGCGCCATGAGACGGCGCATTCAAGCGCGGCTGGCGCGCGTGCCGTGCATGCCCTGCGCGACGCAGGCGAAAAAAAACCGGGACGCGCCCGGTTTTTCGGATGGCTGCACGACGATCAAGCCGCCTGCGCCTCTTCCACTTCGACGACCTCGCCTTCCGGACGGTCGAGCAGCTCGACAAAGGCCATCGGTGCGTTGTCGCCATCGCGGAAACCGCACTTCAGGATGCGCAGGTAACCGCCATTGCGGTTGGCGAAGCGCGGACCCAGCTCGTCGAAGAGCTTGACCACCATGTCGCGGTCGCGCAGGCGGTTGAAGGCCAGACGACGGTTGGCGACGCTGGGCTTCTTGCCCAGGGTGATCATCGGCTCGACCACGCGGCGAAGTTCCTTCGCCTTCGGCAGGGTCGTCTTGATCGCTTCGTGACGCAGCAGCGAGTTGGCCATGTTGCGGAACATCGCCTGGCGGTGGCTGCTGGTACGGTTCAGCTTGCGAAGACCATTACGGTGACGCATTTCAATTCCTCACTTGCCCGGCGTCTCAACCGAGCTTTTCAAGCCCGGCCGGAGGCCAGTTTTCCAGTTTCATGCCAAGCGTCAGCCCGCGGGAGGCCAACACTTCCTTGATCTCGTTGAGCGACTTCCGACCCAGGTTCGGGGTCTTCAGCAGCTCCGTCTCGGTGCGCTGGATCAGGTCACCGATGTAGTAGATGTTCTCGGCCTTGAGGCAGTTGGCCGAACGCACCGTCAGTTCGAGATCGTCGACCGGGCGGAGCAGCAGCGGATCGACCACCGGAGCGGCAGTTTCGGTACGCTCGGGCGCGGTGTCCTGCAAATCTGCAAACACCGACAGCTGATCCATCAGCACGCGAGCCGCGTAGCGGATCGCCTCCTCGGGATCGACCGCGCCATTGGTCTCGATGTCGATGATCAGGCGGTCGAGGTCGGTGCGCTGCTCGACGCGAGCGCTCTCGACAAGATAGCTGACGCGTCGCACCGGACCGAAGGAGGCATCGAGAACGATGCGACCGATCGACTTGCTCTCGCCGTTGTCGGGACGAGCGTTGCCAGGCACGTAGCCACGGCCTTCCTCGACCTTGATCTGCATGTCGAGCTTGCCGCCCGGCGCGAGGTGAGCGATCACGTGCTCGGGGTTGATGATCTCGACGTCGTGACTGACCTCGATGTCACCGGCGGTGACCACACCCTCGCCCGACTTCGCCAGACGCAGGGTTACCTCGCTGCGACCGTTGAGCTTGAACACCACGCCCTTCAGGTTCAGCAGCAGGTCGACCATGTCCTCGCGCACGCCGTCGAGCGTGGAGTACTCGTGGAGCACCCCTTCGATCGCCACTTCGGTCGGCGCGTGGCCGGGAAGCGACGACAGGAGGATGCGCCGCAGCGCATTCCCCAGCGTATGGCCGAAGCCGCGCTCGAACGGCTCCATCGTCACCCGCGCCTGAACAGGCGAGGTGCTCTGGACGTCGATGATGCGCGGTTTCAGCAGTACATTGCTTTGCATCAGCATTTCCTCGGAACTAGAAGAGGATCAGACTCCCGATCAACGGGAGTACAGTTCCACGACCAGGCCTTCGTTGATCGTTGCCGGCAGCTCACTGCGCACCGGATAGGCCTTGAACGTGCCCTTGCCGGCCTTGGCGTCGACTTCCAGCCACTCGGGGAAGCCACGCGACTCGGCGGCCTCAAGGGCGGCCTTGACACGCAGGTGGCCACGGGCGTGCTCGGCAAGCTCGACCACGTCACCGGGACGCACGACGTACGACGGAATGTTCACACGCTTGCCATTGACCAGCACGCCGTTGTGGCGCACGACCTGACGAGCTTCGGCGCGGGAGCCACCGAAGCCCATGCGATAGGCGACGGAGTCCAGACGACCTTCGAGCAGCTGCAGCAGGTTCTCGCCCGTCTGGCCACGGCGGCGATCCGCCTCGGCATAGACCTTGCGGAACTGACGCTCGAGAACACCGTACAGACGGCGGATCTTCTGCTTCTCACGCAGCTGAACGCCATAGCCCGACAGACGCTGCCCGGAGCGCTGGCCGTGCTGGCCGGGCGCGTAGGCGCGACGCTCGATGGCGCACTTGTCGGTGAAACACTTCTCAGCCTTCAGGAACAGCTTTTCGCCTTCGCGACGGCACTGACGGCACTTGGGATCGAGATTACGAGCCACTTATCAACTCCTTGTCAGATACGGCGCTTCTTAGGCGGACGGCAGCCGTTGTGCGGGATGGGGGTGATGTCGGTAATGCTGGAAATCTTGATCCCCAGCGCGTTCAGCGCACGAACCGACGACTCACGACCCGGGCCGGGGCCCTTGATACGCACTTCGAGATTCTTGATGCCGCATTCCTGAGCGACCTTGCCGGCCGCCTCGGCCGCCACCTGGGCAGCGAACGGCGTGCTCTTGCGCGAGCCCTTGAAGCCCGCGCCGCCCGACGTCGCCCACGACAGGGCGTTGCCCTGGCGGTCCGTGATCGTGATGATGGTGTTGTTGAAGCTCGCGTGAACGTGCGCGATGCCTTCCGCGACGTTCTTCTTGACCTTCTTCCGAACCTTCGTTGCAGTCTTAGCCATTATCGGTCCCTATTACTTCTTGCCGGCGATCGCCTTGCGCGGGCCCTTGCGGGTGCGGGCGTTGGTGCGGGTACGCTGACCACGCATCGGCAGGCCGCGACGATGACGGACGCCGCGGTAGCAGCCCAGATCCATCAGTCGCTTGATGTTCATCGTCACTTCACGACGCAGGTCACCCTCGACAACGAAGCGACCGACTTCGTCACGCAGCTTCTCCATGTCCGACTCGGTAAGATCCTTGATCTTGACCGAACGCTGGATTCCGGCAGCGTCGCAAATCTTCTGAGCACGCGAACGGCCGATCCCATAGATGGCGGTCAGCGCGATCTCGGCATGCTTGTGATTGGGAATGTTTACCCCAGCAATACGGGCCATCCGTATACCCCAAAGCGAAAAACGTTAAATTCTAAAGCCTTAAGTTGAACTGATCAACCCTGGCGTTGCTTGTGCCGCGGATCGCTGCAAATGACGCGAACCACACCCTTGCGGCGGATGATCTTGCAGTTGCGGCAAAGCCGCTTAACCGATGCCTGGACTCTCATGGTCTTGCTCCTGTTTCTCTAATCTTCACTTGGTCCGGAACACGATCCGGCCCTTGGTCAGGTCGTAGGGGGTGAGCTGAACGGTCACCTTGTCCCCGGGAAGAATGCGTATGTAGTGCATGCGCATCTTTCCGGAAATGTGTCCAAGGACCATGTGACCGTTCTCGAGCCTGACGCGGAATGTTGCATTGGGAAGGTTCTCGGTGACCTCACCCTGCATCTCGATGACATCTTCCTTCGCCATGGACTTACCTGCCCGGGAAACCCGCCCCCTTGAAATTCGCTTTCTTCAGCAGACTCTCGTACTGATGCGACATCACGAACGCCTGAACCTGGGCCATGAAGTCCATCGTCACCACGACGATGATCAGCAGCGAGGTGCCACCGAAATAGAACGGGACGTTCCACTTCAGGATCAGGAACTCGGGCAGCAGGCAGACCAGGGTGATATACACCGCCCCGGCAAGCGTCAGCCGCATGAGAATCTTGTCGATGTAACGCGCGGTCTGGTCACCGGGACGAATCCCGGGAACGAAGGCCCCGCTCTTCTTCAGGTTGTCCGCCGTCTCGCGGGCGTTGAACACCAGCGCCGTGTAAAAGAAGCAGAAAAACACGATCGCGACGGCGTACAGCATCACGTAGATCGGCTGACCCGGCGACAGCGTCGAGGCGATGTCACGCAGCCAGTACATCCCCTCGGAGGAGCCGAACCACTGCCCCAGGGTTGCCGGGAACAGGATGATGCTCGACGCGAAGATCGGCGGGATCACGCCTGACATGTTCAGCTTCAGCGGCAGATGGGAGCTTTGCCCGCCATACACCTTGTTGCCGACCTGCCGCTTGGCGTAATTCACCAGAATCTTGCGCTGACCCCGCTCGACGAACACCACGAACCCCGTCACGAGCACCACGAGGATGCAGATGAAGAGCGCCGTGAAGGGATGCATCGCCCCGGTACGCACCAGTTCGAACAAGCCACCGATCGCACTCGGCAGCCCCGCCACGATGCCCGCGAAGATGATGATCGAGATGCCGTTGCCGATGCCACGCTCGGTGATCTGCTCACCCAGCCACATCAGGAACATGGTCCCGGTCACCAGCGTGGCCACCGTCACGAAGCGGAACATCACGCCAGGTTCGAGCACCAGACCGGGTTGCCCCTCGAGCGCGATCGCGATGCCCAGCGACTGCGCCAGCGCCAGCGCCAGCGTCCCATAGCGGGTGTACTGCGTGATCTTGCGCCGACCCGCCTCGCCTTCCTTCTTCAGCGCCTCGAGCTGAGGCACCGCCACGGTCATCAACTGCATGATGATGGACGCGGAGATGTAGGGCATGATGCCCAGCGCAAAGATGGTGAAACGCGACAGCGCGCCGCCCGAGAACAGGTTGAACACGCCCAGGATGCCGCCCTGCTGGGACTGGAACAACTCGGCCAGCCCCTGCGGGTCGATACCCGGAACCGGAATGTGCGCGCCGATCCGATACACGATCAGCGCGCCCACCAGGAAAAGCAGGCGCCGTTTCAGGTCGCCGAACTTGCCGGTGCTTCCCAGCGTGGCAGCAGGATTCGCCACAACGGTTTCCCTTGCTTACTCGGCCGCCACGGAACCGCCGGCAGCTTCGATCGCTGCCTTGGCACCCTGGGTCGCACCGATACCGCGCAGCACAACCTTGCGGCTGATGGCGCCCGACAGCACGACCTTGGCCGACAGCGCGTCGGCGGCGATCACGCCGGCCTGCTTCAGCGTCAGCAGGTCGATCTCGTCAACCGGCAGCTTGTCGAGTTCCGACAGGCGCACCTCGACGTTGCGGGCACGCGTCAGCGACACGAAACCACGCTTCGGCAGCCGACGCTGGAGCGGCATCTGACCGCCCTCGAAGCCGACCTTGTGGAAACCGCCGGCACGCGACTTCTGACCCTTGTGGCCGCGACCGCAGGTCTTGCCCAGGCCGCTGCCGATGCCGCGACCGACGCGGCGCGCGACCTTCTTGGAGCCTTCACCGGGCTTGATGGTATTCAGGCGCATATCAACCCTCGCACTTGACCAGGTAGGACACCTTGTTGACCATCCCGCGAACTTCCGGCGTATCCGCCAGTTCAACGGTGTGGTGCATGCGGCGCAGGCCGAGCCCGCGCACGGTCGCGCGGTGCGACTGCTTGGTGCCGATAACGCTCTTGACGAGCGTCACCTTGATTTTCTTGTCCGACATCGCTTACCCCAGGATTTCTTCGACGGTCTTGCCGCGCTTGGCTGCAATCTCCGCCGGGGTGTTGATCGCCATCAGGCCATTGATCGTGGCGCGGACGACGTTGTACGGATTGGCCGAACCGATGCACTTGCAGATCACGTCGGTCACGCCCATCACCTCGAAGACGGCGCGCATCGGGCCGCCGGCGATGATGCCGGTACCGGCCGGAGCGGGCTGCATCAGCACCGAGGCCGCGCCGTGCTTGCCGATCACGGTGTGCTGGAGGGTGCCGTTCTTGAGGGACACCTTGCGCATTTTCCGACGCGCTTCGTCCATCGCCTTCTGCACCGCCACCGGCACCTCGCGGGACTTGCCCTTGCCCATGCCGATCGCGCCATCGCCGTCGCCGACCACGGTGAGCGCCGCAAAGCCGAGGATGCGGCCGCCCTTGACGACCTTGGTCACGCGATTGATCGCGACCATCTTCTCCCGCAGGCCGTCATCGCGCTCGTCGGAGGCTTGCGCACGTTTGGTTTGCTGCTTAGCCATTCGAATCCTCGCTTAGAACTTGAGGCCGCCTTCGCGGGCGGCCTCGGCCAGCGCCTTCACGCGGCCGTGATACAGGAAGCCCGAGCGGTCGAAGGAGACCTGCTCGATGCCGGCGGCCTTGGCGCGCTCGGCAATCAGCTTGCCGACCAGCTCTGCCGCAGCCTTGTTGCCGCCGTTGGCGACCTGCGAGCGGACGTCGGCCTCGACGGTCGAGGCTGCCGCGAGCACGCGGGAGCCGCAACCCGAGATGACCTGGGCGTAGATGTGGCAGTTGGACCGGAACACCGTCAGGCGAACCGCCTTGAGCTCCGCAATCTTGGCGCGAGTTTTGCGCGCACGGCGAAGACGAGTTTCTTTCTTGTTCATGACGAACCGCCTTACTTCTTCTTGGTTTCCTTGAGCACCACCACCTCGTCCGAATAACGGACGCCCTTGCCCTTGTAGGGCTCGGGAGCGCGGTAGGCACGCACCTCGGCAGCGACCTGGCCGACCTTCTGCTTGTCGGTACCCTTGATCACGATCTCGGTCTGGGACGGAGTCTCGACCTTCACGCCTTCAGGCATCTGATGAATCACCGGATGCGAGAAACCGAGCGAGAGGTTGAGCTTGTCGCCCTGCGCCTGAGCACGGTAACCCACGCCGACCAGGTTGAGCTTGCGCTCGAAGCCCTTGGTCACGCCGGTCACCATGTTATTCACCAGCGCCCGCACCGTGCCGGACATCGCCCGGGCGTTGTCGGCACCGTCACGCGCCTTGCAGACGATCGCGTCGCCTTCGCGCACGACATGCACCGAACCGCTCAGCGGCTGACGGAGCGTACCCAGCGGGCCCTTCACGGCGATCTCGGCGTCGGAAATCATCACTTCCACACCCTGCGGGATCGCCACCGGATTCTTGGCTACACGAGACATCGCTTCCCCCTTAGGCGACCAGGCAGATGACTTCGCCGCCGACGCGATTGGCACGCGCGGAACGATCGGTCATCACGCCACGCGGCGTGGAAACAATGGCCACACCCAGGCCGTTCATCACGCGCGGCAGCTCGTCGCTACCCTTGTAGACACGCAGGCCGGGACGGCTCACGCGCTCAAGGCGCTCAATGACCGGACGGCCGGCGTAGTACTTGAGCGTCACATCGAGCGAAGCCTTGCCGGCTTCGTCACGAACGGCAAAGCCGTCGATGTAACCTTCGTCCTGCAACACCTTGGCGATCGCAACCTTCAGCTTGGAAGAAGGCATCGAAACCGAAACCTTCTGGGCCTGCTGGCCGTTGCGGATACGCGTCAGCATGTCGGCGATCGGATCGGACATACTCATCTTCGAATTCTCCTTACCAGCTCGCCTTGGTCATGCCAGGCACTTCGCCGCGGAAAGCGATCTCGCGCAGCTTGTTGCGGCACAGACCGAACTTGCGGAAGACACCACGCGGGCGCCCGGTCAGCGCGCAGCGATTACGCTGGCGAGTCGGGTTGGCGTTGCGCGGCAGTTGCTGCAGGGCCAGGCGGGCAGCCATGCGTTCTTCTTCGGACAGACTGGTGTCCTTGACCTTCGCGACCAGGGCGGCGCGCTTGGCGGCAAATTTCTCCACCAGCTTGGCACGCTTCGCTTCGCGGTTGATCAGAGCGAGTTTCGCCATATCACCCTCAATTCTTGAACGGGAACTTGAACGCGGCGAGGAGCGCACGGGCCTCCTCGTCGGTCTTCGCCGTCGTCGTGATGCTGATGTTCATCCCGCGCAGCGCGTCGATCTTGTCGTACTCGATCTCAGGGAAAATGATCTGTTCCTTGACACCGAGGTTGTAGTTGCCACGACCATCGAAACCCTTCGCAGCGATACCGCGGAAGTCACGCACGCGCGGCAGCGCGATGGTGATCAGGCGATCGAGGAATTCGAACATGCGCGGCCCACGCAGCGTGACCATGCAGCCGATCGGATAGCCGTCGCGAATCTTGAAGCCCGCGATCGACTTGCGCGCCTTGGTCGCCACCGGCTTCTGACCCGCGATCTTGGTCATGTCGCCGAGCGCGTGCTCGAGGATCTTCTTGTCGCCGACCGCTTCACCGACACCCATGTTCAGGGTGATCTTGGTGATGCGCGGCACTTCCATCGGGGACTTGTAGCCGAACTGCTGCTTGAGCGCCGGCGCCACTTCGTCCTTGTAAACTTGTTGCAAGCGAGCCATCGTCACTCCTTAGGCGTTCACCAGCTCGCCGTTCGACTTGAAGAAACGGACCTTCTGGCCGTCCTCAAGCGTCTTGATCCCGACACGATCACCCTTCTGGGTGGCGGGATTGAACAGCGCGACGTTCGACACATGGATCGGCATCTCCTTCTCGACGATGCCACCCACTTCACCCTTCAGCGGGTTCGGGCGCACGTGCTTCTTCACACGATTCACACCCTCGACCACGACGCGCTCATCATCAACGCGGCGCAGCACGGTGCCACGACGGCCGCGATCCTTGCCCGTCAGCACCACAACTTCGTCACCCTTGCGGATCTTGTTCATCTATCGACTCCTCAGAGCACTTCGGGCGCCAGCGAGACGATCTTCATGAACCGCTCGGTGCGCAGCTCGCGCGTGACCGGCCCGAAGATGCGGGTGCCGATCGGCTCGAGCTTGTTGTTCAGAAGCACGGCCGCATTGTTGTCGAACTTGATGAGCGAACCGTCGGGACGACGAACGCCCTTCGCAGTGCGCACGACGACCGCGTTGTAGACATCGCCCTTCTTCGCACGACCGCGCGGCGCAGCATCCTTCACGGTGACCTTGATGATGTCGCCCACGCCGGCGTAGCGGCGCTTCGAACCACCCAGGACCTTGATGCACATCACCGAGCGTGCGCCGGAGTTGTCGGCCACGTCCAGTTTGGACTGCATTTGAATCATGAAAGTATCTCCAACTTATCCCGCATTCGCGGACAGTCTTGGAACCCGTCAGGGTAGGATGCCCCGAGCGAGCCCCGGAGCAAAGAGGCAAAAGTATAACAGCCTGACGCCGGAGCGCCAAGCCGTTTTTTGCGACCTGCCAGTAACTCTGATCAGATGATGCGTGCCTTCTCGAGCACCTTGGCGACACGCCAGGTCTTGGTGCGCGAGATCGGGCGGCACTCCTCGATTTCGACGAGGTCGCCCTGGGCGGCAATGCCATCTTCCACGTGCGCGTGATACTTGGCCGAGCGGGTGATGATCTTGCCGTACAGCGGGTGCTTGACCCGGCGCTCGACGAGGACGGTGACCGTCTTCTGCATCTTGTCGCTCACCACACGCCCAACCAGCGCGCGACGAACCTTTTCAACTTGTTCGCTCATTGCTGACCTGCCTTTTCGCGCAGGATGGTGCGGACGCGCGCGATGTCGCGACGAACCTTCCCGATCTGACTCGTATTGCCCAGCTGCTGGGTGGCGTGCTGCATGCGCAGCGAAAACTGCGCCTTAAGCAGCTCGAGCAATTCCTTGTTCAACTCATCGGCGCTCTTGGCGCGCAGATCCGTTGCCTTCATGTTCAACCCCCAATCAGTCGGGTAACGAACACGGTTTCGATCGGCAGCTTGGCAGCAGCCAGGCGGAACGCCTCGCGCGCCAGCGCCTCGTCAACCCCGTCCATCTCGTAGAGCACCTTGCCCGGCTGGATCTCGGCGACCCAGTACTCGGGGTTACCCTTACCGTTACCCATACGGACTTCGGCCGGCTTCTTCGAGATCGGCTTGTCCGGGAAAATGCGGATCCAGATGCGACCGCCACGCTTGATGTGACGGGTCATCGCACGACGCGCCGACTCGATCTGACGCGCGGTCAGACGGCCACGGCCGACGGCCTTGAGCCCGTACTCGCCGAACGACACCTTGGCGCCGCGGGTGGCGACGCCGGTGTTGCGACCCTTCTGCTCCTTCCGATACTTCCTTCTAGTCGGCTGCAGCATCATTCACTCCTGCTTTCTTCTTGCCGGCCTTCGCCACGACGGGCGGGACGGCGACCCGGACGGCCTTCGCCGTCACGCGGGGCGCCACGACGGCCACGACGGTTATCGGCCTCGGGCTCGGCGGCGACGGGCTGCTCGTTGCGGCCCAGCATCTCGCCCTTGAACACCCACACCTTGATACCGATCACGCCGTAGGTGGTCTTGGCTTCGGAGACACCGTAGTCGATGTTGGCACGCAGGGTGTGCAGCGGCACGCGACCCTCGCGGTACCACTCGGTACGGGCGATCTCGGCGCCATTCAGACGACCGGCACTCATGATCTTGATGCCTTGCGCACCGAGGCGCATGGCGTTCTGCATCGCACGCTTCATCGCGCGACGGAACATGATGCGCTTCTCGAGCTGCTGCGCGATCGAGTCCGCGATCAGCTTCGCATCGAGCTCGGGCTTGCGCACTTCCTCGATATTCACATGCACGGGCACGCCGACGATCTTCTGCAGATCGCGCTTGAGCGCCTCGATGTCCTCGCCCTTCTTGCCGATGACGACACCGGGGCGGGCGCTGAACAGGGTGATGCGGGCGTTCTTCGCGGGACGCTCGATCAGCACGCGGCCGACCGAGGCGTGCGCCAGGCGCTTCTTCAGGTAGTCGCGAACCTTCAGGTCCTCGTGCAGCATGCCGGCGAAGTCCTTGCTGTTCGCAAACCAGCGCGAACCCCAGTCACGCGTGACGGCGAGGCGGAACCCGGTAGGATGGATTTTCTGACCCATGTTTACTCCTTACTCGCCAACGGTCAGGTAGACGTGGCAGGTGGGCTTCAGGATGCGGTTGCCGCGACCCTTCGCACGCGCGGTGAAGCGCTTGAGCGTCATGCCCTCTTCCACGTGAATGGTCTTGACCTTCAGCGTGTCGATGTCGGCGCCGTCGTTGTGCTCGGCGTTCGCGATCGCGGACTCGAGCACCTTGCGGATGATCTTCGCGCCCTTCTTGGGCGAGAAGGCGAGCGTGTTGAGCGCCTGATCGACGGGCTTGCCGCGGACCAGATCGGCCACCAGACGGCCCTTCTGGGCCGACAGCCGAACGCCACGGAGAATAGCTTTGGTTTCCATGTCGTCCCCTTACCGCTTGGCCTTCTTGCTGGCGGCGTGACCCTTGAAGGTACGCGTCAGCGCGAACTCGCCGAGCTTGTGACCGACCATGTTCTCGGTCACGAATACCGGAATGTGCTGCTTGCCGTTATGCACCGCGATCGTCAGGCCGATGAAGTCGGGCAGGATCGTGGAGCGGCGCGACCAGGTCTTGATCGGGCGCTTGTCGTTGCTCGTCCGAGCGGCGTCAACCTTCTTGAGGAGGTGCGCGTCGATGAACGGGCCTTTCTTGATAGAACGTGCCATCTTTTACCCCTTAACGCTTGTGACGACGCTGCACGATCATGTTGTCGGTGCGCTTGTTCGAACGCGTCCGATAACCCTTCGCCGGCGTACCCCACGGGCTGACCGGTTCGCGCGCCTCGCCAGTACGGCCCTCGCCGCCACCATGCGGGTGGTCGACCGGGTTCATCGCGACACCACGCACGGTCGGGCGAATGCCACGCCAGCGGTTGGCACCAGCCTTGCCGATCTTGCGCAGACCGTGCTCTTCGTTGCCGACTTCGCCGATGGTGGCGCGGCACTCGACATGCACGCGACGAATCTCGCCAGAGCGCAGGCGCAGCTGGGCGTACGAACCCTCACGGGCAAGCAGCTGAACCGAGGTGCCCGCCGCACGCGCGATCTGGGCGCCCTTGCCGGGAACCATCTCGATGCAGTGAATCGTCGAGCCGACCGGAATGTTGCGGATCGGCAGGGCATTGCCCGGCTTGATCGGCGCTTCCGAGCCGCTGATCAGCTGCTGACCGACCTCGACGCCGCGCGGCGCGATGATGTAACGGCGCTCGCCATCGGCGTAGCACAGCAGCGCGATGTGCGCGGAACGGTTCGGGTCGTACTCGATACGCTCGACCTTCGCCGGGATCCCGTCCTTGTTGCGACGGAAATCGACCAGGCGATAGTGCTGCTTGTGACCACCACCCTGGTGGCGCATCGTCACGCGACCGTAGTTGTTACGACCGGCGTTCTTGCTCTGCTTCTCAACCAGCGCGGCGACCGGGCGACCCTTGTACAGATCCGGGTTCACCACCTTGACCTGAGCGCGTCGGCCGGCAGAAGTGGGCTTCAGTTTGATGATTGCCATGATCTATCACTCCCCAGCCGCAAAGTTGATTTCCTGGCCGGGCTTCAGGCAGACGAAGGCCTTCTTCCAGTCCTTGCGACGACCCATGGTCTTGCCAAAACGCTTGGCCTTGCCCTTGACGTTCAGGATCTGGACCGACTTGACCTCGACCTTGAACAGCGACTCGACCGCCGCCTTCACCTCGGGCTTGGTTGCGTCGGACGCGACCTTGAACACCACCTGCTCGTTCTTGTCGGCGACGAAGGTCGCCTTTTCGGAAATCTGCGGAGCGAGCAGCACCTGCAGCAGACGTTCCTGACTGATCGCGCTCATTGCCACGCTTCCTCCATCTTCGCCAGTGCACCCTTGGTGACGAGCACCTTCGGGAAACGCACGAGCGACACCGGATCCGCCTCGTTGACTTCCAGCACCAGCACCTGGTGGAGGTTGCGCGAGGAGAGGAACAGGTTCTCATCGATTTCGTCGGTGATGACCAGGACCGAGTCCAGACCCATCCCCTTCAGCTTCTGAGACAGCAGACGGGTCTTCGGCGCCTCGACGCTGAAGTCCTCCACCACCGCCAGACGGTCTTCACGCGCGAGCTGCGACAGGATCGCAGCAACGCCGGCGCGGTACATCTTGCGATTGACCTTCTGGCTGAAGTTCTCATCCGGAGTGTTCGGGAAGATCTTGCCGCCCCCACGCCACAACGGGCTCGACGCCATACCGGCGCGGGCGTTGCCCGTACCCTTCTGACGGAACGGCTTGCGGGTGGACTTGGCGATCTCGGAGCGACCCTTCTGCTTGCGATTGCCGGAACGGGCATTCGCCATGTAGGCGGTCACCACCTGGTGCACCAGGGCTTCGTTGTAGTCACGGCCAAACAGCACATCGGACGCCTCGAGCGTCGACGCAGCCTGACCCTGCTCATTCAAGAGTTTCAGTTCCATTGCGCGCTCCTCAGGCCTTGACCGCCGGACGGACGACGACGTCGCCACCCTTGGCACCCGGCACCGCACCCTTCACGAGAAGGAGCTGGCGCTCGACATCCACACGAACGATCTCGAGACCCTGCGTGGTGCGCTGCACGTTGCCGTACTGGCCCGCCATGCGCTTGCCGGGAAACACACGACCCGGATCCTGGGCCATACCGATGGAACCCGGGGAGTTGTGCGAGATCGAGTTACCGTGAGAGGCGCGGTTCGACGAGAAGTTGTGACGCTTGATCGGACCCGAGAAGCCCTTACCGATCGTCACACCGGTGACATCGACCTTCTGGCCGACCTGGAAGAGATCCGCACCGATCGCATCGCCGGCATTCATGCCGCCGGCCTGCTCGGCCTCGACACGGAACTCCTTGATACCGCGGCAGGGCTCGACACCCGCCTTGGCGAGATGACCCGCGACCGGCTTGGTGATCCGGCTGGCGCGGCGCTTGCCATAAGCGACCTGAACCGCGGCGTAGCCGTCGGTTTCGACCGTCTTGATCTGGGACACACGATTGTCCGACACGTCAAGCACCGTCACCGGGATGGTCTTGCCATCCTCAGCGAAGATGCGAGTCATGCCGACCTTGCGTCCTACAAGGCCTAGACTCATTTTTTTCTCCTGAATCCCGGTTGCGATTGACCGGGGGTCACAATTATTGCGCCAAAAGGCACAAAGGCCGGATTATACCGGCCTGTTCCAAACTTCCGCAAGCAGGGCGTGCTTACTGGAGCTTGATCTCGACATCCACGCCCGCGGGCAGGTCCAGCTTCATCAGCGCATCGACCGTCTTGTCGGTCGGGTCGATGATGTCCATCAGACGCTGATGGGTGCGGATCTCCATCTGGTCGCGCGAGGCCTTGTTGACGTGCGGCGAACGCAGCAGGTCGAAGCGCTCGATGCGGGTCGGCAGCGGCACGGGACCACGGACGACGGCGCCGGTGCGCTTGGCGGTATCGACGATCTCCAGAGCCGACTGATCGATCAGGCGATAGTCGAAGGCCTTGAGGCGGATGCGGATCTTCTGGTTCTGCATGGTTTTTTCCTAAAGAGCTGGTACAGCGAAAAAGAGCGCAAAGAGCGGGCGGGGCGGCGGCGAACCGACCGCCCCGGGATCGAGCACTTACTCGATGATCTTGGCGACGACGCCGGCGCCGACGGTGCGACCACCTTCGCGGATCGCGAAGCGCAGGCCTTCTTCCATGGCGATCGGGGCGATCAGCTTGACGGTGATCGACACGTTGTCGCCCGGCATGACCATCTCGGTGCCTTCGGGCAGCGAGATCGAACCGGTCACGTCCGTGGTGCGGAAGTAGAACTGCGGACGGTAGTTGTTGAAGAACGGCGTGTGACGGCCGCCCTCTTCCTTCGACAGCACGTAGATCTCGCCGGTGAAGTGGGTGTGCGGGGTGATCGAGCCCGGCTTGCACAGCACCTGGCCGCGCTCGACGTCCTCACGCTTGGTGCCGCGCAGCAGCACGCCGACGTTGTCGCCCGCCTGACCCTGGTCGAGCAGCTTGCGGAACATTTCCACGCCGGTGCAGGTGGTCTTGACGGTCGGACGGATGCCGACGATCTCGATTTCCTCACCAACCTTGACGATGCCGCGCTCGACGCGACCGGTCACCACGGTGCCGCGGCCCGAGATCGAGAACACGTCCTCGATCGGCAGCAGGAAGGGCTTGTCGATCGCACGCTCCGGCGTCGGGATGTAGCTGTCGAGCGCGTCGGCCAAGCGGAAGATCGCCGGCTCGCCGATGTCGGACTGGTCACCCTCGAGCGCCTTCAGCGCCGAACCCTTGACGATGGGAATATCGTCGCCCGGGAAGTCGTACTTCGACAGCAGCTCGCGCACTTCCATCTCGACGAGCTCGAGCAGCTCTTCGTCGTCGACCATGTCGCACTTGTTCAGGAACACGATGATGTACGGCACACCGACCTGACGCGCCAGCAGGATGTGCTCGCGGGTCTGCGGCATCGGGCCGTCAGCGGCCGAGCACACCAGGATCGCGCCGTCCATCTGGGCGGCACCGGTGATCATGTTCTTCACGTAGTCGGCGTGACCCGGGCAATCCACGTGCGCGTAGTGGCGCGTGGCGGTCTCGTACTCGACGTGCGCGGTGTTGATGGTGATGCCGCGCGCCTTCTCTTCCGGCGCCGCGTCGATCTGGTCATAAGCCTTCGCCTCGCCGCCGAACTTCTTCGACAGGATCGTGGTGATCGCAGCGGTCAGCGTGGTCTTGCCGTGGTCAACGTGGCCGATCGTGCCGACGTTCACGTGCGGTTTGGTACGTTCGAACTTACCCTTCGCCATGTTCTCGGGTCCTTGTATTGAGGTTGCTGAAAGACGGTTGCGTTGTCTGGGTTACTTGCGGCTGCTGATGACGGCTTCGGCCACGCTCTTCGGCGCTTCCGAGTAGTGCTTGAACTCCATCGAGTAGGTCGCACGACCCTGGGTCAGCGAGCGCAGCTGGGTAGCGTAACCGAACATCTCGGCCAGCGGGACCTCGGCCTTGATCTCCTTCATGCCACCCGGGATGTCATCCATGCCCTGGACGATGCCGCGACGACCCGACAGGTCGCCCATGACGTTGCCCATGTAGTCTTCCGGAGTCTCGACCACCACCGCCATCATCGGCTCGAGCAGAACCGGGCTGGCCTTGCGCATGGCGTCCTTGAACGCCATCGAGCCGGCCATCTTGAACGCGTTCTCGTTCGAGTCGACGTCGTGGTACGAACCGAAGTGCAGCGTCACCTTGACGTCCACCACCGGGAAGCCGGCAAGCACGCCGTTCGGCAGGGTCTCCTGGATACCCTTGTCGACCGCCGGGATGTACTCGCGCGGCACGACGCCGCCCTTGACGGCATCGACGAACTCGTAGCCCTTGCCCTGTTCGGCCGGCTCGAGGTTGATCACCACGTGGCCGTACTGGCCGCGACCGCCAGACTGCTTGACGAACTTGCCTTCCACATCCATCGCGGCCTTGCGGATGGTCTCGCGGTAGGCCACCTGAGGCGCACCGACGTTCGCTTCCACGTTGAACTCGCGCTTCATGCGGTCAACGATGATCTCCAGGTGCAGCTCACCCATGCCCGAGATGATCGTCTGGCCGGATTCCTCGTCGGTACGAACGCGGAACGAGGGATCTTCCGCGGCGAGGCGACCGAGCGCGAGACCCATCTTCTCCTGGTCGCTCTTGGTCTTGGGCTCGACGGCGACGTGGATCACCGGATCCGGGAACACCATGCGCTCGAGGATCACCGGGGCGGAGACGTCGCAGAGGGTCTCACCGGTGGTCACGTCCTTCAGACCGACCACGGCAGCGATGTCGCCGGCCAGCACTTCCTTGATCTCTTCACGATCGTTGGCGTGCATCTGCAGGATGCGGCCGATGCGCTCCTTCTTGTTCTTCACCGAGTTCAGCACGGTGGAACCCGACTCGAGGACGCCCGAGTACACGCGAATGAAGGTCAGCTGGCCGACGAAGGGGTCGGTCATCAGCTTGAACGCCAGCGCGGAGAACTTCTCGTCATCCTTCGCGTAGCGCACGACTTCCTTCTCGTCATCATCCACACCCGCGACCGGCGGGATGTCGATCGGCGACGGGAGGTACTGGATGACCGCGTCGAGCATGCGCTGCACGCCCTTGTTCTTGAAGGCGGTACCACACAGCATCGGCTGGATCTCGCACGACAGCGTGCGCGCGCGCAGGCCGGCGATCACCTCTTCCTCGGAAAGCTCGCCTTCCTCGAGGTACTTGTTCATCAGGTCTTCGTTTGCCTCGGCGGCAGCCTCGACCATGTTCGCACGCCATTCCTCGGCGGTCTCGACCAGCTCGGCAGGAATGTCGTGGTACTCGAACTTCATGCCCTGGGAAGCCTCGTCCCAGATGATCGCCTTCATCTTGAGCAGGTCGACCACGCCCTTGAAGCTGTCCTCGGCGCCGATGGGGATGACCACCGGAACCGGATTGGCCTTCAGGCGCGTCTTCATCTGGTCGACGACCTTGAAGAAGTTGGCGCCCGAACGGTCCATCTTGTTCACGAAGGCGAGACGGGGCACCTTGTACTTGGTCGCCTGGCGCCACACGGTCTCGGACTGGGGCTGCACACCACCCACCGCGCAATACACCATGCACGCACCGTCGAGCACACGCATCGAACGCTCCACCTCGATGGTGAAGTCGACGTGTCCCGGGGTGTCGATGATGTTGAAGCGATGCTCGGGGAAGGAATTGTCCATCCCCTTCCAGAAGCAGGTCACCGCGGCGGAGGTGATGGTGATGCCACGCTCCTGCTCCTGCACCATCCAGTCGGTGGTCGCTGCGCCGTCGTGCACCTCACCCAGCTTGTGGCTCACGCCAGTGTAGAAAAGGATGCGCTCGGTGGTAGTCGTCTTACCGGCGTCGATGTGAGCGGAGATACCGATGTTGCGGTAACGCTCGATGGGAGTCTTGCGAGCCACGTTATACCTGCCTTCCGTTATGCGCGCCCGTGGGCGCGATGAACTGTTCTGTGCGTTAGAAAACATTCGAGCCCTTTGCAGGGCCCGATTTACCGCTAGCGAAGAAAATCAGAAGCGGTAGTGCGAGAACGCCTTGTTGGCTTCGGCCATGCGATGCACTTCTTCGCGCTTCTTCATGGCGGAGCCGCGGCCTTCCGCCGCCTCGAGGAGCTCACCCGCGAGACGCTGGGCCATCGACTTCTCGGCACGCTTGCGCGCAGCCTCGCGCAGCCAACGCATCGACAGAGCCATGCGACGCGACGGACGCACTTCGACAGGAACCTGGTAGTTGGCACCACCGACGCGGCGGCTCTTGACTTCCACCACCGGCTTCACGTTCGAGACCGCAGTCGAGAAAACCTCGAGCGGATCCTTGCCGGACTTGGCCGAAATGTGATCGAAGGCACCGTAGACGATGCTCTCAGCGACGGACTTCTTGCCCGACTGCATGATCACGTTGATGAACTTCGAGACATCCTGGTTTCCGAACTTCGGATCCGGCAGAACCTCGCGCTTGGGTACTTCACGACGACGCGGCATGACAACCTCTCGCTAATTTTTCTGGAGCAACAATCAAGCTTTCTTCGGGCGCTTGGCACCGTACTTCGAGCGCGACTGCTTACGATCCTTGACGCCCTGAAGGTCGAGGGAGCCACGGACGATGTGATAGCGCACACCCGGCAAGTCCTTCACACGACCGCCACGGATCAGCACGACCGAGTGCTCCTGGAGGTTGTGGCCTTCACCGCCGATGTACGAGATGACCTCGAAGCCATTGGTGAGACGGACCTTGGCGACCTTACGCAGCGCCGAGTTCGGCTTCTTCGGGGTCGTGGTGTACACGCGCGTGCAGACGCCGCGCTTCTGCGGGCAGGCCTCGAGCGCCGGAACCTTGCTCTTGGCAACTTCCATCTGGCGCGGCTTGCGGACAAGCTGATTGATTGTTGGCATAGCTTAAGAATTTCCCATAAGACCGCGGCAGCCCACCATGGGCCGCCGCGGGCGGATTATTCCGGCTGCGACTGACTACGATTGGTCAGTCCACAAAAAAGAGGCCGGAGTTTAGTCCGAGGCTGGCCCGAAAGTCAACTCGCCTCGATGTCCTGCTGCGATTCCACCACTTCCTGCGCCGGCGCCCAGGCGTGATCCGGACCCAGATCCACGCCCTGCTCCTGGGCCTTGCGGCTGCGGTGGTAGGCGAGACCGGTACCGGCCGGGATCAGGCGACCGACGATGACGTTCTCCTTCAGGCCGCGCAGTTCGTCGCGCTTGCCCATGATCGCCGCCTCGGTGAGGACGCGGGTGGTCTCCTGGAACGAGGCCGCCGAAATGAAGGAGTCGGTCGACAGCGAAGCCTTGGTGATGCCGAGCAGCACGTTCTCGTACTGGGCCGGCAGCTTGCCTTCGGCGTCGATGCGGTCGTTCTCGTCCAGCACCTCGGAGCGCTCGACCTGCTCCTCGCGGATGAACTTGGTATCGCCGGCATCGGTGATGACCACGCGGCGCAGCATCTGGCGGACGATGACCTCGATGTGCTTGTCGTTGATCTTCACGCCCTGCAGGCGATACACGTCCTGCACCTCGTCGATGATGTAACGCGCCAGCTCGCTGATGCCCTGCAGACGCAGGATGTCGTGCGGATCGGCCGGACCGTCGACGATGAGTTCGCCCTTGTTCACCACCTGACCGTCGTGGACCATGAGGTGCTTGTCCTTCGGGATCAGGAACTCGTGCGAGGTGCCGTCCGGCTCGGTGATCACGAGACGCTGCTTGCCCTTGGTCTCCTTGCCGAAGGACACCGTACCGGTGTACTCGGCGAGCATGCCGGCATCCTTGGGCGCGCGCGCCTCGAAGAGCTCGGCCACGCGCGGCAGACCGCCGGTGATGTCGCGGGTCTTGGCGGATTCTTGCGGAATGCGCGCCAGGATGTCGCCAACGTTGATCTGCTGGCCGTCCTTCACCGTGATCAGCGAGCCGACCTGGAAGGTGATCGCCACCGAGTGCTCGGTGCCGGCGATCTTGACCTCCTCGCCGCTGTCGTCGAGCAGCTTCACCTGCGGACGCACGCCCTTGGTGGTGCCGGTGGTGGAGCGCCGCTTGGCGTCGATCACGACCAGCGTGGACAGGCCCGTGACCTCGTCGATCTGCTTGGCGACCGTGACCCCTTCCTCGACGTTCTCGAACTTCACCGTACCAGCGTACTCGGTGACGATCGGGCGCGTGTGCGGGTCCCAGGACGCCAGCTGCGCACCGGCCTTGACCGGCGCACCGTCGTCAACCATCAGCAGCGCACCGTAGGGCAGCTTGTGGCGCTCGCGCTCGCGACCGAGATCGTCCGCAACGACCAGCTCGGCCGAGCGTGCGATGACGATCTTCTCGCCCTTGGCGTTGGAGACGTAGCGCATGTTGCCGGCGAAACGGATCGAGCCCGCCGACTTGGCCTCGACCCCGCTCGCGGCGGCAGCTCGCGACGCCGCGCCACCGACGTGGAAGGTACGCATGGTGAGCTGCGTACCCGGCTCGCCGATCGACTGCGCGGCGATCACGCCCACCGCCTCGCCGACGTTGACCATCGAGCCGCGGCCCAGGTCGCGGCCGTAGCACTTGGCGCACAGACCGTAGCGGGTCTCGCAGGTGAGCGGCGTGCGCACCTTGACCTCGTCCACGCCGAGGCTCTCGATCAGCTCGACCGCGTCCTCGTCGAGCAGGCTGCCCGCCTCGATCACGGTTTCCTGGTTCTCGGGGTTGACGATGTCCTCGACGCAGACGCGGCCGAGAATGCGCTCGCGCAGCGGCTCGACGACCTCGCCGCCCTCGATCAGCGCCTTCATGTTGAAGCCTTCGCGCGTACCGCAGTCGTCCTCGATCACGACGAGGTCCTGCGTCACGTCGACCAGGCGGCGGGTCAGGTAGCCGGAGTTCGCGGTCTTCAGCGCGGTATCCGCCAGACCCTTGCGGGCGCCGTGCGTCGAGATGAAGTACTGCAGAACGTTCAGGCCTTCGCGGAAGTTGGTCGTGATCGGCGTCTCGATGATCGAGCCGTCCGGCTTGGCCATCAGGCCGCGCATGCCGGCGAGCTGGCGGATCTGGGCGGCGGAACCACGCGCGCCCGAGTCGGCCATCATGTAGATCGAGTTGAACGACTCCTGGCGGACGGTCTTGCCTTCGCGGTTGACGACTTCCTCCGAGCCGAGCTGCTCCATCATCGCCTTGGCGACCTGGTCGCCGCAGCGGCCCCAGATGTCCACGACCTTGTTGTAGCGTTCGCCGTCGGTCACGAGGCCCGAGGTGTACTGCTGGGCGATCTCCTTGACTTCGGCTTCGGCGGCGCGGATCAGCTCGTGCTTGGCATTCGGCACCAGCATGTCCTTGACCGCGATCGACAGGCCGGCGCGGGTGGCCAGGCCGTAGCCGAACTGCATCAGCTTGTCGGCGAAGATCACCGTCGCGCGCAGGCCGCAGCGGCGGAACGAGGCGTTGATCAGCTTGGAGATTTCCTTCTTCTTCAGCGGCTTGTCGATGACGCTGAAAGGCAGCCCGGCAGGCAGGATCTCGGACAGGATGGCACGGCCGGCGGTCGTGTTGTGGCGCACGACCTTCTCGATGCGCTCGCCGTTGGGGCCGAGGTCGGCTTCCTTCAGGCGCACGGTGACGCGCGCATGGAGCGCGATCTGACCGGACTCGTAGGCGCGCTTCACTTCCGACACGTCGGTGAAGATCATGCCTTCGCCCGGCACGTTCACGCCTTCACGGGTGGCGTAGTACAGGCCGAGCACGATGTCCTGCGACGGCACGATGATCGGCTCGCCGTTGGCGGGCGACAGCACGTTGTTGGAGGCCAGCATCAGGGTGCGGGCTTCCATCTGCGCCTCGAGCGACAGCGGGACGTGGACGGCCATCTGGTCGCCGTCGAAGTCGGCGTTGAACGCGACGCACACCAGCGGGTGGAGCTGGATCGCCTTGCCTTCGATCAGCACCGGCTCGAAGGCCTGGATGCCGAGGCGGTGCAGGGTCGGGGCGCGGTTCAGCATCACCGGATGCTCGCGGATCACCTCTTCGAGGATGTCCCACACCACCGGCTCCTGGGTCTCGACCATCTTCTTGGCCTGCTTGATGGTCGTCGCCAGCCCCATCAGCTCGAGCTTGTTGAAGATGAAGGGCTTGAACAGCTCGAGCGCCATCAGCTTGGGCAGGCCGCACTGGTGCAGCTTGAGCGTCGGACCCACGACGATGACCGAACGGCCCGAGTAGTCCACCCGCTTGCCGAGCAGGTTCTGGCGGAAGCGACCGCCCTTGCCCTTGATCATGTCGGCCAGCGACTTCAGCGGACGCTTGTTGGCGCCGGTCATGGCCTTGCCGCGGCGGCCGTTGTCGAGCAGCGAGTCGACGGCTTCCTGCAGCATGCGCTTCTCGTTGCGCACGATGATGTCGGGCGCCTTGAGCTCGAGCAGGCGCTTGAGGCGGTTGTTGCGGTTGATGACGCGGCGGTAGAGGTCGTTCAGGTCCGAGGTCGCGAAGCGGCCACCGTCCAGCGGCACCAGCGGGCGCAGGTCGGGCGGCAGCACCGGCAGCACCTCGAGCACCATCCACTCGGGCTTGATGCCCGACTGCTGGAAGGCCTCGAGCACCTTCAGGCGCTTGGAGAACTTCTTGATCTTGGCTTCGGAGTTGGTGGTCTCGAGGTCGCCACGCAGCTTCTCGACCTCGAGGTTGATGTCGAGCGTGCGCAGCAGCGAGCCGATGCCCTCCGCGCCCATCACCGCGTCGAACTCGTCACCGTACTCCTCGACCTTGGCGAGGTAGTCGTCCTCGGTCAGCAGCTGGCCGCGGTTGAGCGGGGTCATGCCCGGCTCGACGACGACGAAGGCCTCGAAATACAGCACGCGCTCGATGTCGCGCAGGGTCATGTCGAGCACCATGCCGAGACGGCTCGGCAGGCTCTTCAGGAACCAGATGTGGGCGACCGGCGAGGCCAGCTCGATGTGACCCATGCGCTCGCGGCGCACCTTCGACAGGGTCACCTCGACGCCGCACTTCTCGCAGATCACGCCGCGGTGCTTGAGGCGCTTGTACTTGCCGCACAGGCACTCGTAGTCCTTGACCGGGCCAAAGATCTTGGCGCAGAACAGACCGTCGCGCTCGGGCTTGAAGGTCCGGTAGTTGATGGTCTCGGGCTTCTTGACCTCACCGTAGGACCACGAACGGATCTTGTCGGGCGAGGCGAGGCCGATGGTGATCGCGTCGAACTCTTCCTCGTTCGGCAGGGTTTGCTTGAACAGGTCAGCGAGCAGGCTTTTCATCTATCACTCCATCCGGATCGCCGCATCATGCGCGGCGACCCCGGGATTCAATCGCAGGCGGGTTACAGGGAAGGAAACAGGCAGCTCATCCGCGATCGAGATCGATGTCGATCGCGAGCGAGCGGATTTCCTTCACCAGCACGTTGAAGGACTCCGGCATGCCGGAATCGATCTTGTGCTCGCCCTTGACGATGTTTTCGTACACCTTGGTCCGGCCGGTCACGTCGTCGGACTTGACCGTCAGCATCTCCTGCAGCGTGTAGGCCGCGCCATAGGCTTCCAGCGCCCACACTTCCATCTCGCCGAAACGCTGGCCGCCGAACTGCGCCTTGCCGCCCAGCGGCTGCTGGGTGACGAGCGAGTACGGACCGGTCGAACGCGCGTGCATCTTGTCGTCGACCAGGTGGTGCAGCTTCAGCACGTGCTTGTAGCCCACGGTGACCTTGCGCTCGAAGGCTTCGCCGGTGCGCCCGTCGTAGAGGGTGACCTGGCCACCGGTGGGCAGGCCCGCGAGCTCCAGCATCTTCTGGATCTCCTCTTCCTTGGCACCGTCGAACACCGGGGTCGCGAAGGGCACGCCCTTCTTGAGGTTGGTCGCGAGCTCGCGCACGTCGCCATCGTCGAGCTCACCCAGCGTTTCCGGCTTGCCGCTGCCGTTGTAGATCTGCTCGAGGAAGCCGCGCAGCTCCTGCGCCGAGGCCTGGGCCTGCAGCATCTTGTCGATCTGCTGGCCAAGGCCCTTCGCCGCCCAGCCGAGGTGCGTCTCGAGGATCTGGCCGATGTTCATCCGCGACGGCACGCCGAGCGGGTTGAGCACGATGTCGAGCGGCGTGCCGTCTTCCATGTAGGGCATGTCCTCGACCGGAACGATCTTCGACACCACACCCTTGTTGCCGTGGCGGCCGGCCATCTTGTCACCCGGTTGCAGGCGACGCTTCACCGCGAGGTAAACCTTGACCATCTTCTGCACGCCCGGGGGCAATTCGTCGCCCTGGGTGAGCTTCTTCTTCTTGATCTCGAAGGCCTGCTCGAAGTCCTTGCGGGTGTTCTCGAGGCCTTCACGCACCGCCTCGAGTTGCATCGCCAGGGTCTCGTCGGCGAGACGGATGTCGAACCAGTGGTAGAGCTCGAGGCCATCGAGATAGGCGTCGGTGAGCGCGGTACCCTTGGCGAGCTTCTTCGGGCCGCCGTTGGCGACCTGACCCACGATCATGCGGCGGATACGCGCGAAGGCGTCGCGCTCGACGATGCGCATCTGGTCGGCGAGATCGGTCTTGAAGCTGCGCAGCTGGTCGTCGATGATCGACTGCGCACGCTTGTCGCGCTCGATCCCTTCGCGGGTGAACACCTGCACGTCGATCACCGTGCCGACCATGCCCGAAGGCACGCGCAGCGAGGTGTCCTTCACGTCGGAGGCCTTCTCGCCGAAGATCGCGCGCAGCAGCTTCTCTTCCGGCGTCAGCTGGGTCTCGCCCTTGGGCGTCACCTTGCCGACCAGCACGTCGCCGGCCTCGACCTCGGCGCCGATGTACACGATGCCCGACTCGTCCAGGCGCGACAGCTGCGCCTCGCCCAGCGACGCGATGTCGCGGGTGATCTCCTCGGGTCCGAGCTTGGTGTCGCGGGCGACGACCGTGAGTTCCTCGACGTGGATCGAGGTGAAGCGGTCGTCTGCAACGACGCGCTCGGAGATGAGGATCGAGTCCTCGAAGTTGTAGCCGTTCCAGGGCATGAAGCCGACCAGCATGTTCTGGCCGAGCGCGAGCTCGCCGAGATCCGTCGATGCACCGTCGGCCACCACGTCGCCCTTGGCGATACGGTCGCCCACCCTCACCACCGGACGCTGGTTGATGTTGGTGTTCTGGTTGGAGCGGGTGTACTTGATCATGTTGTAGATGTCGACGCCGACTTCACCCGGCAGGGTCTCGTCGTCGTTGACCCGGATCACGACCCGGTTCGCATCCACGTAGTCCACGATGCCGCCACGGGTCGCCTGCACCGCGGTGCCCGAGTCGACCGCGACGCGGCGCTCGATGCCGGTGCCCACCAGCGGCTTCTCGGGACGCAGGCAGGGCACGGCCTGGCGCTGCATGTTGGCGCCCATCAGTGCGCGGTTCGCGTCGTCATGCTCGAGGAACGGAATCAGCGAGGCCGCGACCGAGACGATCTGGCCCGGCGCCACGTCCATGTACTGAACCATGTCCGAGGTGGCGAGCAGGAATTCGCCCTTGTGGCGGCAGGACACCAGGTCGCCGGCGAGCATGCCCGCGTCGTCGATCTCGGCGTTCGCCTGCGCGATCACGTATTGGCCTTCCTCGATCGCCGACAGGAAATCGATCTGGTCGGTGACCTTGCCGTCGATCACCTTGCGGTACGGCGTCTCCAGGAAGCCATGGCGGTTGGTACGCGCATACACGGCGAGCGAGTTGATGAGGCCGATGTTCGGACCTTCCGGGGTCTCGATCGGGCACACGCGGCCGTAGTGCGTCGGGTGCACGTCGCGCACCTCAAAGCCGGCGCGCTCGCGCGTCAGACCGCCCGGGCCGAGCGCCGAGACGCGACGCTTGTGCGTGATCTCGGACAGCGGGTTGGTCTGGTCCATGAACTGCGACAGCTGGCTGGAGCCGAAGAACTCC
This sequence comes from Thauera sp. JM12B12, assembly GCF_039614725.1. Lineage (NCBI taxonomy): Bacteria > Pseudomonadati > Pseudomonadota > Betaproteobacteria > Rhodocyclales > Zoogloeaceae > Thauera > Thauera sp. JM12B12. The sequence continues at coordinate 1,061,672 of NZ_CP154859.1, read as the reverse complement.
TTGATCGCGGCCGAGATCGGCTTGGCGTTGATCAGGTCGTGCGGCATCAGGTTGTCGGATTCGGCCTGCGACAGACGCTCCTTGACCGCGCGCTCGACGCGCACCAGGCCGGCGCGGAACTGGTTCTCCGCCAGCTCGCCCACCGAACGCACGCGGCGGTTGCCGAGGTGGTCGATGTCGTCGATCTCGCCACGGCCGTTGCGCAGCTCGACGAGCACGCCAACCACCGCGAGGATGTCCTCATTGACCAGGACGCCGGGGCCGTCCTCGCCCTGCGGGCCCACGCGCTCGTGGAAGCGCTTGAGCCAGCCCGGCGCCTTGTCGTCGATCTTCTCGGGATAGGCACGGCGATTGAACTTCATGCGGCCGACCGACGACAGGTCGTAGCGCTCTTCGGCGTAGAACAGACCGTTGAAGAGGCCCTCGACCGCGTCTTCGGTGGGCGGCTCGCCCGGACGCATCATGCGGTAGATCGCGACCTTGGCGGCCCACTGGTCGGCCGTTTCGTCGATGCGCAGGGTCTGCGAGATATAGCCGCCGCGATCGAGGTCGTTGATGTACAGCGTGCGCAGCTCGGTGACGCCGGCCAGGCGCAGCTTGTCGAGCAGATCCTCGGTGATCTCGTCGTTGGCACGGGCGAGCAGTTCGCCGGTGGCCGGATCGGCGATGTTGTTGGCGATCACGCGACCGAGGATGAAGTCGTCCGGCACCGCCATGGTCTTGACGCCGGCCTGGTCGATCTCGCGGATGTGCTTGGAGGTGATGCGCTTCTCGCGCGCGACGATGATCTTGCCGTCGCCCGTCGTGATGTCGAAGCGCGCGACTTCACCGCGCAGGCGCTCGGGCACGAGTTCGAACTGCGCGCCCTCGCCCTGAAGGTGGAAGGTGTCGGTGTCGTGGAAGGTCGCGAGAATCTCTTCCGGGGTCATCCCGATCGCGCGCAGCAGGATGGTGACCGGCATCTTGCGGCGACGGTCGACTCGGAAGTACAGGTAGTCCTTGGGGTCGAACTCGAAGTCAAGCCACGAACCACGGTAGGGGATGATGCGCGCCGAGAACAGCAGCTTGCCCGACGAGTGGGTCTTGCCGCGGTCGTGCTCGAAGAACACGCCCGGCGAACGGTGCAGCTGCGACACGATGACGCGCTCGGTGCCGTTGATGACGAAGGAACCGGTGGTGGTCATGAGCGGGATCTCGCCCATGTAGACCTCCTGCTCCTTGACCTCCTTGATGGTCTCCTTGGGCGCCTCGCGATCCATGATCACCAGGCGCACGCGCGCGCGCAGCGGCGACGCGAAGGTCAGGCCGCGCTGCTGGCATTCCTTCACGTCGAAGGCGGGTTCGCCCAGCATGTACTGGACGTACTCGAGTCGGGCGTTGCCGCTGTGGCTCGAGATCGGGAAGATCGAGGTGAACGCTGCCTGCAGACCCTGGTTGCGGCGGGCCTCGGGCGGGGTGTCCGCCTGCAGGAATTCAGCGAAGGACTCGATCTGCGTGGCGAGCAGGAAAGGCGCATCGAGCACGGCCGCGCGCTTGGCGAAGCTCTTGCGGATACGTTTCTTTTCGGTGTAGGAATACGCCATGGATGCTCCGGCTAGAGGGCTAACATCGGAAAGACAGGACACAACGTTCGGGCGTTTCCGGCAGCGGACAGTCAGACTGCAAACCCGGCCGGACGATCGGCAAACGCTCTGGCCTGCCATCGACGATCGCGGACCTGGCCGCAATCTCGATTACAAAGCACGAAAGGGCCGGCACTCCGAAGAGTGCCAGCCCCGCTGGGAAGTCGAATATTACTTGATTTCGACCTTCGCGCCAGCTTCTTCCAGTTGCTTCTTCAGCGCTTCGGCGTCGGCCTTCGGCGCAGCTTCCTTCACGGTCTTCGGCGCGCCGTCGACCAGGTCCTTGGCTTCCTTCAGGCCCAGGCCGGTAGCGGCACGGACGACCTTGATGACCTCGACCTTCTTGGCGCCGGCTTCGAGCAGCACGACGTCGAATTCGGTCTTCTCTTCAACCGGGGCAGCGGCAGCGCCGGCACCCGGGGCAGCCACGGCCAGCGAGGCAGCGGACACGCCGAACTTCTCTTCGAACGCCTTGACCAGGTCGTTCAGTTCCATCACGGTCATGCCAGCAACGGCTTCCAGGATGTCTTCTTTGCTGATTGCCATTTCAAATCACTCCAGAATCGATATTTTTGCGAAAACTTTCGTAGCGGGATGTCGCGATCAGGCGGCAGCGCCTTCTTCCTCGCGCTTCTTGGCGAGGGCTGCGAGCACACCGGCCATGCCGGAGACCGGCGCCTGCATGACGCCCAGCAGCTTGGCGAGCAGCTCCTCGCGGCTCGGGATCGAGGCGAGCGCTTGCACACCGGCCTTGTCGAGCGTGTTGCCCGCATAGGAACCAGCGCGCAGGACGATCTTGTCGTTACCCTTGGCGAAGTCGTTGAGCACCTTGGCAGCAGCGACCGGATCGGCCGAGATGCCATAGATCAGCGGACCGGTCAGCTCACCCGCCAGACCCTCGAACGGGGTGCCGGCGATCGCACGACGGACCAGGGTGTTCTTCAGCACGCGCAGGTACACGCCAGACTCGCGGGCCTTGGCACGCAGCGTGGTGAGATCGCCCACCGCAATGCCGCGATACTCGGCCACCGCGATCGTCTGGGCGTTGGCCACTTGTGCCGACACCTCAGCCACTACGGCTTTCTTGTCATCGAGATTGAGACCCACAGGTCTTTCCTCCTTTCAAGTCAACACGCGAACCGCTGTCGCGATTCGCACCCACGGCGACCTGGATCAGGAGTGCGGCCGGCAAGCCGGCCAAATCCTGTTCTGAGCACACCGTCTGCGCAGGCCATCTGAATGCTTAAGCGTCGCCTCGCGGCCGACACACCTGCGGTCTTTGACGATCCGGGGCCACCCAGGGGGCAGCCACGGCTCAAAGTTCTTCGGATCGCCCGCCTGCCGCGGGCGATCGAGGCAATCAGGCAGCGTTGAGGCTGCCCGGCTCCACGCGCACGCCCGCACCCATGGTGCTGGAGACGGCGATACGGCGGAGGTACACACCCTTCGCGGCAGCGGGCTTGGCCTTGACCAGCGCGTCGATGAAGGCCGACAGGTTCTGCTGCAGCGCGTCGACTTCGAACGAGGCGCGGCCGATGGTGGCGTGCACCAGACCCGCCTTGTCGGTGCGGTACTGCACCTGGCCGGCCTTGGCGTTCTTGACCGCGGTCGCAACGTCCATGGTCACGGTGCCGACCTTCGGGTTCGGCATCAGGCCGCGCGGACCGAGGATCTGACCGAGCTGACCGACCACGCGCATGGCGTCCGGAGTCGCGATGCAGACGTCGAAGTTGAGGTTGCCGGCCTTGATCTGCTCGGCGAGGTCGTCGAAACCGACGACTTCCGCACCCGCAGCGCGGGCAGCCTCGGCCTTGTCGCCCTGGGCGAACACGGCCACGCGCACCGACTTGCCGGTGCCTGCGGGCAGCACGACCGAGCCGCGCACGACCTGGTCCGACTTGCGCGCGTCGACGCCGAGATTCACGGCGATGTCGATCGACTCGTCGAACTTGGCGGTGGCGCACTCCTTGACCAGACGCAGGGCGTCGGCGACCGGATAGGCCTGGTTGCGGTCAACCTTGGCGCGCAGCGCCTGAACTCGCTTGGACAGCTTCGCCATGATTACAGGCCCTCCACGGTGATGCCCATGCTGCGGGCGGAACCGGCGATGGTGCGCACGGCGGCTTCGAGGTCAGCAGCGGTGAGGTCGGGCTGCTTGGCCTTGGCGATGTCTTCGACCTGGGCGCGGGTGATCTTGCCCACCTTGTCGGTGTGCGGCTTGGCCGAGCCCTTCTGGATACCGGCCGCCTTCTTGATCAGCACGGTCGCCGGCGGCGTCTTCATGATGAAGGTGAAGGACTTGTCGGCGTAGGCGGTGATCACCACCGGAATCGGCAGACCGGGCTCCATGCCCTGGGTCTTGGCGTTGAACGCCTTGCAGAATTCCATGATGTTCAGGCCGCGCTGACCCAGCGCGGGACCGATCGGGGGGCTGGGGTTGGCCTTGCCGGCCGGCACCTGCAGCTTTACGTAGCCAGTGATTTTCTTTGCCATTGCGGCTTGCTCCTGTGATGAGTGCTAGCGCACCGGACGATCCGGCGCTCCTCGCGTACCCCACGCTCCCGAAGGAGCGTGAACGGGCTTCGGCAGGCCTCGCGGCCTGCCGCCTTGCTCAGGTCTTTTCGACCTGTGCGAAATCGAGTTCGACCGGCGTGGCGCGACCGAAGATGGTCACCGACACGCGCAGCTTGTTCTTCTCGTAGTTGGCGTCCTCCACCGAGCCATGGAAGTCGGTGAAGGGACCTTCCTTGACGCGAACCACCTCGCCGATCTCGAACAGCACCTTCGGACGGGGCTTGTCCACGCCATCCTGCATCTGCTGCATGATCTTCTCGACCTCCTTCTCGGAGATCGGCGCGGGCTTGTTCGCGGTGCCGCCGACAAAGCCGGTGACCTTGGGCGTGGACTTCACCAGGTGCCAGCTCTCGTCATTCATCTCCATCTCGACGAGGACGTAGCCGGGGAAGAACTTGCGCTCGGTGACGGTCTTCTGACCGCCGCGCATCTCGATGACTTCCTCGACCGGCACCAGGATCTGGCCGAAGCTGTCCTGCATGCCCGACCTGTTCACACGGTCGATGAGCGCGCGCTGAACGGACTTCTCGAAGCCCGAATAGGCGTGAACCACATACCAACGCTTGGTCATATCACTTCCAACCCAGAACGAGATCGTACAGAACCCATTCCAGGCTCTTGTCCGTCAACCACAGGAAGATCGCCATGACGACCACGAAGGCGAACACCAGACCCGTGGTCTGCGTGGTTTCCTTGCGGCTCGGCCAGACGACCTTCTTGGTTTCGGTGATCGATTCACGCGCAAAGCCGATGAAGCGGCGCCCCGGCTCGGACATCGAGGCAACGGCGACACCGGCACCCAGACCCACGAGAACGGACAATACGCGCAGCACGAGCGGCTGCTCGGCGAGCAGATAGAAGCCGACCACGCCGGCTGCCAACAGTGCCAGCGCCAGCGCGAATTTCAACTTATCGGCCATTGCGGATAACCACCCGGAAAAATATGGCAGGGGCAGAGGGAATCGAACCCCCAACCTTCGGTTTTGGAGACCGACGCTCTGCCAGTTGAGCTATACCCCTGCAGCAGAGACTGCAAAGCGCACCCGAGCGGGTGCGCTTGTCTGGCAATCAGCGAGCGAATTACTCGATGATCTTGGCGACGACGCCGGCGCCGACGGTGCGACCACCTTCGCGGATCGCGAAGCGCAGGCCTTCTTCCATGGCGATCGGGGCGATCAGCTTGACGGTGATCGACACGTTGTCGCCCGGCATGACCATCTCGGTGCCTTCGGGCAGCGAGATCGAACCGGTCACGTCCGTCGTACGGAAGTAGAACTGCGGACGGTAGTTGTTGAAGAACGGGGTGTGACGGCCGCCCTCTTCCTTCGACAGCACGTAGATCTCGCCGGTGAAGTGGGTGTGCGGGGTGATCGAACCCGGCTTGCACAACACCTGACCGCGCTCGACGTCCTCACGCTTGGTGCCGCGCAGCAGCACGCCGACGTTGTCACCGGCCTGACCCTGGTCGAGCAGCTTGCGGAACATTTCCACGCCGGTGCAGGTGGTCTTGACCGTGGGCTTGATGCCGACGATCTCGATTTCCTCGCCAACCTTGACGATGCCACGCTCGACACGACCGGTCACCACCGTACCGCGGCCCGAGATCGAGAACACGTCCTCGATCGGCAGCAGGAAGGGCTTGTCGATCGCACGCTCGGGGGTCGGAATGTAGCTATCCAGCGCGTCGGCCAGGCGGAAGATCGCCGGCTCGCCGATCTCGGACTGGTCGCCCTCGAGCGCCTTCAGCGCCGAACCCTTGACGATGGGAATGTCGTCGCCCGGGAAGTCGTACTTCGACAGCAGCTCGCGCACTTCCATCTCGACGAGCTCGAGCAGCTCTTCGTCGTCGACCATGTCGCACTTGTTCAGGAACACGATGATGTACGGCACGCCGACCTGACGCGCCAGCAGGATGTGCTCGCGGGTCTGCGGCATCGGGCCGTCAGCGGCCGAGCACACCAGGATCGCGCCGTCCATCTGCGCGGCACCGGTGATCATGTTCTTCACGTAGTCGGCGTGACCCGGGCAATCCACGTGCGCGTAGTGGCGCGTGGCGGTCTCGTACTCGACGTGCGCGGTGTTGATGGTGATGCCGCGCGCCTTCTCTTCCGGCGCCGCGTCGATCTGGTCGTAAGCCTTCGCCTCGCCGCCGAACTTCTTCGACAGGATCGTGGTGATCGCAGCGGTCAGCGTGGTCTTGCCATGGTCAACGTGACCGATCGTGCCGACGTTCACGTGCGGCTTAGTGCGCTCGAACTTACCCTTAGCCATATCACTATCCTTAAAATCAGAACCAGAAAAACCGATGCGGCAGCCACACGAATGGGCCGCCGCCCAGGTCAGGCAGAAAATGAATGGTGCCCATGACGTGGATTGAACACGTGGCCTCTCCCTTACCAAGGGAGTGCTCTACCACTGAGCTACATGGGCTCCGAAACCTTGCGAACACAGCATCGATGGAGCGGGTGAAGGGAATCGAACCCTCGTCTTAAGCTTGGAAGGCTTCAGCTCTACCATTGAGCTACACCCGCACACGCCTGCAACTGCGTTCGCTTGCACACCGCTTGCAGCCGATTCACTGCATCCGCTACGCCGTCCGCTTGCCGCCGCGGCACGACCGAAACTTGGTGGAGGGAGAAGGATTCGAACCTTCGAAGGCTGAGCCGTCAGATTTACAGTCTGATCCCGTTGACCGCTTGGGTATCCCTCCGTCCGGGAAGCCCCGCACTATAGTGCCCGCGTGATGTGGTGTCAAATCTTTTCGCGCTTTTTTTCGACACGGACGGTCGAGGCCATTGCGCCTCTGCCCGCGCCGCCGGGCCCGGGCAACTTCCCTCCCGGCCACTGGTCGACACCTCGGACGCGACATGCGCTGCCGGGCGCGCTTGCCCTCGGCCGGCGCTTGCGGGTAATCAGCGATTGAGCCCCACAGGGCGCAGGTCTAGTCTGAATCGAGGCGCTCCGTCGTCGTCGCCCACGAGGCGGGGATTGCGGGGTTGCGCGGCATCCGACGCCACCACCCAAGGCAGGAGGAGACGACCATGGCAGAAGCCGACCTGGGCGCAGTCAGCCGCGCCCCGAGCCTGGACGACAAATACACCCGCGAATCGGGACGTGTCTATCTGAGCGGCTACCAGGCGCTGGTGCGGCTGCTGCTGATCCAGAAGGCGCGCGACGAAGCCGCGGGGCTCAACACCGCGGGCTTCGTCTCCGGCTACCGGGGCTCGCCGCTCGGCGGCCTGGACCAGACGCTCTGGAAGGCACGCAAGCACCTGCAGACACGCCATATCGTTTTTCAACCCGGTGTAAACGAAGATCTTGCCGCCACCGCCGTGTGGGGCTCGCAGCAGGTCAACCTCAACCCACAGGCCGAGTACCAGGGCGTGTTCGCGATGTGGTACGGCAAGGGCCCGGGCGTGGACCGCTGCGGCGACGTGTTCCGTCACGCCAACGCCGCCGGCAGTTCGAGGCTTGGCGGCGTGCTGGTGGTCGCCGGCGACGACCACGCCGCGAAGTCCTCGAGCCTGCCCCACCAGACCGACCACTTCTTCAAGTCGATGATGATCCCGGTGCTGGCTCCGGCGGGGGTCCAGGAGTACATCGACTTCGGTGTCCACGGCTACGCGCTCTCGCGTTACTCCGGCTGCTGGGTGGCCTTCAAGGCGCTCGCCGACACCGTGGAGACTTCGGCGTCGGTAGATGTGGACCCGGGGCGCGTGCAGGTGCAGATTCCCACGGACTTCGCGCTGCCGCCCGAGGGCCTCAACATCCGCTGGCCGGACCCTCCTCTGGTGCAGGAAAAGCGCCTGCTGCACCACAAGCTCTACGCCGCGCTCGCGTACGCACGCGCGAACCGCCTCAACCGCGTCGTCATCGATTCGCCCGCGCCGCGCCTGGGCATCATCACGTGCGGCAAGAGCTACCTCGACGTCCGTCAGGCCTTCGACGACCTCGGCATCGACGATGCACTTGCCGCCGAGATCGGCATCCGGCTCTACAAGGTCGGCATGGTATGGCCGCTCGAGACCGACGGCGTGCGCCACTTTGCCGAGGGGCTGGACGAGATTCTGGTCGTGGAAGAGAAGCGCCAGCTGCTCGAGTATCAGCTCAAGGAAGAGCTTTACAACTGGCGCGAGGACGTGCGCCCGCGCGTGATCGGCAAGTTCGACGAAAAGGGCGAGTGGGCGCGTATCGGCCGCGCCGACGGCACCGTCGATCACGGCGACTGGCTGCTGCCCGCTGCCGGCGAGCTCACCCCGGCGATGATTGCGCGCGTGATCGCCGCGCGCATCGACCGCTTCTTCACCTCCGAGCGCATCCGCGACCGGCTCGCCTTTCTCGAGGCCAAGGAGCGCGCCCTCGAGCACCGCAGCTTCACCGCCGACCGCGTGCCCACCTTCTGCTCGGGCTGCCCGCACAACACCTCCACCCACGTGCCCGCGGGCAGCCGCGCGGTGGCGGGCATCGGCTGCCACTACATGGTCACCTGGATGCCCGAGCGCCGCACCTCGACCTTTACCCACATGGGCGGCGAAGGCGTGCCCTGGGTGGGCCAGGCGCCGTTCACCCGGGAGAAGCACATCTTCGCCAACCTCGGCGACGGCACGTACTTCCATTCCGGCCTGCTGGCGATCCGCCAGGCGGTGGCGGCGAAGGTGAACATCACCTACAAGATCCTCTACAACGACGCGGTGGCGATGACCGGCGGGCAACCCCACGACGGCCCGCTCGACGTGCCCACCATCGTGCGCCAACTGCAGGCCGAGGGCGTGCACAACATCGTGGTGGTCACCGACGGCACGGAGCGCGCCTACGGCCCCGCCGACGTCCCGCACGTGCCGATCCGCCACCGCGAGGAACTCGACGCGATCCAGCGCGAGCTGCGCGAATCGGGTGGTGTCACCGCGCTGATCTACGACCAGACCTGCGCTGCCGAGAAGCGCCGGCGCCGCAAGCGCGGCACCTTCCCCGACCCGGCCCGCCGCGTGTTCATCAACGAGGCCGTGTGCGAGGGCTGCGGCGACTGCGGCATCCAGTCGAACTGCATGTCGATCCTGCCGGTGGAGACCGAGTTCGGCCGCAAGCGCCAGATCGACCAGTCCTCGTGCAACAAGGACTACTCCTGCCTGAAGGGCTTCTGCCCCAGCTTCATCACCATCGAGGGCGGACAGCTGCGGCGCGGCAAGGCGCTCGCCACCGACGACACGCGTTTCGGCACCCCGCCCGCGCCGACCCTGCCCGATGCCACCACGCCGTACGGCATCCTGGTGACCGGCGTCGGCGGCACCGGCGTGATCACCATCGGCGCACTGATCGGAATGGCGGCCCACCTCGACGGCAGAGGCGTCACCGTGCTCGACATGACCGGTCTCGCGCAGAAGGGCGGCTCGGTATACAGCCACATCCGCATCGCCAGTCACCCGGACGACCTGCATGCGGTACGCATTGCCGCGGGCGAGGCAGACGCCGTGATCGGTGGCGACCTCATCGTCAGCGCCAGCATCGAGGCCCTCGCCAAGATGGCTGCCGGGCGGACGCGCGCGGTGGTCAACCTCGCCGAGACGCCAACCTCGGAGTTCGCCCACAACCCGGACTGGCAGTTCCCGCTGCGGCGCATGCAGAAGGCGATCCGCGAGGCGCTCGGGCTATCGGCCGACGCGCCCGACGGAGCGCGCCTGCGCTTCGTCGATGCGCAGGCGCTGGCCACGCGGCTGCTCGGCGATGGCATCGCCACCAATCTCTTCCTGCTGGGCTTCGCCTGGCAGCAAGGCATGGTGCCGGTGTCGGAGTCCGCACTGATGCAGGCGATCGAACTCAACGGCGTGGCGATCGACATGAACCGCAAGGCCTTCCTGTGGGGGCGGCGCGCCGCTCACGACCTCGCTGCAGTCGAGCGTCATGCCCTGCCCCCGGCGCCGGTCCCGCTGCGTCCGCCCGGACTCGAGCAGATCGTCGCTCGCCGCGTCGAAGCGCTCACCGCCTACCAGGATGCGGCCTACGCCGCACGCTATCGCAGCCTGGTCGAGCGTGTGCGCGACCTGGAGGCCCGGCGCGCGGGCGCGGGCAGCACCCGGCTCGCCGAGGCTGTCGCCCACAACTACTTCAAGCTGCTCGCGTACAAGGACGAATACGAGGTGGCACGGCTGTACGCCGACCCGGCGTTCTGGGAGAAGGTCGAGGCACGCTTCGAGGGCGACTACACGGTGCGCTTCCACCTCGCCGCGCCGCTGCTCGCGCGGCCCGACCCGAATACCGGCCACATCGCCAAGCGCAGCTTCGGCCCGGGCATGATGCGCGTGTTCCGCCTGCTCGCCCGGCTCAAGCACCTGCGCGGCACGCGCTGGGACCCCTTCGGCTACACAGCCGAGCGGCGTGCCGAACGCGCGCTGATCGCCGAGTACGAGCGCGACGTCGCAGAACTGCTCGACACGCTGAGCTACGATCGGCTACCGCTCGCACTCGAGATTGCCCGCCTGCCGGAGGACATCCGCGGCTTCGGCCACGTCAAGGCGTACGCGATGCAGGCCGCGGCCAAGCGACGTCGCGCATTGTTCGCGCGCTGGCGCGAGAGCCCAGCCCCGGCGTCGGCCGGGGAGCGCGCGGTGGCATGAGGCAAACGGGCGTCGAGGCGCTTCCGGCAGGGAGCGCCGATGCTCGCCGCGCCGCCCCCCCCTGCCCCGCTGCGGGCCAGGGGCACGCGGGGCTATGATGCGTGCCCGTGCCACCGCCGCCCCGCTGCCCATGCCCCCTGCCCTCAAAGCCCTGCTCTCTCAGGTCGCCGGCCTGGCGATCGCCTTCGCACTCGCGCGCGCGGGCCTGGTTGCCGGGCTGTGGCCGCTGGTCGGCGTCCAGGCGCTCGGAGCCACGGTTGCCGCCACCGCCTTGAACAGTGCGCGCTGGTGGCTGCCGATCCATCTCTGCTTCCTGCCGCTCGTGGTCGGCGCACACGGGCTAGACCTGCACCCAGGCGTCTATCTCGGCGCCTTCGTGCTGCTCGTGCTGGTCTACTGGACCAGCTTCCGCACGCAGGTGCCGCTCTACCTGAGCAACCGAGACACCGCGCGCGCCGTGGCGGAACTCCTGCCGGCGCGACCGGCCCGCCTGCTCGACATTGGCGCCGGCACCGGCTCCCTGCTGCGCCCGCTCGCGCGCGCGCGCCCCGACTGCCACTTCACCGGCGTCGAGCTCGCCCCCGCCACGTGGCTGGTCGGCCGCCTGCTCGCCGCCGGCATGGCGAACCTGGACTGCCAGCGCGGCGACCTCTTCGCCCGTCCGTGGCACGACTACGACCTGGTATATGCCTTCCTGTCGCCGGTGCCGATGGCCGAGGTATGGCAGAAGGCGGCAAGGGAACTGCGCCCGGGCAGCGTGCTCCTCAGCAACAGCTTCCCGGTGCCCGGCCGCGAGGCCGACTTCGTGGTGGAGGTCGGAGATCGCCGCGCCACCCGCCTCTACGGCTACCGCATCGGGCAGCGCGCGCACGCCTGAAGTGCCTGAATAGCGGTCCCGAACGGGCGCTTTTCCAGCGCTTGTCCTTGCCTGCCGGCGCCGATAATGCGCAGCGTGAACTGGACTGCAAGTGAAGGACTGAAGCGTCATGGCTGAGATCATCTGCGTGATCGGCAACAAGGGCGGGACCGGCAAGACCACGCTTTCGCACATGCTGTGCCAGGGCCTCGGCCTGCTCGGCCAGCGCGCGGCCTGCGTGCTCACCGACACCAGCCGCGAACCCCTGAACCCCGCGGGACGACGCTACGTGATCGCCGACGCCCGCACGCGCGACGCGCTCACCAAGGTTGTCGACAAGCTGCGCACCCTCGACGACTGGGTCGGCGTCATCGACGGCGGCGGCAACCGCACCGAGATGGACCGCAAGCTGTATGCCCTGTCGGACATCGTGCTGCTGCCCTTCCGCGAGTCGCACGAGGACATCCGCACCGTCCTGCGCGACCTCGAGATGTTCCCGCGCGCCTACGCGGTACCCACCCAGTGGCCCCACAATCCTTGGCAGCGCGAGGCCGCCGACCGCACCGTGGCGCAGTTGCTGGGTGCCTACCGCCATCGCATCCTGCGTCCGGTCAATGCCCTTTCATCGACCAAGCTGCTGCTGCAGAAGCACATACCCGAACAGCTGCCGAGCCCGCTTGCCAATGCCTGCCGCGCAGTCGCACGACAGGTGCTCGAGGTGCTCGAGATCGACTTCACCGAGCAGGTCGCTGAGGACGAGACGGCCGCAGCGATGGAAACACTGCCCGCGGCCGAGATGCCGCTGCGCCTCACCCACGGCGCGCGCCGGCCGCACTGAGCCGCGACGCCACTCAGAGGCGCGCCCCGCTGCGCGCGATGGCCACGAGCGCCTGCGAACGGCTGCTGACGCCCAGCGCACGATAGATCGCCGTCATGTGCACCTTTACCGTCCCTTCCGTGAGACCGAGCAGATCGGCAATCTCGCGGTTGCTGCGCCCACCGGCGAGCAGCTCGAGCACCCTCGCCTGCGCCGCGGTGAGACCGTAGCGGTCGACAGGTGTCCGTGGCGCCGGGCGCACCGCACCGGCCGCGCTGCGCACCGGCGTGGGCACGCCGCCGTCGAGCGCCTCGCGCACCGCCTGCACCAGCACTTCGCCCGAGCTCGCCTTGGACACGAAGCCGGAGGCCCCCGCCTTGAGCGCACGTCGCACCGAGGCGTCGTCGTCCATCGCCGACACCACGATCGCCGGCACGTCCGGGAACCGCTTGCCGAGGATGGCGAGGAGCGAGAAGCCGTTCACTTCGGGCAGCATCAGGTCGATCAGCGCCAGGTCGATGTCGGGGTGCTGCTCGAGCAAGGAGAGCGCTTCGCCCCCTTCGGCGGCCTCGATGCAGCTCAGGCCGGGCTCCAGCCGGGCGAGGCGCTGGGCCATCGCCTCGCGCACCAGCGCGTGGTCTTCAACGATGAGGATCTTCGTCATGTCCTGCACGCGGCGTGATGCCGCTCCAACGGGTCGAGCGCGGGAACATAACATGACGAATGCACCACCCCCTATGCCCCGGCGCACAAAGAGGCGAAAATCCGGGGTCGAGTCCCTCCGGTCGCCCTGCCGCGGCCGGCCACGCCCAAGCCCGCCGCGTCCGTCCGCCAATTCGCCCATGCCTTCGAAACCATTCGCGCGCGCCTGCACGACGCTCGGCGAGCCTTGGCGTCCGCCCGCGGAGCGACGGTTGTGATGGGCTGGCCGGCTTGGCGCAGGCGGACACTCGGCGCCCTGCTGTTCGCGTGCGCGCTGCTCGCCACCGGGGTCGCCGCGGCTCAGGTCGTGGTGATCGCCGACCCATCGAGCCCGTCGCACAACGAGGCGGTCGACAGTCTCGCCGCCGCACTCGCGCCCGAGCTCGCCATCCAAGTGCAGAGCGTGGCCGAGGCCGACGCGCGCGCACTTGCCGACGCCCGGCTGGTCGTCACCGTGGGCAGTGCTGCCGCACGCATGAGCGCCGCGCAGCAGATTGCCGCACCCGTGCTCCACGTCCTCCTGCCGCGCAGTACGCTGGAGGCGCTCGAACGACAGCCAGGCGCCCCCTGGAGCGCACTGCTGCTCGACCAGCCGGCCGAGCGCCAGGTCGCCCTGATCCGCCTCGCACTGCCCCGCCAGACACGCGTTGCAATCGTCACCGGTCCCGATACGCACAGCCGCGCGATCGAGCTTGGCGCGGCCGCGGCACATCGGGGGCTGGAGACGCACGTCGCGGCGGCCGATGAGATCGGCGCGCTGTACGCCGCGCTGCGCGCCGCGCTCGCACAACCCGCCGTGCTCGTCATCCCCCCGGACAGCCAGCTGTTCACCAGCCAGACCGTGCATCAGGTGCTGCTCACCGCATTCCGGCTGCGCTCGCCGGTGCTGGGGTATTCGGCCGCCTACGTGCGCGCCGGCGCGGTGCTCGGCCTGTACACCACACCCACCCAGGCGGGTCGCGAGGCGGCCTCGGTGGTGCGCCGGGTGCTGGCCGGCGCACCCATGCCCGCGCCCGGCCCGCACCAGCTGTTCGAGGTCGGAATCAATCCCACGGTGGCGCGGTCGTTCGGGGTCACGCTGCCGGACGCACAATGGCTGGCCGATACGCTGCAAGCACAGGAGAGGGTCGCGCAATGATCTCGGATTGGGGCGTACGCGCCCGCGTCACCTTCGTCGCCTTCGTACCGATGCTGGTGGTAGCCGCGGTGCTCACCGCCACCCACACCGGACTGCGCCTGTCCGAGCTCGACCAGGCCCTGCGCGCGCGGGCTCAGGCGCACGCGCGTCAGCTCGCCGCAGCGAGCGAATACGCGATCTTCGCCGGCGACCGCGAAACGCTGGGCCAACTCGCCGACACGCTGATGCTGGAGGACGACGTCGCCGCGGTGGCCATCCTCGGAGCCGACGGAACGACGCTGGCCAGCGCCGGCCGCTTCGCGATCGTGCTCGCGGGCACGGGGTCCGATCTTGCGCGCATGCAGGCGCTGGAGACCGCAGACGGGCGGTGGCTGCGCATCGTCGAACCGATCAGGCCGAGCCATCTGCTCAACGAGGATGTCCTCTCCGGAGGCCTGGTGCAGGATTCCGTGGCGCAGGCGCCGCTCGGGCGACTGGTCGTCGACATCTCGCTCGCGCGCCTCGAGCGGCGGCGCAGCGAACTCCTGCTCATCGCCGCCGGCTGGCTGCTCATCGCCGCGGTGGGCAGCCTGCTGCTCGCCCGACGCATGAGCCACAGCGTGAGCGGCCCGATACGCGAAGCCGCGGCCGCGGTGCTCAGCATCGGCCAGGGCAACCTGCAGCGCCGCGTGCGGGTCGCCGGCGGCGGCAGCCTGCGCGCCCTCGCCGAGGGCGTGAACGAGATGGCCGAACGGCTGGAGGACGCCCACGCCCTGATGGCGCGCCGCATCGAGGAAGCCACGGCCGAACTGCGCGCGCGCAAGGACGAGGCCGAGCGCGCCAATCTCGCCAAGTCGCGCTTCCTCGCCGCAGCCAGCCACGACCTGCGTCAGCCGCTGCATGCCCTCGGCCTGTTCCTGTCCGAACTGGCGCAGCAACCCCTGGATGCGCGCAGCCGCCAGCTCACCAACCGGCTGATGACCTCCACCGACGCGATGGAGGGCCTGCTCGACAGCCTGCTCGACATCTCGCGCCTCGACGCCGGCGTGCTTACGCCGGAGATCACGGTGTTCGACATGCATGCCAAGCTCGAGCACATCGTCGCTGCGCAGAGCAGCGCCGCCTCCGCCCGCGGCCTCAGGCTGCGCCTGCGCTGCCCGCCATGCTGGGCAAGGAGCGACGCCCTGCTGTTCGAGCGCATCGTCGCCAACCTGGTCAGCAACGCCATCCGCTACACGCCGCAGGGCGTCGTGCTCGTCGCCTGCCGGCGCCGCGGCGAACGCCTGCGCGTCGAGGTTCGCGACAGCGGCCTCGGCATCGCCCCTGAAGATCAGCAGGTGATCTTTCAGGAGTTCGTCCAGCTCGGCAACGCCGAACGCGCGCGCGACAAGGGCCTCGGCCTCGGCCTCGCGATCGTCCGCCGCCTGATCGACCTCCTCGGCCATCGCCTCGAGCTGCGCTCCACGCCCGGCCGCGGCTCGGTATTCGCAGTCGAGTTGCCGGCCGCGGCGCCCCCGCCGGCACCCGCCGGAGACCGCGGCGAAGCGCTGGCGCTGGGTCACTTCGACGACCTGCGGGTGCTCGTCGCCGACGACGACGAGTTGGCCCTGAGTGCGACCTCGAGCCTGCTCGCAGCCTGGGGCTGCGAAGTGTTCTGCGCACGTGACGCCGAGGCCTTGCTCGCGCTGCTCGCCCGCGTGCCCGCGCCCGACCTCCTGATCAGCGACCTTCGCCTGGGTGGAGAAACCGACGGTGTGCGCCTCATCGAGCGCGTACGCGCGCAGCCTGGGCTTGCCGCCCTGCCCGCGGTCCTCATCAGCGGCGACATCGCCCCCGAGACCCTCGCGCGCGTCCAGGTCGCCGGGGTGCAACTGCTGCACAAGCCGGTCCGCCCCGCCCGCCTGCGCGCGCTGATGC
Organism: Thauera sp. JM12B12; assembly: GCF_039614725.1. Taxonomy (NCBI): domain Bacteria; kingdom Pseudomonadati; phylum Pseudomonadota; class Betaproteobacteria; order Rhodocyclales; family Zoogloeaceae; genus Thauera; species Thauera sp. JM12B12. The sequence goes on along the minus strand of NZ_CP154859.1, from coordinate 1,045,456 downwards.
ATCGCCTGCTGGTCGCGCAGTGAGCCTTCTCGGCGCGGCCGATGCCATCCACCGTTCGATTTGCGCAGCGGTGCCGGCGCATCGGTTAATATCGAGCGATGTCGTCAACCCGAGGGAGCAACCCAATGACAAAGGATCAAAACGCCCAGGATCCGCTCGACTTCGTGCGCGGGATGTGGAATCAGATGGGCTTCTCCCTGCCCGGCATGGTCACCCCCACGCTCGATGTCGACGAGCTCGACAAGCGCATCACCGACATGCGCGCGGTCGAAGGCTGGCTGAAGATGAACCTGAACATGCTGCAGATGAGCATCCAGGGGCTCGAGGTGCAGCGCGCTGCGCTCGCGGCCGTCAAGGCGATGAGCCAGCAGGCGCAGCAGGGAGCCGAGGGCAGCGGCGAAGCCGGCGCCAATCCTTTCGCCGCCGCGGCGGCGATGTGGCCGTGGAACATGATGACCAACAACGCCGAGGCTCAGCCTGCAGCGGAGACCGGCGAACCGAAGGCGCAAGCACGCGGCACCCGTCGCAAGGCACCCGCCGACAAGTAATCCGCCTGGCACGGGGCCGCCACCTGCGGCCCCCGGATCGAAGCTCAGATCACGCCCGCCGCGCGTAGCCGCGCCATTTCCGCCTCGGCCACGCCGAGCCCGGCGAGGATCGCCTCGCTGTCGGCGCCTGCGCGCGCAGGCGCGGCACGCGGCGCGTGCACGGGCATGCCGCTCAGACTTACGGCGCGACCGAACTGCGGCGCGCCCTCGACCTCGACCACCATGCCGCGCGCCCGCAACTGCGGGTTCTGCAGGCTCTCCTCGAGGCGCAGCACGGGCGTGACGCAGCAGTCGACCTCATCGAACACCGCCACCCAGTCACGCTGGCTCCGACTGCGGAAGATCGCCGCGAGCGCTTCGCGCGCCTGCGCGCCCGCCTCGCCCTCTGCCAGATGGGCAGGCTTGAGTTCCGGCCGACCCACGGTATCGCACAGCAGGTGCCAGAACTTCTCCTCCAGCGCGCCGACCGCCATATGGCGGCCGTCGGCCGTCTCGTACACCCCGTAGCAGGGCACGCCGCCCGTGAGCAGATCCTCGCCGCGCGGCTTTACCCGCCCGTGCGCGAGCACTTCGGCGAGCGGAAAAATCATGTGAGCGAAGCTGGTGTCGGTCATCGAGACGTCTACATGGCGTCCCTGCCCGCTGCGGCGGGCGTCGAAGAGCGCCATCATGATGCCCGTCACCGCTCCCATGGTGCCGCCGAGCAGGTCGCCCACCTGCAGGTTGGACAGCCCGGGCGGCCCGCCTGCGCTGCCGATCTGGTCGAGCACGCCCGCATAGCCGAGGTAGTTGATGTCGTGACCGGCACGCAGTGCGTAGGGACCGGTCTGGCCGTAGCCGGAAATGCTGCATAGCACCAGACTGGGCTTGCGCTCGGCAAGCGCGGTGTAACCGAGGCCGAGACGCTCCATCACCCCCGGCCGGAAACCCTCGACCACGACGTCGGCGGTATCGACCAGGCGCAGGAAGAGCGCCCGACCCTCTGGCTGCTTGAGATCGAGGCGCAGGCTGCGCTTGTCGCGGTTGACCAGCTGGTAGAACCAGCTCGTCTCGCCCCCCATCGCACCCATCGTGCGCGCATAGTCACCGGCGGCCGTATCCTCCACCTTGATGACTTCGGCGCCATGATCGGCAAGATGCTGGGTGGCGAGCGGCCCGGGCAGCAGGCGGGTGAGATCGAGCACGCGCACGCCCTCGAGCGGGGCGCGTGCGGTTTGAGCTTGAGCGGACATGCAATCTCCGGAACAGGGGCGCAGCGCGGCCGAGCACGCCGCGGCTGATCGCCCCGAGCCCGGTGACGCGGATTGCGCCTATTGATAGACCCGCACGTCGTCGATGACCTTGCCGTCGTTGGCAAGCGCCCCGGACGGCAGGAAGGCAACCTCGCCGCGCAGCTTGGTCAGCTCCCGGATGCTGGTGGCGATCGCACCGGCCAGGGTCTCGCTGCCGCCACCGGCCACCTCGCACATCAATGTCATGCGGTCGTTGAGCCCGGGATTATCCACCACAAGGCGGGCGCGGGTGATCTCGGGGTGACGGCGCACCACCTGGGCGACCTGCCCGGGATGCACGAACATTCCCTTGACCTTGGTGGTCTGGTCCGCACGCCCCATCCAGCCCCTGATGCGCACATTGGTCCGTCCGCAGGGCGAGGCGCCAGGGAGAACCGCCGACAGGTCGCCGGTGCCGAAGCGGATCAGCGGATAGTCCGGGTTGAAGGTGGTCACCACCACCTCGCCCACCTCGCCGGGTGCGACCGGGTCGCCGGTACCGGGGCGGACGATCTCGAGCACGATGTCCTCGTCCACCACCATGCCCTCGCGCGCGGGTGTCTCGTAGGCGATCAGGCCGATGTCGGCAGTGGCGTAGGCCTGGAAGGCCTGGATGCCGCGCGCGGCGAAGGCCTCGCGCATGCTCGGCGGAAAGGCCTCGCCCGAGACGAAGGCCTTGGTGAAGGAGACGGCGACGCCGAGTTCGTCGGCCTTCTCGAGCAGGATGCGCAGGAAGGACGGCGTGCCGACGTAGGCGTTGGGCTGCAGGTCGGCGATCGCCGCGAGCTGCTGCTCGGTCTGCCCCACGCCGGCGGGAAAGACGGTGCAGCCGAGGGCGTGCGCGGCGGTCTCCATCATCGAGCCGGCGGGCGTGAAGTGATAGGAGAAGGTGTTGTGCACCAGGTCGCCGGCACGGAAACCGGCCGCGAACAGCGCGCGCGCGAGACGGTAGTAGTCGGGTCGCGCGCCCTCGGGCTCGTAGAGCGGACCGGGTGAGGCGAACACGCGCCGGCACGCGGCACCCCAGCCCACGGCGGCGAAACCGCCGAACGGGCGCGCCGCCTTCTGCATCTCGAGCAGCTCGGACTTGCGTGTGACGGGCAGCGTGGCGAGCGCCGCGCGGCTGGTCACCGAATCCGGGTCGACGTCGGCCAGCAGCCGGCCAAACGCCGGCGCAGCGGCGCGCGCATGGGCGATCTGGCCCGGCAGACGGGTTAGCAGCTCGCGCTCGCGGGCCTCGGGGTCGCGGGTCTCGCGCGTGTCGTGGAAATCCATCAGGGCTCCCCTGCTCGATGCGTAGTGAGTGATGTCGGTGGGGCGGGGCTCAGCTCAGCCAGCGCTTGCGGCGGCGGTAGTGCTTGACCTCGCGGAAGCTCTTGCGCCCCTCGCCCGACAGGCCGAGGTAGAACTCCTTGACGTCCTCGTTGTTCGAAAGCTCGCTCGCCGCGCCCTCCATGACGATGCGGCCGTTCTCCATGATGTAGCCGTAGTCGGCATAGCGCAGCGCCACCATGGTGTTCTGCTCGGCGAGCAGGAAGCTCACCTTTTCCTTGGCGTTGAGATCCTTGACGATCTCGAACACCTCCTCGACGATCAGCGGCGCCAGACCCATGGAAGGCTCGTCGAGCAGCACCACGCGTGGCTTCGCCATCAGCGCACGGCCGATCGCGCACATCTGCTGCTCGCCGCCCGAGGTGTAGGCTGCCTGGCTGTTGCGGCGCGTCTTGAGGCGCGGGAAATAGTTGTAGACCTTCTCCAGCGTCTCCTCGACCGCGGCCTTGCCGTCGGTGCGGGTGTAGGCGCCGGTGCGCAGGTTTTCCTCGATGGTCAGGTGGCCGAAGCAGTGCCGCCCCTCCATGACCTGTACGACGCCGCGCTTGACGAGATCGGCCGGTGTCAGCGCCTCGACGCGTTCGCCCTTGTATTCGACCGAGCCCTTGGTGACCTCGCCCCGCTCGCCCTTGAGCAGGTTGCTGACTGCCCGCAGCGTGGTCGTCTTGCCGGCGCCGTTGCCACCGAGCAGCGCGACGATGCTGCCTTCCTGCACCGACAGCGACACGCCCTTGAGCACCAGGATCACGTGGTTGTAGATGACCTCGATGTTGTTGACGCTGAGGAAGGTTGGGTTGGGTGCGTTCATGTTCGATTCCAGGAAAGAGCCTCCGCACCGCGTGGCGCGGAGGCGCGTTTCAACTCAGTGTCGACTTACTGCGCGCACTGCTCGGCGGTACGGCGCTGGATGCCCTTCTCGGCCGCGTACTTGGACGCCGCCTCGAGCACCATCGGACGCAGGACCTTGTCGTCGGCCTGGTACCAGTCGGAGCTGAACGCCCACTTGCTGCCGTCCCAGGAATGCACGCGCACCCACGACGAACCCATGTGGTCGGTGCAGGAGGTCTGCACCGGACGCATCACGCCGGCAAAGCCCATCGCATCGAGCTTGGCCTGGTCGAGGTTGAGGTTCTCGAGGCCCCAGCGCACCTGCTCGCCGGTCATGACCTTGCCCTTGCCGTAGCGCTCCTGCGCCTGGCGCACGCCTTCCACGCCCAGCATGGCGGAGATCAGGCCGCGCATGTACAGCACCGAGCCGACCTCGTCCTTCGGACCGGTGCCCTGGCCCTTGTCGTGCAGCGCCGCCACGATGTCCTTGACGACCTTGCTGTTGGGCTCGGCGCCATGCTGCAGCGCGAGCGCGCTATAGCCCTTGGCTCCGTCGCCGACATCCTTGACATCCGGCTCCGCACCCGCCCACCAGATGCCGAGCATCTTGTCGCGCGGATAGCCGGTTGCCTGGGCTTCCTTGATCGCGGTCGAGTTCATCACGCCCCAGCCCCACAGCAGCACGTGGTCCGGACGGTCACGACGAATCTGCAGCCAGGTCGCCTTCTGCTCGACGCCGGGATGGGCCACCGGCAGCAGTTGGAGGTCGAAGCCGTGCATCTTGGCGCGCTCCTGCAGCAGCGGGATCGGCTCCTTGCCGAAGGGGCTGTCGTGATACACGAGCGCGATCTTCTTGCCCTTCAGCTTGTCGAGTCCGCCCATCTGCTTGGCAATGTGCTGGATGGCGACGTCGGCGCCCACCCAGTACGAGCCCAGCAGCGGGAAGTTCCAGGTGAACACGGAACCGTCCTGCGACTCGCTGCGGCCATAGCCCGCGGTGATGAGCGGGATCTTGTCGACCGGCGCCTTGTCGGTGAGCGCAAAGGTCACACCGGTGGACAGCGGCTGGAACACGGTCGCGCCCTTGCCCTTGAGACGCTCGTAGCACTCGACGCCACGGTCGGTCGCATAGCCGAACTCGCACTCCTCGAACGACAGCTTGACGCCGTTCACGCCGCCCTGGGCATTGACCAGCTTCAGGTAATCGACGTAGCCGTTTGCCCACGGGTTGCCGTTGGCGGCGTAGGCGCCGGTGCGATAGACCAGCACCGGGAAGAACTGCTCCTGCGCCTGGGCCTGGGCAGCAGTGGAGAAGGTGGCGGACGACAGGCCCACCGTGGCGATGGCGGCCGCAAGGGCCAGGGTGCGGAATTTCATGAGTCTCCTCCTTGTAATAATCATCATGGGCACTGCGGGACGGCGCTGCATCAGTGCGGGAACGGCCACAGACGCAGTTTCTGCTTGGCGATCGACCACAGACGGGCGAGGCCATGGGGTTCGACGATCAGGAAGAAGATGATCAGCGAACCGAAGATGATGAACTCGGCGTGGGACACGCCGGCGGTCGATACGGAGACCCCGACCAGGCCGCCGAGGAAGGGCAGGAACTGATTGAGGAAGATCGGCAGGATCACGATGAAGGCGGCGCCGAAGAAGCTGCCCATGATCGAGCCCATGCCGCCGATGATGACCATGAACAGCAGCTGGAAGGAGCGATCGACCGAGAACGCCGCCGGCTCCCACGAGCCCAGATACACGAAGCCCCACAGCGCGCCGGCCACGCCGACGAAGAAGGAGCTCACCGCGAACGCCGACAGCTTGGCGAACATCGGGCGGATGCCGATCACCTCGGCGGCCACGTCCATGTCGCGGATCGCCATCCACTGGCGGCCGATGGCGGCGCGCGTCAGGTTCTTGGCGATCACCGCGAACACCACCACGAAGGCGAGGCAGAACAGGTACTTCTCGACCGGCGAGTCGATCACCCAGCCGAGCACCTCGAGCTTGGCCACCGACACCGAGCCGGACGAGGAGTAGTTGGTGAACCAGCCGATGCGCAGGAAAGCCCAGTCGCACAGGAACTGCGCGGCCAAGGTCGCCACTGCAAGGTAGAGGCCGCGCACGCGCAGGCTGGGGATGCCGAACAGGATGCCGAAGGCGGCCGCCGCGGCCCCGCCGAGGAGCATGGCCAGGATCAGCGGCATGCCGTCGATGCGCACCATGAAGTTGTACGCCGCATACGCCCCGATCGCCATGAAGGCGCCCGCCCCCAGCGTGATCTGCCCGCAATAGCCCACCAGCAGATTTACCCCGAGTGCGGCCAGGGACAGCACCAGGAACGGAATCAGGATGGCGCGGAACATGTACTCGTCGGCCAGCATCGGCACGGCAAGCACGGCGAAGGCGATCAACCCGTAGACGAACCACTTGTCCTGGGCAATGGTGAAGATCTGCTGGTCGGCCGCGTAGCTCGTCTTGAACTGGCCGTTTTCACGATAGAACACTGTTATGTCTCCCGGTCAGACGCGGTTGATGATCTTTTCGCCGAACAGGCCCTGCGGCCGGAACAGCAGCACGATCAGCGCCATCACATAGGCGAACCAGATCTCGATGCCGCCGCCGACGAAGGGGCCGAGGTACACCTCGGAGAGCTTCTCGCCGACACCGATGATCAATCCGCCGACGATCGCGCCCGGCACCGAGGTCAGGCCGCCGAGGATCACCACCGGCAGCGCGCGCAGCGCCACGGTCACGAGCGAGAACTGCACGCCCATCTTCGACCCCCAGATGATGCCGGCCACCAGCGCCACCAGGCCGGCGACGCACCACACGATCACCCAGGTCTTGTTGAGCGGGATGCCCACCGACTGCGCGGCCTGGTGGTCGTCCGCCACCGCACGTAGGGCGCGGCCGATCGCGGTCTTCTGGAAGAAGATGGTGAGGCCGCCCACCAGCACCGCGGCGAGCGCGGCGGCGATGAAGTCCTCCTTGTTGATCATCACGCCGCCTTCGACCAGACCCTCGAACATGATCACCGGGTCCTTGGGCATGCCGACGTTGATCGAGTAGATCTCGCTGCCGAAGAAGGTCTGGCCGAGGCCCTCGAGCACGTAGGCGATGCCAAGGGTCACCATCAGCAGCGTGGCGCCTTCCTGGTTCACCAGCTTGCGCAGCACGAAGCGCTCCACGCCCCATGCCACGATGAACATCACCACGCCGGCGCCGATGATGCCGATCACGTTGGCCAGGAACAGGCTGTCGCCGCCCAGCGCCGCGTTCGCCCATTCGGAAAAGCGCGCCATCGCGAGCGCGGCGACCAGCACCATCGCGCCCTGGGCGAAGTTGAACACGCCCGAGGCCTTGAAGATGAGCACGAAGCCCAGGGCCACCAGCGAGTACAGCATGCCGGTCATCAGCCCGCCCAACATCGTTTCGATAAAGAATCCCATGTTCCGCTCCGCTCAGTGACCGCTGCCCAGGTAGGCGTTGATGACGTCCTGGTTGTTGCGCACTTCGTCCGGCGTGCCATCGCCGATCTTCTTGCCGTAATCGAGCACGACGACGCGGTCGGAGATGTCCATGACCACGCCCATGTCATGCTCGATCAGCACGATCGTGGTGCCGAACTGGTCGCTGATATCGAGGATGAAGCGGCACATGTCCTGCTTCTCCTCCACGTTCATGCCCGCCATCGGCTCGTCGAGGAGCAGGATCTGCGGCTCCATCGCCAGCGCGCGGCCAAGGTCGACGCGCTTCTGCAGGCCGTAGGGCAGCGCGCCCACCGGGGTCTTGCGGATGTGCTGGATCTCGAGGAAGTCGATGATCTCCTCGACCTTCTCGCGGTGGGCGATCTCCTCGCGCAGCGCCGGACCCAGCCACAGCGCCTGCTGGAAGATGTTCGCCTTCATCTTCAGGTTGCGCCCGGTCATGATGTTGTCGAGCACGCTCATGCCCTTGAACAGCGCGATGTTCTGGAAGGTGCGCGCGATGCCCTGCTGGGCCGCCATGTGCGGCTCCATCTTCTTGCGCTCCTCGCCGCGGAACATGATCCGGCCTTCCTGCGGGTGATACACGCCGTTGATCACGTTGAGCATCGAGCTCTTGCCCGCGCCGTTGGGGCCGATGATCGCGCGCACCTCGTGCTCGCGGATGTTGAAGCTGATGTCGGTCAGCGCCTTCACGCCCCCGAAACGCAGCGAGATGTTCTGCAGGTCGAGGATCACGTCGCCGAAGCGGCGGCCCGCCTGCGCCCCAGCGGGCGAAGTATTCATGTCGGTCATCTTCATGCCTCGTCTCCTCAGGCCGCGCGCTTGCCAGCCTGCGGCGCAAAGGTCTTCACTTCCTCGATGCGCAGGTCGGCGGAGACCTTGCCGGTGCGGCCGTCCTCGTACTTGACCTGGGTCTCGATGAACTGGGTCTTGCGGCCTTCGAACATGGCGTCGATCAGCGTGCCGTACTTCTCGGCGATGAAGTTGCGCCGCACCTTGCGCGTGCGGGTCAGCTCGCCATCGTCGGCATCGAGTTCCTTGTGCAGGATCAGGAAGCGCTTGATCTGCGAGCCGCTCATGTTGGGGTCGGCGGCGAGATCGACGTTGACCTTCTCCACGCAGTCGCGGATCAGCTCATACACTGCCGACTGCTGGGCGAGGTCGGCGTAGCCGGAATAGGCCATGCCCTTCTTTTCGGCCCAGTTGCCGACCGCTTCGAGATCGATGTTGATGAAGGCGGTGACGAAGTCCTTGCCGTTGCCGAAGGTCACCGCCTCCTTCACGTGCTGGAAGAACTTGAGCTTGTTCTCGATGTAGTTGGGCGCGAACATCGTGCCGTCGGACATCTTCCCGACGTCCTTGGCGCGGTCGATGATCTTGAGGTGGCCGTCCTCGTCGAAGAAGCCTGCGTCGCCGGTCATGAAGTAACCTTCGGCGTTGATCGACTCGGCGGTGGCGTCCGGGCGCTTGTAGTAGGCCTTGAGCAGCATCGGCCCCTTGACCAGGATCTCGCCGTTCTCGGCGAGCTTGACCTCGACGAAGGGCGCCGGCTTGCCGACCGAGTCGAGCTTGATCTCGCCGTCCGGCTGCAGGCAGACATAGGCGCAGGTCTCGGTCTGACCATAGAGCTGCTTGAGGTTGATGCCGATCGAGCGATAGAAGCGGAACAGATCGGGGCCGATCGCCGCGCCGGCGGTGTAGGCGACGCGGATGCGGCTCATGCCGAGCACGTTCTTCAGCGGGCCATACACCAGCAGGTTGCCCAGCCAGTACTGGAAACGATCGCCGCCCGACACCGGCTTGCCGTCGAGGATGTCCGCGCCGCACCGGCGGGCCACATCCATGAAGTGATGGAAGAGCTTGCGCTTGATGCTTCCGGCGTCCTCCATGCGGATCATCACCTGGGTGAGCAGGTTCTCGAACACGCGCGGCGGCGCAAAGTAGTAGGTCGGCCCGATCTCGCGCAGGTCGGTCATCACGGTCTCGCCCGACTCGGGGCAGTTGATCGTGAAGCCGGCGACCATCGCCTGAGCAAAGGAGAACAGGTGATCACCCACCCAGGCCATCGGCAGGTAGGACAGGATGTCCTCCTTGTCGGTGAGCCGGTCGAACTGCATGCCGCCGCGCGCCGCGGCGATGAAGGCGCCGTGGGTCTGGCACACGCCCTTGGGCTTGCCGGTGGTGCCCGAGGTATACAGCATGATCGAGATGTCGTCGGAGGCACCCTTGTCGATCTCCCCGGCGAGGAAGTCGGACTGGTTGCGGTCGTGGATCCGCCCCATCTCCTGCAGTTCGTCCAGCCCCATCAGCAGGGTCTGGGTGTAATGGCGCATGCCGCGCGGGTCGTCGTAGATGACGTGCTCGAGCGCAGGCGCCTCGCCGACGATCTCGAGCATCTTGTCGACCTGCTCCTGGTCCTCGACGATCGCGAACTTGATCTCGGCGTCCTGGAGCACATAGACCATCTCCTGTGCCACCGCGTCCTGGTACATCATCACCGGGATGCCGCCCAGGCACTGGCAGGCCGCCACCGACCAGTACAGCCGGGGCCGGTTGTCGCCGACAACGGCGAGACGATCGCCGCGCTTGAATCCGAGCTGCGCCAGCCCGCAGGCGATCGCGCGCACGTTCTCTGCCACCTGCGCCCAGGTGTAGGTCTGCCAGATGCCGTATTCCTTCTCGCGCATCGCCGGCTGCTGCGGACGCACCCTGGCGTGGTGCATCAGGTAGCGCGGGAAGGTATCCAGCACTGCCTCGGCCTGCCCGTGGTCGGACGCGCTCGTGCGTGTGTCCATGCCACACTCCTCCTTTGGTCTTGTCCTGTCTGTCTCGACACCCGGGCCCTTGGTGTTCTGTTGGAAGGCCCTGGCGGGACGCACTCACGCGTCCGATCCAGTTCAGGCTGGAGTGTGGCAAGCCACTTTTGCGCAACTGTTTGCGGAATGTACTGAATTGTTGCAGCGGTACGCCCCGGCGCGGGACCTTACGCCCTATGGGTCCAGGCGCAACACGATCTTCACGCGTGGATCGAGCGCATCGGACTCCAGGTGGGCAACCGCGTTGCGATCGGCGAGCACGGCCGCGAGTGCCGCCTCGCTCGATTCCAGGCGCTGGGGCGGCTGCGTGCGCCCGGAGAACCGCAGACGCGCCCAGTAGGCGTTGATCTCGGCCATGTCACGGCCGATCAGGCGCTTGTAGAAACGCTCCCGCAGGGCCTCGACCTCGACGGCCGTCACCGGCACGCCATTGGGCAGCCGCTTCATGCGACCGAGAAAGATGTGCGTCACCTGCTCGCGACTCAGCGTTCCGATCGCGCTGTCGGCATGCGCGACGACGACGATGCCGCCGGCGTGCGCCGACGCTCCCACGAGCACGCCGAGGAGGCCAAGGCACGCCGAGATCGCCGTCAGGATCATGGATTTCCGCATGATCCCCTCAGAACACGAAATCCAGCGACGCCGAGAACAGCATGAACCTGCGCGCACCGGTGCGGTTCCCCGCGTCGTCGAGCAAGGAGGACGAGCGCTTGGCATCGACGCGGTCGAGTTGCAGCTTGAGTGCGGCGTTGGCGCTCAGGTCATAGCGTACGCCGATGCCGGCGGTGTGCTGGTCGTGGCGGACGAAGGCGTTCAGGTTCTCCCAGCCGGCGCGCAACGCATCGATCGCACTCCCCCCGCCCGCCGGCAGTTCGAGGCGGCGCGGCACCGGATCGATGATGCTGCGAGAGTAGGTCAGGAAGGGTTTCCAGTCACCGACGCGGTACGCCGCAGTCGCTCCCAGCCCCCAACCCTCGAAGCCCGGATAGACGGTGACCTTCATGTCGGTGCCCACCAGCTGCAGCGACATGGGGCCGCGCTCCCAGCCGACACCCAGCCCGAGGTAGGACGTACGGGCCGTGGAGGTGATCTCGGCCAGCCGCGCTGCGGCATCGCTCGACAAACCGGCGGCCCCGCGCAGACCTGCGGCGACGGCCTCGTTCTGCCTGTCGCGCGTCGTCATCATGCTGCCCCACGACAGCTTCAGGCTCAGCTCCGGACCAACCCAGTCCAGCGTGGCGCCGAATGTGCGCCCACGCTCGAGGGAATAGACCAGCCCGTTCAGGTAGATGTCCCCCCGCGTGCGTCCGCCGAAGACCTTGAACCGCAGCTGCCCGGGCCCGAGCATCCTCTGGAAGCTGGCGTCCGCACCGTCGAAGGTGTCCAGCGTCAGCCGACCATAGACATCCGCATACGGGCGCACCGTCGTGTAGATGTAGCCGACATGACGCGAATCGCCGTCGAGGTAGATGTCCACCGCCATGCGGCCGAGCCGGAATTCGGCCGCGTCGCTGGGCGCATACTTGATGAAGCCCCAGGTGAGCTGGGGCGTCCAGCGACGATCGACTCCCTGGCGGGCGACCGCCTGCGCCATCAACGACCAGCGTGGGTCGAGCGCCGCATTGACCTGCACGCCGAGCAGGCTGTCGCTGCGCACCTCGAGGTGGCCGGCGCGCGCGCCGCCGCGCTGGTCGATGCTGCGTCGGAAGCGCGTGTCGGGCTCGTCGTGGTACGCGGCGCCGAGCGTGCCGAAACCACTGAAGGACCAGGGTACCGGACCCTGGTCTCCGGCCCCGCCTGCCTGCGCGCATGTGCCCGCGAGGCCGATCACAGCGGCCAGCGCCGCCCGCACCGCAAAAGATCCGCTCATCGTAAGAAACGCACTCTGCATTTGTTGTTTGTGTTGAATGATGCGTCTTCGGGCTTCGGAAACACGATTGCTGCCAATCATCCTGCGTGCGCGACGCCCCGCCATGATCCACATCATGCGGCGCGCGATTTCTTCGGGATTCTGCCGGATTCGCGCTAGACTGCCGGCCTTGCAAGCGCCCGGAATGGGGCAGGGCGAGACGTCACGCACACGGGGAAACGCCAACGATGGAACGCAAGGAATTCACCAAACCCGTCCACGTCACCACCTGGATGGCAGTCTTTCTGGCCCTCGTGGCCGTACTTGCCGCCGCCCTCGTCCCCCAGCTCAAGCACGCCTTCATCGCCAACGCCGCCTTCAATGGCGTCATCCTGTTCGTGCTCGCGGTGGGCATCGTGGTCAACCTGCGTCAGGTCTGGCGCCTGCAGCGCGAAGTGCTGTGGATCGAGGATTTCCGCAGCACCGACGCGGATGCGCTGCAGGGCGGCCTGCGCCCGGTGCTGCTCGCGCCGATGGCGCGCTTGCTGTCGAGCCGCAAGCGCGGCCAGTTCCATCTCTCGCCGACCTCGACCCGATCGATCCTCGACAGCGTGCAGATCCGCCTCGAGGAGCAGCGCGACCTTTCGCGCTACCTGATCGGGCTGCTCATCTTCCTCGGCCTGCTCGGGACCTTCTGGGGCCTGCTCACCACCATCCGCTCGATCGGCGAGATCATCGGCAACATGAGCGTGGGCACCGACCCGGTGGCGATGTTCGAGGCGCTGAAGACCAAGCTCGACGCCCCCCTGGGCGGGATGGCGACCAGCTTCTCGACCTCGCTGTTCGGCCTTGCCGGCTCGCTCATCGTCGGCTTTCTCGACCTGCAGTCGGGCCATGCGCAGAACCGCTTCTACAACGAGCTCGAGGAATGGCTGTCGCACATGACCAAGCTGCCTTCGGGCGTCGGCATGGAGGCCGAGGGCAACGTCCCGGCCTACGTGCAGGCCCTGCTGGAACAGACTGCCGAGAGCATGGAGCGCATGCAGCGCTCCGCGGTCGAGTCCGAGCGCGAGCGTCGCGCCACCGCCGAGCACCTCGGCGAACTCAACAACCAGCTCACCCGCCTCGCCGACCTCATCACCCGCGAATCGCGTGATCTCTCGGCGCTGTCGGCGACGCAGGACGACCTGCGCGGCCTCATCCGCCAGCTCGCGCAGCAGCCGGCCCAGGGCGCGCAGTTCTCCGAGGACCTGCGCGCCGAGTTGCGCCTGCTGTCGCGCACCATCGGCGCCGCCCTCGGCGGCACCGGCACCAACCGGACCGAGTAAGCCATGGCCCGCCTCGCCCGTCGCCGGCCGATGGATTTTTGGCCCGGCTTCGTGGACGCCCTCGCCTCGCTGCTGATGGTGATGGTGTTCGTGATCCTGATTTTCGTGATCGGGCAGTTCGTGCTCGCGGACGCCGTGAGCGGCCGCGACCGCGCGCTCGCCCAGCTCAATGCCGAGCTCGCCGCGCTGGCGCAGACCCTGAGCCTGGAAAAGTCCGCGCGCGCGCGCGCGGACCTGCAGGTGGGCGAACTCAGTGCCTCGCTCGCAGGCTCCGAGCGCGAACGCGAGGCCCTGTCCACCGAACTGCTGACCGCGCGCGACGAACTCCACGCCGCGCAGGATGAAGCGAAGGCGCAGCGCGAGGAGGCCGGCCGCCTCGCCGGCGACATCGCCGCCCTGCAGCGGCTCAAGGCCGAACTCGAGGCCGAAGCCGCGCGCCTCGCCAGCGCGCTCGACACCTCGGAGCGCGGCCTCAAGGAGCAGCAGGAGATGTCGGCCGCCGCGATCGCGCAGGTGGAACTGCTCAACCGCCAGCTCGCCGCCGTGCGCGAGCAGCTCGAGCAGCTCAATGCCGCGCTCGACGCGGCCAAGCTCGCTGCGAAGGACAAGGACCTCAGGATCGAGGAGCTCGGCCGCGAACTCAACCTCGCGCTCGCCGCGCGCGTGCAGGAACTGGCGCGCTACCGCTCGGAATTCTTCGGTCGCCTGCAGGCCGTGCTCGGCGACCGCAAGGACGTGCAGATCGTCGGCGATCGCTTCGTGTTCTCGAGCGAAGTGCTGTTCCCCACCGCGTCCGACGAGGTCAGCGCCGACGGCATGATCCAGCTCACCCGGCTGGCCGAGACGCTCAAGACGCTGTCCGCGGAGATCCCATCCGATCTGCCCTGGGTGCTCCAGGTTGACGGCCACACCGACCGCAGGCCGATCGCTACCGCCCGTTTCCCTTCGAACTGGGAACTCTCCACCGCGCGCGCGCTCGCCATCGTCAAGTTCCTGCGCACGCAAGGCATCCCGCCGCAGCGCCTGGCCGCCACCGGCTACGGTGAGTTCCACCCGCTGGACACGCGCAACACCGAGGAAGCCTACGCGCGCAACCGCCGCATCGAGCTCAAGCTCACCAGCCGCTGAAGCCCCACGGCTGGCCCGGTCGCCTCCGTCAGCCAGGCCGGGCCGTGCGCCCTGCCTGCTCCAGATCCCGCACCACCACGGACAGCGCCTCGGTGGAGATCAGCACCTCGATCAGCGACAGCACCAGCGAGAGGGCGAGGATCACGATGCTGATGCCGAACATCCACTGCCCCACGGCCTGCGCCTCGACGAAGAGCGCGAACATCGACAGTGCGCACAGCAGAAAACTCAGCACGCCGAAGCCCTGCATGTACTGCGTCAACACGATCCGGCGCTTGAGGCCGGGCAACTGGCACTGCACCAGCGGCGCACTGCGGTCGGTGGAGGCATGGAGCTGGCGGATCACCTGCGCCAGGGTCAGAAAGCGGTTGGTGTAGGCGAGCAGCAGCAACGAGATCGCCGGAAAGAGCAGTGCGGGCGTGGTCAGGTTCATGGCGGGTCGGACCGAGGGCGAACGAGCCCGCATTCTAGCCCCCGATTTCAATGGGGTCAGACCCCATTGAAATACTGGGCGCACCAAAAAAAACGGCGCCGAAGCGCCGTATCCCAGTTGGGAGAGGGGGAGGAAACCTGTCTGCTTACATGCTGCGGCGATACTGACCACCGACCTTGTACAGCGCCTCGGTGATCTGGCCGAGCGAGCAGTAGCGCACCGCATCGACCAGCACCTCGAACACGTTGGTGTTGGCGATCACGGCCTGCTGCAGCTTGGCCTGCCACTTCGGGGCCTCGGCCTTGTTGCGGGCGTGGAAATCGGCGAGGCGCTTCAGCTGCGACTGCTTCTCTTCCTCGGTCGAGCGGGCAAGCTCGATCTCCTGCTGGGCCTGCCCCTTCGGGTTGAGGAAGGTGTTCACGCCGATGATCGGGTAGGAGCCGTCGTGCTTCTTGTGCTCGTAGTAGAGCGACTCCTCCTGGATCTTGCCGCGCTGGTAGCCCGTCTCCATCGCGCCGAGCACGCCGCCGCGGCTGGCGATGGCCTCGAACTCCTTGAGCACGGCCTCTTCGACGAGGTCGGTGAGCTCCTCGATGATGAAGGCGCCCTGGTTCGGGTTCTCGTTCTTGGCCAGGCCCCACTCGCGGTTGATGATGAGCTGGATCGCCATCGCGCGGCGCACCGACTCTTCGGTCGGCGTGGTGATCGCCTCATCAAAAGCGTTGGTGTGCAGGCTGTTGCAGTTGTCGTAGATCGCGATCAGCGCCTGCAGGGTCGTACGAATATCGTTGAAGTCCATTTCCTGCGCGTGCAGCGAGCGGCCCGAGGTCTGCACGTGGTACTTCAGCTTCTGGCTGCGCTCGTTGGCGCCGTACTTGTTCTTCATCGCCACCGCCCAGATGCGGCGGGCGACGCGGCCGATCACCGAGTACTCGGGGTCCATGCCGTTGCTGAAGAAGAAGGACAGGTTGGGCGCGAAGTCGTCGATGTGCATGCCGCGCGCCAGGTACGACTCCACGTAGGTGAAGCCGTTGGACAGCGTGAAGGCGAGCTGGCTGATCGGGTTCGCGCCGGCCTCGGCGATGTGGTAGCCGGAGATCGACACCGAGTAGAAGTTCTGCACCTTGTTATGGACGAAGTACTCCTGGATGTCGCCCATCATCTTCAGCGCGAACTCGGTGCTGAAGATGCAGGTGTTCTGACCCTGGTCTTCCTTGAGGATGTCGGCCTGCACCGTGCCGCGCACGGTCGACAGCGTCCACGCCTTGATCTTGGCGTACTCGTCCTCGGTCGGGTCGCGGCCGTTGTCGGCCTTGAACTTGGCGACCTGCTGGTCGAGCGCGGTGTTGAAGAAGAAGGCGAGGATGATCGGCGCCGGGCCGTTGATCGTCATCGACACCGAGGTGGTCGGCGCGCACAGGTCGAAGCCGTCGTACAGCACCTTCATGTCGTCGAGCGTGGCGATCGACACGCCGGAGTTGCCAATCTTGCCGTAGATGTCGGGGCGCAGGTCGGGGTCGCAACCGTAGAGGGTCACCGAGTCGAAGGCGGTCGACAGGCGGTGCGCCGGCATGCCCTCGGACACCTTCTTGAAGCGGCGGTTGGTGCGGAACGCATCGCCCTCGCCGGCGAACATGCGGGTGGGGTCCTCGCCCTCGCGCTTGAACGCGAACACGCCGGCGGTGTAGGGGAAGGAGCCGGGAACGTTCTCCTTCATCAGGAACTTGAGGGTCTCGCCCTCGTCCTCGAAGTTGGGCAGCGCCACCTTGCGGATCTTGCTGCCGGCCAGCGAGGTGTGCGTGAGCTGGGTGCGGATCTCCTTGTCGCGGATCTTCACCACGTACTCGTCGGCAGCGTAGAGCGCCTTCTCGGTCGGCCACTGCTCGAGCAGCTTCCTGGCCTGCGGGGTGAGCTCGCCGTCCTTCCAGTTGATCAGCTCGTCAAACGAGCCAGCGTCCTTGCCGCACTGCTCGAACAGCCCCTTGGCGATCTTCAGCGACTGGCGCTCGCGCGCGACACGGGCCTGCTGCTCGACGTGCTTGTGGTAGCCGCGGACGGTGTCGGCGATCTCGGCCAGGTAGCGGGTGCGGTCGGCGGGGACGATGGCGCGGCCTTCGGACGAGGCCTTCACGCTCACCACCGGCAGCTTGCTCTTGGCGACCTTGAGCCCCTTGCCCACCAGCGCCGGCAGGATCGCCTGGTACAGCGCGGTGACGCCGTCGTCGTTGAAGCGCGCCGCCATGGTGCCGAACACCGGCATCTCTTCGGGGCGCTGGCTGAACAGCTCGCGGTTGCGCTGGTACTGCTTGGCGACGTCGCGCAGCGCGTCCTGCGCGCCCTTGCGGTCGAACTTGTTGATGGCGACGAAGTCGGCGAAGTCGAGCATGTCGATCTTCTCGAGCTGGCTCGCGGCGCCGAACTCGGGCGTCATCACGTACAGCGACAGATCGACGAAGGGCACGATCGCGGCGTTGCCCTGGCCGATGCCGGAGGTCTCGACCACCACCAGGTCGAAGCCCGCCAGCTTGCACGCGGCGATGACCTCGGGCAGCGCGGCCGAGACCTCCGAGCCGGTGTCACGGGTGGCGAGCGAGCGCATGTAGATGTTGTCGTGCTCGATCGCATTCATGCGGATGCGGTCGCCGAGCAGCGCGCCGCCGGTGCGCTTGCGCGAGGGGTCGATCGACACGATGGCGAGCTTGAGCTTGTCGTCCTGGTCGAGACGGAAGCGGCGCACCAGCTCATCGGTGAGCGAGGACTTGCCCGCGCCGCCGGTGCCGGTGATGCCCAGCGTCGGCACCTTGGTCTTGGCCGCGGCCTCGATCAGCGCCTTCTTGACGTCGTCGCCGTAGCCGCCGTTTTCCAGCGCGGTGATGATCTGCGCCAGCGCACGGCGGTCGCCGGCGGCGAGCGCCTTGAGCACGGCGTCGGCCTTCTGCGGCGCGGCCTTGGTGATGTCGACGTCGCAGCGCTCGACCACGCTGTTGATCATGCCCTGCAGGCCCATCTTGGCGCCGTCTTCGGGCGAGAAGATGTGGGTGACGCCGTACGCGTGCAGTTCCTTGATCTCGGCCGGCACGATCACGCCACCGCCGCCGCCGAACACCTTGATGTGCTCGCCGCCGTTGGCCTTGAGCAGATCGATCATGTACTTGAAGAATTCGACGTGGCCACCCTGGTAACTCGTGATGGCGATGCCCTGCACGTCTTCCTGCAGCGCGGCATTGACGATCTCGCCCACCGAGCGGTTGTGGCCGAGGTGGATGACCTCGGAGCCGGTCGACTGCAGGATGCGGCGCATGATGTTGATCGACGCGTCATGGCCGTCGAACAGGGCCGCGGCGGTGACGAAACGCACCTTGTTCTTCGGCTTGTAGGGCGACAGCTTGTGCGCAACGCTCAGGTCGGTCATGTGATCGTCTCCGGTTGGGATGAGCTAACCCTGCAATCTTAGAAGGCGCCGGAGGCGTTGGCCATTGCGCTTGCGGACGTCGATCATGCAAAATCCGCCAATCTTTGACGTGTCCAAGCTTGGCATGGCACAACCCGACAGCTCGCTCTCGCCCCCCCTCGGCGAAACCCCCACGCCGCCGACGCCCGATACCGTGCGCGCCGGGCGCAGGCGCGCGACCGTGGCCATGGGCTTCGTCACCGGCATGCTCGCCGGGTTCCCCCGTCGCGGACTGGATCCGGCCCCGCTGCTCGCCGAGGCCGGCATTGACCTTGCAGATACCGCCAGCCGTATCCCGGTGGAGCGCTACGCCGTGCTCTACAACCTTTGCATTGACGCGCTCGCCGACGAAGCCTTCGCGCTGCTGCCCCAGCCCATGCCGCGCGGCAGCTTCGAGTTCCTCTGCCGCGGCATGCTCGGCGCCCCCACGCTCGGGGAGGCCCTCGAGCGCGCCATCCGCTTCCTGCGCATCGTATTGCCGGGCTTCCGGATCACGCTGCGGCGCGAGGGCGCCCGCGCCGAACTCCTGCTCGAGGACGCCGGCAGCCTTGGAGGCGAGCGCGACGCGGCCGCGCGGGTGTTCGCCTACGAGTGGCTGCTGCGGCTGCTGCACGGGGTCGCGAGCTGGTTCGCCGGCCGCGGGCTGGCCCTGGACGACGTCAGCTTTCCCTACGCCCGCCCGGCGCACGCCGAGGACTACGCGCTGGTGTATACCGAGCACTCCAGCTTCGATGCGCCGCGCTTGACCGCGCGCTTCAAGTCGAACCTGCTCGAGTTGCCGCTACGCCGTGACGAGGCCGCGCTCGCCGGCTTCCTCGACAACGCACCCGGCAAGATCTCGATGCTCTATCGGCGCGACCGCGAGATGGTTTTCCGCGTCCGCGACCTGCTGCGCGCCGCCTTGCCCACCAACCTCGCTCTGGAGGACGTGGCCGACCGCCTGCACCTGTCGCCGCGAACCCTGCACCGCCGGCTGGAGGAAGAAGGCTCGAGCTTTCGCACCATCAAGGAAGCGACGCGGCGCGACATCGCCTACGCCCGCCTCACCAAGACCACCGACCCGATCGCCCGCATCGCCGCCGATCTGGGCTACGCCGACACCTCCACCTTCTACCGTGCTTTCGTGGCCTGGTCCGGCGTATCCCCCGAACGCTTCCGCCAGCAGCTTGCGCAGCGCGCCCCCCGACGCGGCGCGGCCGCCGACCACGCGGATCGGGCGCGCTGATTCGCGGGGCGAGCCGGCGTGGCGGAACGCAAAAGTTCCGTTGACGTGAACGTCAACAATTCGCCACCATCCCGACCGCGCGACGAAGTGCGCTGCCCTCTGCGCGGCTTTGTGCAAAGATCACACGGACAAGAACCACGACGGAGACAGCCCCATGGCGAAAGCCGATCAGGAAGGTCTGCCCTATTCCGCCCTGTCGCCCGAGCAGCGGCGGCGCTACGACCTGCTGCTTGCCGGGCTCGACCTCCTCGACCAGGCGATCGCCGTGTTCGACGCCACGCCCAAGCTGGTCACCTGGAACAAGGCGCTGTTGCGCCTGCTCGACTTTCCCGAGTCACTGGTCCGGGTGGGTACGCCTTTCGAAGAGTTCGTGCGCTTCAACGCCGAGCGCGGCGAGTACGGCCCGGGTGACATCGAGACCCTGATCCGCGAGCGCATGGCCGCTGCGCGGAGCTTCCAGCCTCACTACGTCGAGCGCGCACGGCCCAACGGCCGCATCCTCGCCGTGCGAGGCGTTCCCATTCCCAACCTCGGTTTCGTGTCGCTGTGGACCGACATCACCGAGCAGCGCCGCTACGCCGAGGTGATCGAGCAGCAGAATGCCCAGCTCGAGGCGCGGGTGCGCGAGCGTACCGCCGAACTCGAGGCCGCCAACCTGCGCCTGGAGCAGGCCAACATCGAGATCGACGACATCGCCGATGCCCTGCGCCGCAGCGAGAACCGCCTGCAACTGATCATCGACTCGATCCCGGCGCTGATCGCCTACGTCGACCGCGACGACATCTACCGCTTCGTCAACCGCGGCTATGCGGACTGGTTCGGCCTCGCCAAGGACTCGATCACCGGGCGCAGGATCGTGGATGTGTTCGGCCGCGAGACCTTCGAGCAGATCCGCCCGCACCTGGACCGTGCCCGCGAGGGCGAACAGGTGAGCTACGAATACGCGCGCCAGCGCACCGACGGCCGCACCGTGTATGCGCGCAGCGTGGTCGTCCCCGACCTCGACGCCGACGGCCGCACGGTGGGCTTCTTCGTCATGTCGACCGACATCACCGAACAGCGCGCCAGCCAGGCCGCCCTCGTGCAGGCGCAAAAGATGGAGGCCGTGGGCCAGCTCACCGGCGGCCTCGCCCATGACTTCAACAACCTGCTCACGATCATCATCGGCAACCTCTCGGCGCTCCAGCAGCGCATCGGCAGCGGCGCGGGCGCCGAGTTCGTCGACCCGTCCCTGCAGGCGGCCCGCCGCGGCGCCGAGCTGATCCGCCGCCTGCTCACCTTCTCCCGCCGGCAGACGCTCGAGCCCACCGCGGTGGAAGTCGGCGCCCTGGTGCACAACATGACGCACCTGCTCGCCCGCACCCTCGGTGAAAACATCCGCATCCACCTGCGCCTGCCGGCCGACCCACTGCACGCCCTGGTCGATCCGCACCAGCTCGAGAACGCGATCCTCAACCTCGCCATCAACGCGCGCGACGCCATGCCGGAGGGCGGCGAGCTCACGATCGCGGTCGCGCAGCGCCAGCTCGATCCCGCCCTCGCCAAGGTGGGCGAACTGCCACCCGGCGACTATGTGCAGATCGACGTCAGCGACACGGGCAAGGGGATCGAGCCGGCGGTGCTGCAGCGCGTATTCGAGCCCTTCTTCACCACCAAGCCCTTCGGCGGCGGCAGCGGGCTCGGCCTGTCGATGGTGTATGGCTTCGTACGCCAGTCGGGTGGAAACATCCGCATCCGCAGCACGCCCGGGGTCGGCACCCATGTGCGCTTCGTGCTGCCGACGACGAGCGCGCGAGCGATCGTCGAGCGCGCCGCGCCGGCAGCCGTGCCGGAGTCGCGGCCCGCGCTCGACGGCCCGGTGCTGCTGGTCGAGGACGAGCCCGAGGTGCGCAAGGTGGTGCGCATGCAGCTCACCGGGCTGGGCTACGTGGTCATCGAGGCCGCCAACGGCGTCGAGGCGCTCGGCTTGCTCCAGAACGTCAGCGACATCGCCCTGCTGGTGAGCGACACCGTGATGCCGGGCGGCATCGGCGGGCGCGAACTCGCCCGCCGCGCGCGCGCCCTGCGCCCACGGTTGCCGATCCTGCTGATCACCGGCTACGCCAGCGAAACCACGCCGGTCGACGGCCTCCCGGGCGACGTCCCCACGCTGCGCAAACCCTTCGACCAGCAGGCCCTCGCCGCGACGCTGTCCGCACTGTTGAGCCCTACCCTCGCCAAGGAGTCCGAGCCGCAATGCCCCTGAGTACTCACGACGCCAGCCAGCCGATCATCTTCGTGCTCGAGGACGACCCGGAGATCGCCCGCCTCATCTGCATGAGCATGGGCGAGTACGGCTTTCGCTGCGAACACCTCAGCACCGGAAGACAACTGCTCGCCCGCGCCCGCCAGTCCGCGCCCGACCTGTGCATCGTGGACCTCGGCCTGCCCGACATGGACGGCATGCAGGTGGTGCGCGAACTCCAGGACGGCAGTCCGTGCGCCGTACTGATCCTCACCGGTCGCAACGACGTCACCGACCGGGTGCTCGGCCTCGAGCTGGGAGCGGACGACTACATCGTCAAGCCCTTCGAACCGCGGGAACTCGTCGCCCGCGTGCGCTCGATCCTGCGCCGCTATCAGCGCTCGGCGGCCGCCGACACGACGGTCGAGCGCAACACCGCGCGTTTCGCCGGGTGGACCTTCGATGCCAGCCGCCACGCCCTCACCGCCCCCGACGGTCGCGAGATCTCCTTGTCGGCGGCAGAGGCCGGCCTGCTTGCCAGCCTGCTGCGACGCCCGAACAAGATCCTCTCGCGCGAACAATTGCTCGGCGAGCGCGACGTCGACCCATTCGACCGCAGCATCGACGTGCGTATCTCGCGCCTGCGCCGCAAGCTCGACGACGATCCGCAGAACCCGCGCCTCATCAAGACCGTCTATGGCGCGGGCTATCTTTTTGCCGCCCAGGTGGACTGGCGGTGATGCCCGCGACGTCTCCGGCGGGCGCTACCGGCCGGTCGACACGCCTTGCGCCGTCGCTATAATTATGCATTCTTAACGCCAACCACCCAGGAAGCAGCCATGTCCCAGCGTCCGTTCAAGATCCTCGGCATCCAGCAGATCGCCATCGGCGGTCCGAGCAAGGAGAAGCTCAAGACCCTGTGGGTCGACATGCTCGGCCTCGAAATCACCGGCAACTTCGTCTCCGAGCGCGAGAACGTGGACGAGGACATCTGCGCCATGGGCAGCGGCCCGTTCAAGGTCGAGGTCGACCTGATGCAGCCGCTCGACCCCGAGAAGAAGCCCGCAGTGCACACCACCCCGCTCAACCACGTCGGCCTGTGGGTGGACGACCTGCCCAAGGCCGTGGAATGGCTGGGCGCCAACGGCGTGCGCTTCGCCCCGGGCGGCATCCGCCGCGGCGCGGCAGGCTTCGACATCACCTTCCTGCACCCCAAGGGCAACGAGGAGTTTCCGATCGGCGGCGAAGGCGTGCTGGTGGAACTCGTGCAGGCGCCGCCGGAAGTGGTCGAGGCCTTTGCCCGCCTCGCCGGCAGCTGAGCCTCGGCCGACTCGCAACGGGCGCGGCCCCGCAGCCGGGCCCACCGCTCTTTGCCGGCAGGCGCCCGGAAATGGGGGTGCGCGCGGCGTGCATCGCGCTGACGGGTCGGCCCGGCTTCAGAGCGCGGCGACCGAGAAGGTATCGCAGCTGCGCAGTTGGCCGGTGTCGAGGCCGGCGCGAAACCAGCGCACGCGCTGCGCCGCGCTGCCGTGGGTGAAGCTGTCCGGCACCGCATAACCTTGTGCGCGCTTCTGCATGCGGTCGTCTCCCACGGCGCTCGCCGCAGCCAGCCCCTCCTCGACGTCGCCCGCCTCCAGCACCTGACGCGCGCGATGCGCGTGGTGCGCCCACACCCCGGCGAGGCAGTCGGCCTGGAGTTCGAGCCGCACCGACAGCAGGTTGGCCTCGCGCTCCGAGACGCGTTGACGGGCCTGCTGCACCTTGTCCGATATGCCGAGCAGGTTCTGCACGTGATGGCCGACCTCATGCGCAATCACGTAGGCCTGGGCGAAATCGCCCGGCGCGCCGTAGCGGTGGTGGAGTTCGTCGAAGAAGGCGAGGTCGAGATACACCTTGCCGTCGGCGGGACAGTAGAAGGGCCCCATCTCCGCCTGACCCACCCCGCAGGCGCTGCGCGTGGCACCTGAGTAGAGGACCATGCCTGGTTCGCGGTACTGCGCACCGCCAGCCTGGAAGATCGGCCCCCACGTATCCTCGGTGTCGGCGAGCACCATGGCGACGAAACGTGCGGCTTCGTCCCCCGCTGCCGAGCGCGGGCGCGCGGGCGCGGCTGACTCGACGGCCGGCGGCGACATCATCTCGCTGGTGTTGAGCACCACGCCCGGGTCAATGCCGAAGTACATGGCGATCAGCGCCAGGACGATGGTGCCGATGCCGATCCTGCGGCCTCCTCCGCCCAGCCTTCGTCCGCCCTGGCCACGGCGGTCCTCGACGTTGCGGCTTTCCCTGCCGTTGCGAAAATCCATGTCGGCCGCCTCCTGCTCGGATCGATGAGCGGATCATAGCAGCCCGGAAACGAGGAGGGCCCGCACATGCGGGCCCTCCTCCGTCCCTACGCCGCCCGGATCAGGCAGCGCCCAGGCGGTCTTCGCGGATGGCCTCGTACTCGTCCTGCCAGAACCACTTCTGCTCGCCGAAGGCGGGCACGAGCTGATCCAGCCAGGTGGCCTTGTCGTCGTACTTCGCAAAGAAGGGACGCTGCACCCAATCGGGGTTGCGACCCTGGATGAAGCGCAGCACGAACACTTTCTCGCCGGCGATCTCGGTGATGCCCTGGATCTCGACCTTCCCGGGGCTCGCGCTCATGCTCGGGCCGCGCGCGGTGCGCGCCAGGCCGGAGACCTGCTGGATCGCCTGCTGATAGATCTCCCAGGCGCGCACCAGCGGCACCTCGAAGTACGCACGTGCGCCGGTGTCGCGCTCGACGAACATGTAGTACGGCACCAGGCCGAGCTTGACTTCCATGCGCCACATCTTCGCCCACACCGCCGGGTCGTCGTTGATGTGCGCGACCAGCGGCCCTTGTGCGCGAATCACGGCGCCCGTGCTGCGCACACGGCGGATGGCGGCCTGCGCAGCCTCGGTGTCGAGCTCCTTCCAGTGGTTGTAGTGCGCCATCAGCGCCACGTGCTTGCCACCCTCGACGAGCTGCGTGAGCAGGCGGATGAGGTCGTCGGCGTCCTCCGCGCCCAGGAAGCGGTGCGGCCAGAAGGTCAACGCCTTGGAACCGATGCGGATGGTCTGGATGTGGTCGAACTCGGGCTGCAGCAGCGGCTCGAGGTAGTCACGCAGGTGACGGCTCTTCATCACCATCGGATCGCCACCGGTCACCAGCAGGTCGGTGACTTCGGTGTGCCGGCGAAGATAGTCGTGCAAGGCGCTCGCTTCGGAAGAGGCGATGCGCAGCTCCTTGTCGCCGACGAACTGCGCCCAGCGGAAACAGAAGGTGCAATAGCTGTGGCAGGTCTGACCCTGGCTGGGGAAGAACAGCACCGTCTCGCGGTACTTGTGCTGCATGCCGTCGAGACGGTTGCCGTGCTCGTCGAGCGGCATGTTCATCTGCATCTGGTCGGCAGGATGCGGATTGAGGGCATGGCGTACTTCGGCGATCGCCTGCTCGAGCTCGTCCTTGGGCGCCGCGCGCTCGATCAGGCCGGCAATGCGCTCGAAATGCTCGGGAGCAAGCATGCCGCGCTGCGGAAAGGTGAGCTGGAAGATCGGATCGGCAGGGATGTTGCGCCAGTCGATCAGTTCGTCGATGACGTACTGGTTCACGCGGAACGGCAGCACCGAAGACACCACCTTCATCTCGAAGCGTTGCTCGGGCGTGAGGCTGGCAAGTTGCGGGATGCGATCGAGGTCGCGCTGCGTGTAGACCTTGAACGGCACGGGTCCGAACGGGCCGGCCGCCGCCTCGGGCGTCTCCACACGCGGGTTCAGGGCCTTGAGAGCATGCACTTGAGCGCTCATGAAACGTCCTCCTGGTCTGATCTTCGTATTTGCCGGGCACACGCGTTTGCGCAGCCCACGGCGCCGCGACCGGATGGCGGGATGTCATCCGTGAGGGGTCGACGGCTTTCTTGTGGACGGGTCCGCACGTGATGGGGCCGCACGGCGACCCTGGACCCGGACTACATGCTCCCGAGAAGCGGGAGCGGGGTGACGGCCCGGATAATAGGCCGGCAATTTAATTTGTGCAAATACGACAAGCCTGCCTGGAGAAAGGTTCCAGGCAGATCACCCGCAGCGCGGCGATAAAAAAAGGCCTGCTTGCGCAGGCCTTGTGCCGACAGGCACCCGGGCTCGCAGCCCGGGTCTCCCTCCCCATCGATCAAAACGCTTGAGTGGTGGTGCTCACTCGAACTCGATGATCACCTCGTCCACCGACAGGCTGGCCCCCGGCCTGGCAACGATCTTCTTGACCTTGCCGTCCTGCTCGGCCTTGAGCAGGTTCTCCATCTTCATCGCCTCGATGACGGCGAGCTTCTCGCCCGCCTTCACTTCCTGGCCTTCGGCCACGGCGACCTCGCGCAGCAGACCCGGCATCGGCGACAGCAGGAACTTCGACATGTCGGGAGGCAGCTTCTCGGGCATCAGCGACAGCAGGTGGGCGGCGCGCACCGTCATCACCATCGGCTCGACCTGCAGGCCAAAGTGCGAGATGCGGTAGCGCAGGCCGCGGCGCTCGATCTGCAGGCCGATCGGTGCGCCGTTGACCATGCCGCTGAACAGCAGGTCGCCGAACTTCCAGTCGGACACGATGTTGTAGGTCTTGCCGCCGTGAGTGACGGCGAGGCCGCCTTCGATCGCCCGGGTGTTCATCGGGTACTGCTTGCCACCCATGACCACCACCCACTCGCTGGCCACCTTGCGGCCATGGCCTGCGAGCTGGCCCTCGATCTGCACCGCGCGCTCGATATAGCGCATGCGGGCGAAGGTGGCGACGGCGGCGAGCAGGGCCGGGTCGTCGTGCGGCACCATCGAGGCGTCGAAGCCCTGCGGGTATTCCTCGGCGATGAAGCCGGTGTTGAAGTTGCCCGAGCAGAAGCGCGGGTGCTGCAGCAGCGCGGCCTGGAAGGGGATGTTCGAGCTGATGCCGCGGATCACGAAGTGGTTCAGCGCGTCGCGCATGCGCTCGATGGCCTGCTGGCGATCCTTGCCGTGCACGATGAGCTTGGCGATCATCGAGTCGTAGTACATCGAGATCTCGCCGCCTTCATAGACGCCGGTATCGACGCGCACCTGGCCCGGCACCTCCTGCGGCGCCTGGAACTTCACCAGGCGGCCGGTGGAGGGCAGGAAGCCGCGGAACGGGTCTTCGGCGTTGATGCGGCACTCCATGGACCAGCCGTTGATGCCGACGTCGGCCTGCGCGAGCGGCAGCTTCTCGCCGTAGGCCACGCGGATCATCTGCTCGACGAGGTCGAGCCCGGTGATCAGCTCGGTGACCGGGTGCTCGACCTGCAGGCGGGTGTTCATCTCCAGGAAGTAGAACTCCTTGGTCGCGCCGCTGACCACGAACTCCACCGTACCGGCCGACTCGTAGTTCACCGCACGCGCCAGCGCGACCGCCTGCTCGCCCATCGCCTTGCGCATCGCCGGATCGACGAAGGGGCTCGGCGCCTCCTCGATGACCTTCTGGTGGCGGCGCTGGATCGAGCAGTCGCGCTCGTTCAGGTACACGTAGTTGCCGTGCGAGTCGCCCAGCACCTGGATCTCGATGTGACGCGGCTCGAGCACGTACTTCTCGATGAAGACGCGGTCGTCGCCGAAGGCGTTCTTCGCTTCATTGACGCAGGAGGCGAAGCCTTCGTGCGCCTCCTTGTCGTTGAAGGCCACGCGCAGGCCCTTGCCGCCACCGCCGGCGGAGGCCTTGATCATCACCGGGTAGCCGATCTTCTTGGCGATCTCGACCGCCTCGTCGGGGCCGGAGATGGCATCGTTGTAGCCGGGGATGGTATTGACGCCGGCCGCGATCGCGAGCTTCTTCGACTCGATCTTGTCGCCCATCTTGGCGACCGAGTAGTGCTTCGGACCGATGAACTTGATGCCCTCCTCTTCCAGGCGGCGCGAGAACTCCGCGTTCTCCGACAGGAAGCCGTAGCCCGGGTGCACCGCTTCGGCGCCGGTCTGCTTGCAGGCGGCGATGATCTTGTCCATCACCAGGTAGGACTCTTTGGACGGCGCCGGGCCGATGCACACGGCCTCGTCGGCCAGCTCGACGAAGAGTGCGTCCTTGTCCGCCTCCGAGTGCACGGCGACGGTGGCGATGCCCATCTTGCGGGCGGTCTTGATGACGCGGCAGGCGATTTCACCGCGGTTGGCGATCAGGATTTTCTTGAACATGTATGTATTCCTCGTGCGCGGATCAGAGCGGGATGTTGCCGTGCTTGCGCCACGGGTTTTCCAGTTCCTTGTCCTTGAGCATCGCCAGCGAACGGCACACGCGCTTGCGGGTCTCGTGCGGCATGATCACGTCGTCGATGAAGCCACGCGCGCCGGCCACGAAGGGGTTGGCGAAGCGGCGCTTGTACTCGGCCTCGCGCTCGGCGATCTTGGCGGGGTCGTTCTTCTCCTCGCGGAAGATGATCTCGACCGCGCCCTTCGGGCCCATCACCGCGATCTCGGCGCTCGGCCAGGCGAAGTTCACGTCGCCGCGCAGGTGCTTGGACGACATCACGTCGTAGGCACCGCCGTAGGCCTTGCGGGTGATGAGGGTGACCTTCGGCACGGTGCATTCGGCGTAGGCGTAGAGCAGCTTGGCGCCGTGCTTGATGATGCCGCCGTATTCCTGCGAGGTACCGGGCATGAAGCCGGGGACATCCACCAGGGTGACCACCGGGATGTTGAAGGCGTCGCAGAAGCGCACGAAGCGCGCGGCCTTGATCGAGCTCTTGATGTCGAGGCAGCCGGCCAGCACCAGCGGCTGGTTGGCGACGATGCCCACCGGGGCGCCTTCCATGCGCGCGAAGCCGATGATGATGTTCTTGGCGTAGTCGGGCTGCAGCTCGAAGAAGTCGCCGTCGTCGACCATCTTGACGATCAGCTCCTTCATGTCATACGGCTGGTTGGGGTTGTCCGGCACCAGGGTGTCGAGCGAGTAGTCGAGGCGGTCGGCCGGATCGACGCAGGGCACGACCGGCGGCTTCTCGCGGTTGCTGGCGGGGATGAAGCCGACCAGGCGGCGGGTCATCATCAGCGCCTCGACGTCGTTCTCGAAGGCGAGGTCGGCGACGCCCGACTTGGTCGTGTGGGTGACGGCGCCGCCCAGTTCCTCGGCGGTCACCTCCTCGTGGGTCACGGTCTTCACCACTTCGGGACCGGTCACGAACATGTAGGACGAGTCCTTGACCATGAAGATGAAGTCGGTCATCGACGGCGAATACACCGCGCCGCCCGCGCAGGGCCCCATGATCAGCGAGATCTGCGGCACCACGCCCGAGGCCAGCACGTTGCGCTGGAACACGTCGGCGTAGCCGCCGAGCGAGTCCACGCCTTCCTGGATGCGGGCGCCGCCCGAGTCGTTCAGCCCGATCACCGGCGCGCCGACCTTCATCGCATGGCCATGACCTTGCAGATCTTCTCGGCGTGGGTCTCGGACAGCGAGCCGCCGAACACGGTGAAGTCCTGCGAGAACACGAACACCAGACGGCCGTTGATCGTGCCGTAGCCGATCACCACCCCGTCACCCGGGATGTGGTCGGCGTTCATGCCGAACTCGTTGCAGCGGTGCTCCTTGAACATGTCCCACTCTTCGAAGCTGTCGTCGTCGAGCAGCAGCAGGATGCGTTCGCGCGCGGTGAGTTTGCCCTTGGCATGCTGGGCATCGATGCGCTTCTGGCCACCACCGAGGCGGGCCTTCTCGCGCTTCTCCTCCAGCTGGCGAATGATTTCGTGCATTGATGATCTCCTGTCAGATCCTGGGATTGTCGGGCTGCGACCTTGGCAAGCCCTTGCTGTACTTCAAAGATGGCCGAGCAAGCGGAGCGCGGCGACCGAGGGCGTGGTCGCGCCCTCTTCCACCGCCCGCGCCAGCGCCGGCAATTCGCTCTTGACCTGCGGATGGCTGCGGAAACGGCTGCGCAACCCGGAATCGATCAGCTCCCACATCCAAGCAAGCGCCTGGTGACGGCGCTTGGCGTCGAACTCGCCGGAGGCGGTCAGCGCCTTGCGGTACGCGCTGACCGTGTCCCAGAATTCGGCGACGCCGTCCTTCTTCAGCGCCGACAAGGTCAGCACCGGCACCGTCCAGTTCGGGCTCGCCGGGCGCAGCATGTGGAGCGCGGTCTTGATCTGCGACTTGGCGCGCATCGCGGCCGAAGGGTCGATGTCGGCCTTGTTGATGACGATCAGGTCGGCGATCTCCATGATCCCCTTCTTGATCGCCTGCAGGTCGTCGCCGGCGTTGGGCAGTTGCAGCAGGCAGAAGATGTCGGTCATGCCGGCGACCGCGGTCTCGCTCTGCCCCACGCCGACGGTCTCGACGATGATGACGTCGAAGCCGGCGGCCTCGCACACCAGCATCGTCTCGCGCGTCTTCTCGGCCACGCCGCCCAGGCTGCACGCCGAGGGGCTGGGGCGGATGAAGGCGGCGGGGTTCTGGCTCAGCAGCTCCATGCGCGTCTTGTCGCCGAGGATCGAGCCGCCGGTGACCGACGAGGACGGATCGACCGCGAGCACCGCCACGCGCAGGCCCTGCTCGATCAGATGGAGCCCGAGCGCCTCGATGAAGGTCGACTTGCCCACCCCCGGCACCCCGGAGATCCCCACCCGCATCGCACCACCGGTGTGCGGCAGCAGGGCTTCGAGTACGCGCTGGGCGCGCAGCTTGTGGTCCTCGCGCTGCGACTCGATCAGCGTGATGGTCTTGGCCAGCGGACGCAGCAGGCGCGCGCGCACCCCGTCGACCAGGCTGCGGTCGGCGGCGTCGAGCTCGGGCGACAGGGCGGACAGGGTTTCAGGCATGTTCATGGGCGACGGATTCGATGTTGCGCGCGACCCTGCATGGGGGACGAGCCATGCAGGGTCGGGGATCGCGCGAACTCAGGCGGCGGCCTTGCGTGCGGCGCGGATCTGCTTGAGCACCTCGCGTGCGGCGACCGGAATCGGGGTGCCGGGACCGAAGATGCCCTTGGCGCCGGCGGCATAGAGCGCGTCATAGTCCTGCGCCGGGATCACGCCACCGACGAAGGTGATGATGTCGTCGGCGCCGAGGCGCTTGAGCTCATTGACCACCTGCGGCACCAGCGTCTTGTGGCCGGCGGCGAGGCTGGAGCAGCCGACCGCATGGACGTCGTTCTCGACCGCGTGGCGGGCGGCCTCTTCCGGGGTCTGGAAGAGCGGACCGATGTCGATGTCGAAGCCGAGGTCGGCGAAGGCCGAGGCCACCACCTTGGCGCCGCGGTCATGCCCGTCCTGGCCAAGCTTGGCGATCATGATGCGCGGACGGCGGCCCTCTTCGGCAATGAAGGCCTCGATGTCGGCCTTGAGCGCCTTCCAGTCTTCCTGTTCTTCCACGACGGCTCCATAGACGCCGGACACGGCTTGCGGGTTGGCACGATACCGGCCGAAAACCTTCTCGAGCGCGTCCGAGATCTCGCCGACGGTGGCGCGCAGCCGGATCGCCTGCACCGACAGGTCGAGCAGGTTGCCCTCGCCGGTCTCGGCACACTTGGTCAGCGCATCGAGCGCGGCCTGCACTGCAGCAGCGTCGCGGCTGGCGCGGATCTTGTTGAGACGAGCGATCTGGGATTCGCGCACCGCGTGGTTGTCGATGTCGAGGATGTCGATCGGGTCTTCCTTGGCGAGCTTGTACTTGTTGACGCCGACGATGACGTCCTTGCCCGAGTCGATGCGCGCCTGCTTGTCGGCGGCGCATTCCTCGACCTTCATCTTGGCCCAGCCGGACTCGACCGCCTTGGTCATGCCGCCCATGGACTCGATCTCTTCGATCAGCGCCCAGGCCTTGTCGGCCATGTCCTGGGTGAGCTTCTCCATCATGTAGGAGCCGGCCCAGGGGTCGACGACGTTACAGATGTGGGTCTCTTCCTGGATGATGATCTGCGTGTTGCGCGCGATGCGGGCGGAGAACTCGGTGGGCAACGCGATGGCTTCGTCGAGCGCGTTGGTGTGCAGCGACTGGGTGCCGCCGAACACCGCGGCCATCGCCTCGATGGTGGTGCGCACGACGTTGTTGTAGGGGTCCTGCTCGGTGAGCGACCAGCCCGAAGTCTGCGAGTGCGTGCGCAGCATCATCGACTTGGCGCTCTTGGGGTTGAACTGCTTCATGATCCGCCACCACAGCAGACGCGCGGCGCGCATCTTGGCGATCTCGAGGTAGAAGTTCATGCCCACCGCCCAGAAGAAGGACAGGCGGCCGGCGAAGGTGTCGACGTCCATGCCCGACTTGATGCCGGTGCGCACGTACTCGAGGCCGTCGGCGAGCGTGAACGCGAGCTCGATCGCCTGGTTCGCGCCCGCTTCCTGGATGTGGTAGCCCGAGATCGAGATGCTGTTGAACTTGGGCATGTGCGACGACGTGTACTGGAAGATGTCGGCGATGATCTTCATCGACGGCGTCGGCGGGTAGATGTAGGTGTTGCGGACCATGAACTCCTTGAGGATGTCGTTCTGGATGGTCCCGGAAAGCTTGTCCTGGCTCACGCCCTGCTCTTCCGCGGCGACGATGTAGCCGGCGAGGATGGGCAGCACCGCGCCGTTCATGGTCATCGACACCGAGATCTTGTCGAGCGGGATGCCGTCGAAAAGGATCTTCATGTCCTCGACCGAGTCGATCGCCACGCCAGCCTTGCCGACGTCGCCAACGACGCGCGGGTTGTCCGAGTCGTAGCCGCGGTGAGTGGCGAGGTCGAAGGCCACCGACACCCCCTGGCCGCCGGCGGCGAGCGCCTTGCGGTAGAAGGCGTTGGAGGCCTCGGCGGTGGAGAACCCGGCGTACTGGCGGATGGTCCACGGCTTGACCGCGTACATGGTCGGCTGCGGGCCGCGCAGGAAAGGCTCGAAGCCAGGCAGGGTGTCGGCATGCGCGAGACCCTCGGTGTCGGCCTTGGTATAGAGCGGCTTGACGGTCAGCCCCTCGGGCGTGATCCAGTTGAGCTTCTCGACATCGCCACCGGGGGCCTGCTTGGCGGCTGCTTTTTTCCAGGCCTCGAAGTCGGGCTGGGGATAGACGGGCTCGTTGGCGTTCGACATGAAAAACCTCGTTAAATCTGCAGCCTCGGCGGCTACGGGCACAAAACCGGATCCTTGCGGCGACGGCGCCGTCCGTGACCACTGCCACGGACGGCCGTCGACGCTCCAGAGAGCGACGCGCCCCCTCTTCTTCCGCCGGGCGGACCCGGCGCCTCCCATGACGCGTCGCGCATGGAACTTGACTTGCTCAACGATAAAATAATACTTTATCCATAATTATGAACGCAATGCCCGGGACGATGGAATCGACCCGGCTCCCGGGGGCCACCGCTCCCTTCGCAGTTCGAAACACCGAATCCACACATGAACGCCTCACGCATCGCCCCCATCGCGCTGTATCAGGAAGTGGCCGAGCGCCTGCGGCAGCGCATCTTCTCGCACGAACTGCCGCCCGGCACCTGGGTGGACGAGCAGGCGCTGGCCGAGCATTACGGCATCTCGCGCACCCCGCTGCGCGAGGCGCTCAAGGTGCTCGCCTCCGAAGGGCTGGTCACGCTCAAGCCGCGCCGCGGCTGTTACGTGACCGAGATTTCCGAGCGCGACCTCGACGAGGTGTTCAGCGTGATGTCCCTGCTCGAGGGCGAATGCGCGCGCGCCTCGGCACGCAAGGCGAGCGAGTCCGACCTAACCCGCCTGCGCGCCATCCATGCCGAGCTCGAAAAGGCCGCCGCGGCAGCCGACATCGACGGTTTCTTCGAGGCCAACCAGGCCTTCCACCTCGCCCTCCAGCAGATCGCCGACAACCGCTGGCTGCTGCAGGTGATCGAAGACCTGCGCAAGGTCATCAAGCTGTCGCGCCACCACTCGCTGTTTTCGGAAGGCCGGCTGGAGCAGTCCCTGGCCGAACACCGCGACATCCTGCAGGCGCTGCTCGCCCGCGACGGAGAGCGCGCCGAAGCGCGCATGCGCGCGCACATCCTGAGCGGACGCGCAGCGCTCGCCCGCATCGCTGGCGCGAAGGTCGCCGCCGGCGCCAGCGCCTGATCAGCGCGCCGCGTCGGTCACCGGCGCAGCCGGCGCCCCTTCGCGCGTGACCAGGACCTGGTCGATACGGTAGTTGTCGATGTCGACGACCTCGAACTTGTAGCCGGCATAAGTCACGAAGTCGGTGCGCTTGGGCACCTTGCGCAGGCGGTACATCAGGAAGCCGGCCACCGTCTCGTAGTTCTGGAAGCCCTCGAAGACCTCGATGTCGAGGGCTTGCATGACGTCCTCGATCGGCGTGACGCCATCGATCAGCCAGGAGTTGTCGTCGCGACGCACGATCAGTTCTTCCTGGAACGGGCTCACCAGATCGCCCATCACCGTGCTCATCACGTCCTGCAGCGACAGCAGCCCCACCACGAGCGCGTATTCGTTGAGCACGAGCGCGAAATCCTCCTTCGCATCGCGAAACCGTTCGAGCGCCTCGAACAGGGTCAGCGTGTCGGGCAGCATCAGCACCTTGCGCACGATCGGCTGGGTGCGCAGCGACAGGTCCTGGCCCTGGACGATGCGCGGCAGGATGTCCTTGGCGTCGACATAGCCGATCACGCTGTCGATGCCGTCCTCGCACACCGGGAACTTGCCGTGCGGATGGGCCGCGATCTTGCGCCGGATGCTCTCTTCGGACTCGGACAGGGTGAGGAAGACGATGCTCTCGCGCGAGGTCATCGCCGAGGGAACGATGCGCGAGTCGAGCTCGAACACGTTGCTGATGAGATGCTGCTCCTGGCGCAGCAGCGCGCCGGCCTGCGCACCGGCGTCGGCCATCGCCATGATGTCGTCGGCGGTGATGTCCTCGATGCGCGCGCTCGGCAGCTTGAACCAGCGGAAGATGAGGTCGGCCGCGCCATTGAACACCCACACCAGCGGCGCGAACGCCCACACGCAGGCCTGCATCGGCCGCACCACGGCGACCGCGATGCGCTCGGGCTGCACCATCGCCAGGCGCTTGGGCATGAGGTCGGCGAAGAGCACGAACAGCGAGGTGACGAACACGAAGGAGAGGACGAAGGCGACGGTGCCGAGCATCGGGCCCTCGTAGACGGTGCGCAGGAGCACGGTGACGTAGGGCGACAGCGCCTGCTCGCCCACCACGCCGCCCAGGATCGCCACGGCGTTGAGGCCGATCTGCACCACGGTGAAGAAGTTGCCCGGATTGTCCTGCAGCGCGAGCACGCGCTGGGCATTGAGGTGTCCGCCTTCGGCCATCAGGCGCAACTTGATCTTGCGCGAGGCGGCGAGGGAGATCTCGGACATCGAAAAGAAGGCGCTCGCTGCGATCAGCAGCAGGATGACGAGCAGTTCATTGACAGGCACGACGACTCCTTTGGGATGAAGGTCCCGCCGGAAGGCAAAACCACGGGGCGATGGCGCTGGAGTCTATCACTCGCCTCTCGCCGGGGCGGCCGCCCGCCAGCGGCTGCCGCGCCATCAACGGACAAGCCCGCCCCCACGCGTCAACGTGGGAGCGGGCCTGTCCTCGAATGCCACCCTGTTCGCGGGCAAGCCCGCTCCCACGGAAGCGATCCGTCAGTCGCCTCCCCTCGCCCGCGCGAGGCGGGCGGGGCTCGGCGCTCGATCAGTGCGACGCGGCGGTCGCGGCGCCGACGCCGGTCTGCGCGCGCACGTACTGGTCCTCGAAGGCTTCCTTCTCGGCCGCCGCAACCTTGCTGCTGTCGAGCGTCGAGAACAGCCAGGTCATGAAGAAGGCGATCGGCATCGAGAACAGCGCCGGCTGGGTGTAGGGGAAGATCGCCGAGGCGTTGCCCAGCACATCCACCCACACCGATTTCGACAGCAGCACGAACAGCACCGCGCTGACCAGGCCGGAGTAGCCGCCGACGAGGGCGCCCTTGGTGGTGAGGCCCTTCCAGTACATCGACAGGATCAGCACCGGGAAGTTGGCCGAAGCCGCCACGCCGAAGGCGAGCGCGACCATGAACGCGATGTTCATCTTCTCGAAGGCCATGCCGAGCAGTATGGCGACGATGCCCAGGCCGATGGTGGCGTACTTCGACACCTTCAGCTCGGTGGCCTCGTTGGCCTTGCCCTTCATGATGACGCGCGAATAGATGTCGTGCGAGATCGCCGACGCGCCGGCCAGCGCCAGGCCCGCCACCACCGCGAGGATGGTCGCGAAGGCCACCGCCGACAGGAAGCCGAGCAGCAGGTTGCCGCCCACCGCCTGCGCCAGGTGCATGGCGATCATGTTGCCGCCGCCGACGACCTTGCCGCCGATCACGCCACCCTCGAAGAACTGCGGGTTCTGGCCGACGATGATGATCGCGCACAGGCCCATGATGGCGATGACGTTGAAGAAGTAGGCGACGATGCCCGAGGCGTAGAGCACCGACTTGCGCGCTTCCTTGGCGTCGGTCACGGTGAAGAAGCGCATCAGGATGTGCGGCAGGCCGGCGGTACCGAACATCAGGCCGAGGCCGAGCGAGATCGCGGTGACCGGGTCGGCGAGCAGGCTGCCAGGGTTGAGCAGCTTCTCACCCAGCTTGTGCACTTCCATCGCGCGGGTGGTCAGTTCGTCGAACGAGAAGCCGAACTGGCTGAACGCGAGCAGGCCGACCGCGGTACCGCCGACCAGCAGCATGCAGGCCTTGATGATCTGCACCCAGGTGGTGGCGACCATGCCGCCGAAGGTCACGTACACCATCATCAGCGCGCCGACGACGACGAGCGCGATGTTGTAGTCGAGACCGAACAGCAGCTTGATGAGCTGACCGGCACCGACCATCTGCGCGACGAGGTAGAAGCACACCACGGTCAGCGAGCTCACCGCGGCCATCGTGCGCACCTTGCCCTGGTCGAGGCGGTAGGCGGTGATGTCGGCGAAGGTGAACTTGCCCAGGTTGCGCAGGCGCTCGGCCATCAGGAACAGGATGATCGGCCAGCCGACGAAGAAGGACAGCATGTAGATGTAGGCATCCACACCCTGCGCATACATCATCGCGGTCAGGCCGAGCAGCGTGGCCGCCGACATGTAGTCACCGGCGATCGCCAGGCCGTTCTGGAAACCGGTGATGCCACCGCCGGCCGTGTAGAAGTCGGCGGTCGACTTGGTGCGGCTGGCCGCCCAGTAGGTGATGCCCAGGGTCATCAGCACGAACACGAAGAACATGCCGATGGCGTGGAGGTTGAGGGGCTGCTTCTCGGCCGCGTCCATCGCGGGACCGGCGGCGAGCGCGAGCGGGCTGGCGGCGAGGGCCAGCAGGCCGGCGACAAGACGGGAATGCATGCGGGCGTTCATCACTTCTCCTCCTTCCAGGCGGCCTTCACGAGTTCCTTGTTGATGTCGTCGAACTCGCCGTTGGCGCGCCGCACGTACACCCAGGTCAGGACCCAGAAGAAGACGAACTGCAACAGCCCGGCCAGGATGCCGAAGGTCAGGTTGCTGCCTTCGAACAGACGAGTGCCGATGAGCTCGGGCGCGAAGGCCACGAGCAGCACGAAGCCGTAGAAGACGATCAGGACGATCGCCGCGAGAATGCCCGCGAAGCGGGTGCGCTTGGCGACAAGCTCCGCAAAGCGCGGGTTGCGCCGGATGTGCGCGTACATAGAGCTAGACACTTTCTCCCTCCCATGGATAAGCAACGCAGAAACGCTAGCCTCCACCCTCCTTTATCGACCGGCCCGTCTGCCGCGGGCCGTATCGAGCGAGCGGATGATATATCATCCATAAGACTCCATACACATCCGTATGGAAAAATTTTATTTATCGAAAACGGCCATCCCAATGAGCACACGAATCGACCTCGAGATCGGCGACGGGCTCGCCACCGTCATCCTGCACAACCCGGCCAAGCTCAACGCCGTCAACGCCGCCATGTGGCGTGGCCTGTCGGCGGCCATGAAACGCATCGCCAGCGACAGCGACGTGCGCTGCGTGATCCTGCGCGGCGCCGGTGACGACGCCTTCGCCGCCGGCGGCGACATCGAGGAGTTCCAGCGCGTGCGCACCACCGTGGACGACGCCCTGCACTACCACGAGGATCTGGTGGCGAGCGCGCTCGACGCGATCCGCGACTGCGCCGTGCCCACCGTGGCCGCGATCCGCGGCGCCTGCATCGGTGGCGGACTGGAGATCGCCGGCTGCTGCGACATCCGCATTGCCGGGGAATCATCGCGCTTCGGTGCGCCGATCAATCGTCTCGGGTTCTCGATGTATCCGGGCGAGATGGCCGGCCTGCTCGCGCTGGTGGGGCCGGCGGTGGTGCTGGAGATCCTGCTCGAGGGGCGAATCCTGAGCGCGCGCGAAGCTTTGCAAAAGGGGCTGCTGTCGCGCGTCGTCGATGACGAAAGAGTGTTCGAGGAGGCCGCCGCATGTGCGGCGCGCATCTGCGCGGGCGCGCCGCTGGTGGCGCGCTGGCACAAGCAGTGGGTGAAGCGCCTGATGGACGGCGGCGCGCTCAGCGACGCCGAAAAGCGCGAGGCCTTCGCGTTCCTCGACACCGAGGATTACCGCGAAGGCCTCGAAGCCTTCCTGGCCAAGCGCCCGCCGGTTTTTCGGGGACGCTGACGGGACAGTGCGCACTCAGTCGCGCTGGGGTGTCATCGGCTGCGCCGAGGGGCCCGGGGCACGGCCTGTGCCCGCCTCGCGCATGGCCTCGGCGAAAAGTGCCTCCTTGTCGATCTGCAGCGGCGTCGGTGCCTCGGGTGGGCACAGGTCGGCCGGTTCGCTCCCGCTGCGATCCTGACCGAGCTCGGCCGGCGTCGGCAGATCGTTGCGCGCCACCTCCAGCGTGTTGAGCAGGCGCCCCATCCCGGCGAGCGTTCGCGCCTCGGCGATCGCAAGGTCGTAGCGCGCGCTGGTGTAGGCGCGGCGTGCCTGGAAGTACTCGTTCTCGGTGTCGAGCAGGTCGAGCAGGGTGCGCTGGCCGATGTCGAACTGCTGGCGGTAGGCCTCGCGCGCCTTGGCGATCGACAGCTGGTGCTGATCCAGGTAGCCGATCTGCTCTTTCAGGCGCTGGCTGTCGTTGTAGGCGATCGACAGGGTCTGACGAACATCGCGGCAGGCCTTCTCGCGCAGGTCGCGCGCCTGGTTCAGCGACTCCGCTGCCTGACGAATGCGCGCCTGGTCGGAGCCGCCGCGGAACAGGTTGTAATTGAGCACCACCTCGACCACGCCCTCGCGCGAGCGTCCGTCCACCCCATCGAGGTTGTGATCGACCGACTGCCGTGCGCGCAGGTCGACGCGCGGCTGGTTGGCGGCACGGCGGGCCTCGATCTCGGCCTGGCCGGCGCGCACGTTCTCGATCGCGGCGGCCAGCACCGGGCTCGTGCCGAGCGCGTTCCTGACCGCATCCGCGACCGTCGGCGGCAATCCGGCGGTCCCGGCCAGCGCGTCGGGCAGCGCCGGCAGCGTGTCGGCGGGGGCCTCGCCGACCAGGCGCAGATAGCGCGCGCTGACGTCGTGCAGGTTCGACACTTCGGTCAGCAGGTTGGACTCGGCGAGCGCGAGACGGCCGCTGGCCTGCTCGAGATCGACCCGGCGCCCCACCCCCGCCGCAGTGCGTTCGGCGATCTGGTCGTACACGCGGCGGTGCTCGACGTAGTTGTCCTTGGCGAGCTGGACCAGGTCGCGATAACGCAGCACGTCGGCGTAGGCGCGCACCGTCTCCAGCGCTGCCGTCTCGGACGCATCCACCACCTCGTAGTAGCGCGCCAGGCGGGCGAAGCCCAGGCGGGCAACCTCGCTGCGGGTGAGGAAGCCGTCGTACAACATCTGGTTGAGCGACAGCGCCGCGCCGCGCCGGGTGTAACGGTCCGTAGCCTCGCCCGGACGGTCCTGGCGCTCACGGCCGACGCCGGCGTTGAGGTCGATCTGCGGCAGGTAGCCGCCGCGCGCCACGTCCTGTTCCGCGCCCGCGGCCTGGAATGCGTGCCAGCGCGCCTGCACCTCGGGGTTGGTACCCACCGCCTTCAGCGCCGCCTCGCGCAGGGCCGCGGGCACCGCCTCCGCCAGCGCCGTACCGTGCAGCGCGAAGAGCACCGCGATGACGCAGGTGCGGCGGAAGATCTTGTGCCTTTCCATGTTCTTTGGTTTCCTCGTCATAGCAGCTCGAAAGGGCCGCCGTTGCGTGATTAGACCAAGTTTTCCGCAACCGCCGGAGCACGGAAACGGGGCGCCAGTGACGCTTTGCACAACCGGCCCCAACTTATCCCGGCGGCCGTGCTCCAGGTCACGCCGCCGGCGTCCGGCCGACGGCCCGGCAGGCCCGGATCGCCGATAATCGGAGCCATCCTGTCCGCGCCCGCCGATGCCACCCGCCCTCCTCGCCCACCTTCGCAGGCTGTACCCGGCCATCGCGCTCGCCGCGCTCGTCGGTGGCCTGCCGCTCGCGCTGGCGTCGGCCGATGGCGCACGCATGGAAGAGGTCGCGCGCGCGCGCTACGGTGAAGCCGTCGCCGAGGCCGTCCGCGACTGGCGCACGCTGCTCCTCGGCCCTGACGCGGTCGACGAGCACGAGCGGCTGTCGCGGATCAACACCTTCTTCAACCGCCGCCTGCGCTTCGACGACGACATCCAGGTCTGGAAGGAGGCGGACTACTGGGCGACCCCGCTCGAGACGCTGGCCCGCGGCGCCGGAGACTGCGAGGACTTCGCCATCGCCAAGTACGCCAGCCTGCTGGCGGCCGGCGTGCCATCCGAGCGCCTGCGGCTGATCTATGTTCGTGCCCGCATCGGCGGTCCGCAGAGCAAGCTGTCCCAGG
This sequence comes from Thauera sp. JM12B12, assembly GCF_039614725.1. Taxonomy (NCBI): domain Bacteria; kingdom Pseudomonadati; phylum Pseudomonadota; class Betaproteobacteria; order Rhodocyclales; family Zoogloeaceae; genus Thauera; species Thauera sp. JM12B12. Next base: position 1,004,776 of record NZ_CP154859.1, on the reverse strand, counting down.
CGCACATGGTCGTCGGCTACTACCCGACGCCCGATGCCGAGCCCCTGATCCTCGACAACCTGGTGAGCGAGATCCGTCCCGCCGGTCGCCGCCCCGACCTCTTCCCGATCTTCAGCTTCACCAGCGAGGGCCTGTGGGTACAAGGCGCGAACACCAGCTCCGCCGATCCCACCGCCCGGCTTTCGCGCTGGCGCAGCGTGCTGCAGCGCATGCGCGCCGAAGGGCTGGATCTTCAACAATGAACCCGCAACACCCTCCCCGGAGCCACCCGACATGTCCCTGATCAAGCAACTCTGGATCGCGACCCTGTGCCTCACCCTGCTCGCCCTCGGCGGCAGCCTGGTGGTCGGCACGCTATCGGCGCGCGACTACCTGGTGCAGGCGCTCACGGTGAAGAACATCGACAACGCCGGCGGCCTCGCGCTCGTGCTCTCGCACCTGCCCAAGGACCCGGTCAGCATCGAGCTGCAGCTTTCGGCGCGCATGGACACCGGCCACTACCGGCTGATCCGCCTGGTCGACCCCAAGGGCGAGCTCATCGCCGAGCAGGTCGCCGAGGGCGGAGAGGGCGACGTACCCCTGTGGTTCCGCGCGCTCATTCCGATGCAGGCCCCGGCCGGCGTGGCGCAGGTACAGGACGGCTGGCACCAGTTCGGCACCCTCAGCGTGCTCAGCCACGACCGCTACGCCTACGAGTCGCTGTGGCGCTCCACGCTCGACCTGCTGCTCTGGTTCGGCGTCGGCGGCGTGGCCTGCGGCGCGCTCGGCACCCTGTTGCTCAAGCGCATCCTGCGTCCGCTGGACGAGGTCGTGGAGCAGGCGACGGCGATCGGCGAGCGCCGCTTCGTCAGCACGCGCGAACCCGGAACGCTCGAGTTCCGGCGCGTGGTGGGCGCCATGAACGCACTGTCCGCACGCGTGCGGCTCATGCTCGGCGAGGAGGCCGAGCGGCTGGAGGCGCTGCGCTTCCAGAGCCAGCACGACGAGCTCACCCGGCTGATGACCCGCACCCAGTTCCTGCGCCGGGTGGAAAGCGCTCTCGCGCGCGAGGACGAGCAGGCAGGCGGGACCCTGGTGATCGCCCGCATCGGCGACATCGCCAACCTCAACCGCCAGCACGGGCGGCCCGCGGTCGATAAGCTGCTGCGCACGCTCGGACACCATCTGCTGCACCTTGCCTCGTCCCGTCCCGACTGGGAGGCCGGCCGCCTGAACGGCACCGACTTTGCGCTGCTGGCGAGCGGCGAGGACGACGCCGCCGGTCTCGCCGAGCGCGTGCAGGCGGTGATCGACGAGGCGCTCGCGCACGCCAGCGACGGCCAGCGCCTTGACGTCGCCTTCCCGCTCGGCGCCTGTGCGTTCTCGCCCGGCGCCGCGCTCAAGAGCCTGCTCGCCCGCACCGACGGCGCGCTCGCCAACGCCGAGCAGGCGGGTGCACGCGCGATCTGCGTCGCCGATCCGCATCGGCCGCCACTTGCCCATACCGAACTCGCCGGCTGGCGCCAGGCGATCGAAGGCGCACTCCAGGCGGGCGGCATGCAGCTCGGCCGCTTCCCGGTCACGGACGCCACCGGCACGCTGCTGCATTTCGAGGCCCCGGTGCGCCTGGACATGGATGGCGGCTTGCAGAGTGCCGGCTACTTCATGCCCTGGGCAGCGCGCCTGGGCGTGATCAACCGCATCGACGCCGAGGTCGTCCGCCTTGCACTGCGCAGCATCGCCGCCACCGGCCATCCGCTGGGGATCAATATCTCGGCCGAGTCGCTGCGCGACGCCAGCTTCCGCAGCCTCCTGCTCGCGAGCTTCGCCGAGCAGCCCGCGAGCGCGCGGCAGCTGTGGGTCGAGGTGCCGGAGTACGGCGTGGTGCAGCACCCGGAGGAGTTCCGCGAGCTCTGCCATGCGCTCAAACCCCTGGGCTGCCGCATCGGCATCGAGCACTGCGGCCGCCAGCTCAAGCAGCTCGGCGACCTGCACGACCTCGGACTCGACTACCTCAAGGTCGACGCCGCGCTGATCCGCGGCATCGACACTGACGCCGGCAACCAGAGCGTGCTGCGCAGCCTGTGCGTGCTGGCGCACAGCATCGGCGTGCGGGTGATTGCGGAAGGGGTGAGCAGCGACGCCGAGCGCCTTGCCCTGCCGGGACTGGGGGTCGATGGCATGACGGGACCGGGCGTGAGTCTCGTCACCCCGCGCGCGGCGTGAGGCGCTGGCAGCGCGCGCCAGCGCATCGGCGCGCGATCGGCCGCAATCGGCCAGTCGCGCGCTAGAGGATCTGTCCGTCGCGCTCGGAGAGGAGGTCGAGGCTGCGCATCGAGACGCGCGCGCTGCGGCGTGCGCTCAGTTTTTCCTGTGCGGCCGGCGGCAGATCGGTAAAGCGGATCACCGAGCGCTCGACCAGCAGGTCGATCAAGTCTTCCAGCACCCGCACGAGCTGCAGGTCGGTATCGGCCAGACCCGGCGTGGAGCTGAGCCGGTGCAGGAAGAGCCGCAGCTCGGGGTCGTCCCCGGGAACGAGCTCCACATGCACGTCATCGGGTGCATCACTGACGGCGGCGATCTCGCCCGCCGGATTTCGCACTACATAAGGCATGCCGTCCTCGCGTGAAAGCCCGCCGGGGCAAGCCCGGCGGGCCATGCTCACCGTCACTCGGTGATCAGTTTGCCGTTGTTGACCAGGTTCTGGATGATCAGCTGGTCGTCGGTCAGGCCGTTGAGAAGATTCACCCCCTCGACGCGGATGATCTGATCGGGCCCGCTCATGGCTGCGCCGTCGGTCTTCACCTCGAGCACGGTCGTGTTGCTCGCCGTCTCGTAGCTGAAGTGGAGATAGTTGCTGAGACTACCCGACGCGTCCGCCAGCAGGTCGCGCAGATCGAGCGCGTCACCCTGCGTGAGGCTGAAGTCCTTGACCGTATCGGTCGCCGGCGCACTCGTCGTTCCCTGGTCGCCGAGTTTCCAGGTGAAGACGTCGGCGCCGAGCCCACCCCATAGCTGATCATTGCCCGCCCCGCCGACCAGGATGTCGTTGCCATCGCCGCCGCGAAGCGTGTCGATGCCCGCATGCCCGAACAAGGTATCGTTCCCCGAACCGCCGTCGAGCGCATCGGCGCCCGCGGTGCCACCGATCGACTCGTCCGCCGCCGTTCCCGCCAGGACGTGGTCGGCGCTGAAGCCGATCGTCATCGACGCCGACGCCGCATCGCCGTCACCGTCCTCGACACTGACCGTCACCGGGATGCGGAAATCGACGGTTGGATCGAGATAGTCGCCGCTCACCGACTTCACGGCGTAACCCGACGCCGTTCCGATCAGTTCGACGCGGTCGAAGGTGGAGCCGATCGCGTCGGCGCTGATGGTCGTCTGCGCGCTCGACTGTCCCACGCCTTGCCCCACCACCTGACCGCTGAGATAGGCGACCCACTGCGCGGTACCGGTGGTGCCGATGACGATCTCATCGAGCATGCGCGGCTGGCCCGAGGCCGGATCCTTGAAGTCCAGGCGCAGGGTCTCGCCAGCGCTGATCTTGTTGCCACCGGCGATCCAGATCTCGTTCGCGGAGTAATTGACCGGTCCACCCAGTCCGGTGGCAACCATCTTGAGGTTGGGCAGGTCGTCATTTCTAAACTCGACGACGTCCTTGTTACCTCCCGTGGTCGGCTCGAGACTGCCGTAGCCGATTGCCGCCGCCGGATCGAGCTTCATCAACACGTTGAGCGTGTAGGACGAGGACTGCAGGTCGAAGCTCAGCGTAAACGCGGTCTCGCCGGCCGCCGTCTTCGCCGTCACGACGCCGTTCTCGATCGTATAGGTGAGCTTGTCGCCGTTATTCACGGTGACGGGCCCGCTGCGGGTAACGCCCGTGAACGGATCTACATAGGTGGCCTGGATGAAGCCGGCGGCATCCACCTGCAGCTGAACACCCGTGATCTCGGCGCCGTCCCCATCCGCACCTGGCGCGAGGTTCAGCTGCCCGCTCAGCGGAAGGCCGGCTTCGATCGTGGCAAACAGGCTTTGCGGGGTGCCGAACACCGGCGCATCGTCCTCGACGCGCAAGTCGATGCCCATCACTGCACTCGCCAGGCCGTCGGACACTGCCACGCCGAATTTCGCGAGCAGGACGTCCTCGCCCGCGGCGGGATGATCGAGTTGATCGAGGAGTTCGATCCGGTACGTGCCGTCCTGCTCAAAGGTCGCCCGCAACACCTCGCGCCCTGCAGCCGTGCCGACGAGCACGCCCGTGCCGACCCCCGACCAGGTGATCGCCTGCCCCGCAGAGGTCAGCACACCGGTCGGCTGCGCCCAGCCGTAGGTGAGCGTGTCGCCATCGGCATCGCGGACCTGGGCGAGATCGAAGCGGCCGCTCGCCACCGTGGCGTCGGTCGTCCCGCCGCCGAGGTTGCCGCCCAACAGCCCCTCTTCGGAGAGCGTGGCAAGCAGCGGCGCGAGCGGGACCACCGGAGGCGAGTTGATGTCGAGCGCGGCGCCCGCACCGAGGTTGCCGGCGAGATCGCTGTAGCTCGACTGGGCCACACTGACGGCAATCGGCGCGAGGCCATTGGCGGTGAAGGTCGCCGTCCAGGTACGCGCATCGACCTGGGTCAGGTTGCTGAGCACCCCACCCGTCGTGCTGACGTCCACCACTTCGAAACCGCTCACGGGATCCGAGAAGCTGAATGTCACGGTGGAGGCTTCATTGGCCGCAAGCGTCGCATCGGCCGACGTGATGGCCACACTGGGCGCTGCGGTGTCGAGCGTGAAGCTCAGCGTCGCAGGGGCCGAGACATTGCCCGCCACATCCGTCTGGCGGACCTGGATCGTGTTGGCGCCCTCGACCGCGGTCGGGGCGGTCGTGCTCCAGTTCACCCCATCGGTGCTGTATTCGACCAGCGCACCGGTTTCGGTGCCAGTAACGGTGTACGTGCCGGTCTTCGTGATGCCGTCGGTGGCGCTCGCGCCGGTATCAGTGTCGAGCGCGATCGTCGGGGCCGCGATCTGCGTGTCGAGCGTGAAGCTCAGTGTCGCAGGGGCCGAGACATTGCCGGCCACATCCGTCTGGCGGACCTGGATCGTGTTCTCACCCTCGACCGCCACAGGCGCGGTCGTGCTCCAGTTCACTCCGTCGGTGCTGTACTCGACGACCGCACCGGTTTCGGTGCCGCTCACCGTGTAAGCGCCCGTCTTCGTGATGCCGTCGGTGCCACTCGCGCCGGTATCGGCGTCGAGCGCGATGGTCGGGGCTGCGATCGCGGTATCGAGCGTGAAGCTCAACGTCGCCGGCGCCGAGACGTTGCCCGCCACATCCGTCTGGCGAACCTGGATCGTGTTCTCACCCTCGACCGCGGTCGGCGCGGTCGTACTCCAGGTGGTGCCGCCGTCGGTGCTGTATTCGACGACCGCACCCGACTCGATCCCGGTGACGGCGTACGTGCCCGTCTTCGTGATGCCGTCCGTGCCACTCGCGCCGGTATCGGCGTCGAGCGCGATCGTCGGGGCCGCGATCGCGGTATCGAGCGTGAAGCTCAGTGTCGCGGGGGCCGAGACGTTGCCGGCCACATCCGTCTGGCGGACCTGGATCGTGTTCTCACCCTCGACCGCCACAGGCGCGGTCGTGCTCCAGTTCACTCCGTCGGTGCTGTACTCGACGACCGCACCGGTTTCGGTGCCGCTCACCGTGTAAGCGCCCGTCTTCGTGATGCCGTCGGTGCCACTCGCGCCGGTATCGGCGTCGAGCGCGATGGTCGGGGCTGCGATCGCGGTATCGAGCGTGAAGCTCAACGTCGCCGGCGCCGAGACGTTGCCCGCCACATCCGTCTGGCGAACCTGGATCGTGTTCTCCCCCTCGACCGCCACAGGCGCGGTTGTACTCCAGTTCACTCCGTCGGCGCTGTACTCGACGACCGCACCGGTTTCGGTGCCGCTCACCGTGTAAGCGCCCGTCTTCGTGATGCCGTCCGTGCCACTCGCGCCGGTGTCAGTGTCGAGTGCAATCGTCGGGGCGGCGATCTGCGTATCGAGCGTGAAGCTCAGTGTTGCGGGGGCCGAGACGTTGCCGGCCACGTCCGTCTGGCGGACCTGGATCGTGTTGGCACCCTCGACCGCGGTCGGAGCAGTCGTGCTCCAGGAGGCGCCGCCATCGGTGCTGTATTCGACCACGGCGCCAGGCTCGGTACCGGTGACGGTGTACGTGCCGGTCTTCGTGATGCCGTCCGTGCCACTCGCGCCGGTATCGGTGTCGAGCACGATCGTCGGGGCTGCGATCGCGGTATCGAGCGTGAAGCTCAACGTCGCCGGCGCCGAGACGTTGCCCGCCACATCCGTCTGGCGAACCTGGATCGTGTTCTCCCCCTCGACCGCCACAGGCGCGGTTGTACTCCAGTTCACTCCGTCGGCGCTGTACTCGACGACCGCACCGGTTTCGGTGCCGCTCACCGTGTAAGCGCCCGTCTTCGTGATGCCGTCCGTGCCACTCGCGCCGGTATCGGCGTCGAGCACGATCGTCGGGGCCGCGATCTGCGTATCGAGCGTGAAGCTCAACGTCGCCGCAGGCGAGACGTTGCCGGCCACGTCGGTCTGGCGGACCTGGATCGTGTTGGCGCCCTCGACCGCGGTCGGGGCGGTCGTGCTCCAGGTGGTGCCGCCATCGGTGCTGTACTCGATGACCGCACCGGTTTCGGTGCCACTCACCGTGTAAGCGCCCGTCTTCGTGATGCCGTCGGTGGCGCTCGCGCCGGTGTCGGCGTCGAGCACGATCGTCGGGGCGGCGATCTGCGTATCGAGCGTGAAGCTCAGCGTCGCCGCAGGCGAGACATTGCCGGCCACGTCCGTCTGGCGGACCTGGATCGTGTTCTCACCCTCGACCGCCACAGGCGCGGTCGTGCTCCAGGTGCTGCCGCCGTCGGTGCTGTACTCGACGACCGCACCAGTTTCGGTGCCGCTCACCGTGTAGGCGCCCGTCTTCGTGATGCCGTCGGTGGCGCTCGCGCCGGTGTCGGCGTCGAGCACGATCGTCGGGGCCGCGATCTGCGTATCGAGCGTGAAGCTCAATGTCGCCGCAGGCGAGACGTTGCCCGCCACATCCGTCTGGCGGACCTGGATCGTGTTGGCGCCCTCGACCGCCACAGGCGCGGTGGTGCTCCAGTTCACTCCATCGGTGCTGTATTCAACCAGCGCACCCGACTCGATCCCGGTGACGGTGTACGTGCCGGTCTTCGTGATGCCGTCCGTGCCACTCGCGCCGGTATCGGTGTCGAGCACGATCGTCGGGGCTGCGATCGCGGTATCGAGCGTGAAGCTCAGCGTCGCAGGGGCCGAGACGTTGCCCGCCACATCCGTCTGGCGAACCTGGATCGTGTTGGCACCCTCGACCGCGGTCGGAGCAGTCGTGCTCCAGGAGGCGCCGCCATCGGTGCTGTATTCGACGACCGCACCCGACTCGGTGCCGGTAACGGTGTACGTGCCCGTCTTCGTGATGCCGTCCGTGCCACTCGCACCGGTGTCGGCATCGAGCGAGATCGTCGGGGCCGCAATCGTGGTGTCGAGCGTGAAGCTCAGCGTCGCGGGCGCCGAGACGTTGCCGGCCACATCCGTCTGGCGGACCTGGATCGTGTTCTCACCCTCGACCGCCACAGGCGCGGTCGTGCTCCAGGTGCTGCCGCCGTCGGTGCTGTACTCGACGACCGCACCAGTTTCGGTGCCGCTCACCGTGTAGGCGCCCGTCTTCGTGATGCCATCGGTGCCACTCGCGCCGGTATCGGCGTCGAGCGCGATGGTCGGGGCCGCGATCTGCGTATCGAGGGTGAAGCTCAGCGTCGCCGCAGGCGAGACATTGCCGGCCACGTCCGTCTGGCGGACCTGGATTGTGTTCTCCCCCTCGACCGCCACAGGCGCGGTCGTGCTCCAGGTGGTGCCGCCGTCGGTGCTGTATTCGACGACCGCACCCGACTCGGTGCCGGTGACGGTGTACGTGCCCGTCTTCGTGATGCCATCGGTGGCGCTCGCGCCGGTGTCGGCATCGAGCGCGATCGTCGGGGCCGCGATCTGCGTATCGAGCGTGAAGCTCAGCGTCGCCGCAGGCGAGACGTTGCCGGCCACGTCCGTCTGGCGAACCTGGATCGTGTTGGCACCCTCGACCGCGGTCGGGGCGGTGGTGCTCCAGGTGGTGCCGCCGTCGGCGCTGTACTCGACGACCGCACCGGTTTCGGTGCCGCTCACCGTGTAAGCGCCCGTCTTCGTGATGCCGTCGGTGGTGCTCGCGCCGGTATCAGTGTCGAGCACGATCGTCGGGGCGGCGATCTGCGTATCGAGCGTGAAGCTCAGTGTCGCCGCAGGCGAGACGTTGCCGGCCACATCCGTCTGGCGGACCTGGATCGTGTTGGCGCCCTCGACCGCGGTCGGGGCGGTGGTGCTCCAGGAGGCACCGCCGTCGGTGCTGTACTCGACGACCGCACCGGTTTCGGTGCCGGTGACGGTGTACGTGCCCGTCTTCGTGATGCCGTCCGTGCCACTCGCGCCGGTGTCAGTGTCGAGTGCAATCGTCGGGGCTGCGATCGCGGTATCGAGCGTGAAGCTCAGCGTCGCCGGCGCCGAGACGTTGCCCGCCACATCCGTCTGGCGGACCTGGATCGTGTTGGCGCCCTCGACCGCGGTCGGGGCGGTCGTGCTCCAGTTCACTCCATCGGTGCTGTACTCGACGACCGCACCGGTTTCGGTACCGGTAACGGTGTACGTGCCGGTCTTCGTGATGCCGTCGGTGGCGCTCCCGCCGGTGTCGGCGTCGAGCACGATCGTCGGGGCGGCGATCTGCGTATCGAGCGTGAAGCTCAGTGTCGCGGGGGCCGAGACGTTGCCGGCCACATCCGTCTGGCGGACCTGGATCGTGTTGGCACCCTCGACCGCGGTCGGAGCGGTCGTGCTCCAGTTCACCCCATCGGTGCTGTATTCGACCAGCGCACCGGTTTCGGTGCCACTCACCGTGTAAGCGCCCGTCTTCGTGATGCCGTCGGTGGCGCTCGCGCCGGTGTCGGCGTCGAGCGCGATCGTCGGGGAGGCGATCGTGGTGTCGAGCGTGAAGCTCAGTGTCGCGGGGGCCGAGACGTTGCCGGCCACATCCGTCTGGCGGACCTGGATCGTGTTCTCACCCTCGACCGCCACAGGCGCGGTCGTGCTCCAGGTGCTGCCGCCGTCGGTGCTGTACTCGACGACCGCACCAGTTTCGGTGCCGCTCACCGTGTAGGCGCCCGTCTTCGTGATGCCATCGGTGCCACTCGCGCCGGTATCGGCGTCGAGCGCGATGGTCGGGGCCGCGATCTGCGTATCGAGGGTGAAGCTCAGCGTCGCCGCAGGCGAGACATTGCCGGCCACGTCCGTCTGGCGGACCTGGATTGTGTTCTCCCCCTCGACCGCCACAGGCGCGGTCGTGCTCCAGGTGGTGCCGCCGTCGGTGCTGTATTCGACGACCGCACCCGACTCGGTGCCGGTGACGGTGTACGTGCCCGTCTTCGTGATGCCATCGGTGGCGCTCGCGCCGGTGTCGGCATCGAGCGCGATCGTCGGGGCCGCGATCTGCGTATCGAGCGTGAAGCTCAGCGTCGCCGCAGGCGAGACGTTGCCGGCCACGTCCGTCTGGCGAACCTGGATCGTGTTGGCACCCTCGACCGCGGTCGGGGCGGTGGTGCTCCAGGTGGTGCCGCCGTCGGCGCTGTACTCGACGACCGCACCGGTTTCGGTGCCGCTCACCGTGTAAGCGCCCGTCTTCGTGATGCCGTCGGTGGTGCTCGCGCCGGTATCAGTGTCGAGCACGATCGTCGGGGCGGCGATCTGCGTATCGAGCGTGAAGCTCAGTGTCGCCGCAGGCGAGACGTTGCCGGCCACATCCGTCTGGCGGACCTGGATCGTGTTGGCGCCCTCGACCGCGGTCGGGGCGGTGGTGCTCCAGGAGGCACCGCCGTCGGTGCTGTACTCGACGACCGCACCGGTTTCGGTGCCGGTGACGGTGTACGTGCCCGTCTTCGTGATGCCGTCCGTGCCACTCGCGCCGGTGTCAGTGTCGAGTGCAATCGTCGGGGCTGCGATCGCGGTATCGAGCGTGAAGCTCAGCGTCGCCGGCGCCGAGACGTTGCCCGCCACATCCGTCTGGCGAACCTGGATCGTGTTGGCACCCTCGACCGCGGTCGGGGCGGTCGTGCTCCAGTTCACCCCATCGGTGCTGTATTCGACCAGCGCACCGGTTTCGGTGCCGCTCACCGTGTAAGCGCCCGTCTTCGTGATGCCGTCCGTGCCACTCGCACCGGTATCGGCGTCGAGCACGATCGTCGGGGCCGCGATCTGCGTATCGAGCGTGAAGCTCAGCGTCGCTGGGGCCGAGACGTTGCCCGCCACGTCGGTCTGGCGGACCTGGATCGTGTTGGCGCCCTCGACCGCGGTCGGGGCGGTCGTGCTCCAGGTGGTGCCGCCGTCGGTGCTGTATTCGACCACGGCGCCAGGCTCGGTACCCGTGACGGTGTACGTGCCCGTCTTCGTGATGCCGTCGGTGGCGCTCGCACCGGTATCGGTGTCGAGCGCGATGGTCGGGGCCGCGATCTGCGTATCGAGCGTGAAGCTCAGCGTCGCCGCAGGCGAGACATTGCCGGCCACGTCCGTCTGGCGGACCTGGATCGTGTTGGCGCCCTCGACCGCGGTCGGGGCGGTCGTGCTCCAGGTGGTGCCGCCGTCGGTGCTGTACTCGATGACCGCACCGGTTTCGGTGCCACTCACCGTGTAAGCGCCCGTCTTCGTGATGCCGTCCGTGCCACTCGCGCCGGTGTCAGTGTCGAGCGCAATCGTCGGGGCTGCGATCGCGGTATCGAGCGTGAAGCTCAACGTCGCCGCAGGCGAGACATTGCCGGCCACATCAGTCTGGCGAACCTGGATCGTGTTCTCACCCTCGACCGCGGTCGGGGCGGTCGTGCTCCAGGTGGTGCCGCCGTCGGTGCTGTACTCGATGACCGCACCGGTTTCGGTGCCGCTCACCGTGTAAGCGCCCGTCTTCGTGATGCCGTCGGTGGTGCTCGCGCCGGTATCAGTGTCGAGCGCGATCGTCGGGGCCGCGATCTGCGTGTCGAGCGTGAAGCTCAGTGTCGCGGGGGCCGAGACGTTGCCGGCCACGTCCGTCTGGCGGACCTGGATCGTGTTCTCACCCTCGACCGCGGTCGGGGCGGTCGTGCTCCAGGTGGTGCCGCCGTCGGTGCTGTACTCGACGACCGCACCCGACTCGGTACCGCTCACCGTGTACGCACCAGAGCTCGTGATCGCATCGCTGGAACTGAAACCCGTGTCGTCATCGAGCACGATCGTCGGGGCCGCCACCGTGGCATCCACCGTTCCGTTCGCCCTGCCATCGGCCGTATTGCCTGCCCCATCATCCACGGTCGCCGTCACCACATAAGGGCCATCGGCGAGCGGCGTGACGGGGGTTACCTGGAAGCCCCCCTGCGCATCCACCGTCGCCACCACCGTCTGCGAAACGCCTGCCGCATCGGTGATCACCACCGTGACCTGGCTGCCCGCAGGCGCGTCGGTGTTGCCGGTGATCGTCGGCGTGTTGTCGTTGGTGAGCGGCGGCGCCACGAGCGTCAGGCTCAGCTCGATCGGCTCCGGCAGCGGGGTCGCATCGTCCTCGGTCGCGCCGGCGAGGGCAGTGGCATCGTCGAACTCGGCGACCGCAGCCGTGCGTGCGCCGTCGAACGCGAACTCGGCCCCATCCACCCCTTCGCTGATCCGCAGCAGGCGCACGAAGTTGCTGCCTTCGCCGCCGCCACCGCCGGCCAGGCCGGCTGCCGGGTCCTCGAGCACCTGCTCCAGATCCTGGCCGGTCTCGATGGCCTGGATGACCTGGGCGATGGTCGCGTCCTCGACGGCGGCTGCGCGCGCGTCGGGGCGCGTGGCCTCGGTCATCTCCTCGGTGATCAGGACGCTGCTGTCGGCGGGGATGGACGTGCTGCCGCCGTCGGCGTAGGCAAGCTCGACGCGGCCACCCTCTGCGGTGATGACGACCTCGCCTTCGCGCAGGCTGTCGCCTTCCTTGAGGATGCGGACCTCTCCATCCGCGTTGCGCGCGAATACCTGTCCGTCAATGCGGACGACCGTTGCGACGACCCTGGGCTCAGCCATTTTGCCTTTCTCCGTGAAGCCTTCCGCCGGTCGGGAGACGCGGGCGGACGCCATGAACCATGATGTCCCAGAGGGTACGGAGGGGCCCGGTCGGCCGCCATTGGCCGGGTGGACAGGCTGCGAACTATGTCACGCTCGCAGCCGTGAGAAGATCACGCCGGAAGGCGGGAAACCAGCAGCGCCAGTTGCAGGCGGTCGCGAACCCCCACCTTCTCGAACACGGCGGCGAGGTGCGCCTTGACCGTGCGCTCGGTGATGTCGAGACGGAGCGCGACCTCCTTGTTCGTGAGCCCCTCGGCCACCGCGGCCGCGACCGCGCGCTCGCGCGCGCTCAGCCCATCGAGTTCGGCCGCCAACGGCGCCGCGACCGGCGCCGGCGGCACGACCGGAACCACCGCGCGGATCATGCGTGCAAGCAGCTCGGGGCCGACCCACAGCCCGCCATGGCGCACCACCACCGCCACCTCTCGCAGCAGCTCTGGCGTGGCATAGGCGTGGCAATACGCGCGTGCGCCCGCCTCGAGTGCCGTCTGCGCCTGGTCGCTCGACGGCGCCGACGACAGCACCACGACGCGGTCGCCGCGCGCCGCGAGCACGCGGGCGTCGTTCACCCACGTATCGCGCTCGGCATCCAGCCACAGCACGGCCTCACCCGGGCGCGGCGGAAGCGCCGCCAGCGACGGAACGCTGGAGAGCCCGGGAAAAGCGCTGCGCCACGACGCGAGCACGCGCGCCTCGGGGCTGACGAAGATGTGAGCGGTCATGCTCAACGCTCCGTCAGCGCGTTCGCCTTGGCGCGCAGCACCGGCTTGGCGAGATAGGCGAGCACGGTCTTCTTGCCGGTGAGGATGTCCACGTCGGCCACCATGCCCGGAATGATCGGCAGCCCCTCCCCAAGCTGGCGCTCCAGCGTACGCACACGCACGATGTAGAAGGCATTGCCTTTGTCATCGGCGACGGTATCCGCCGAGATGTGCTCGACAACCGCCTCGAGGCCACCGTAGATCGCGAAGTCGTAGGCGGAGAACTTCACCACCGCCGGCTGCTGCGGGCGCAGGAAGGCGATGTCCTTGGGCTTGACGCGCGCCTCGAGGATCAGCGCGTCGTCCAGCGGCACGATCTCGACCACCTCCTTACCCGGCTGCACCACGCCACCGACGGTGTTGACCAGCAGACGCTTGACCGTGCCGCGCACCGGCGAGCGGATCTCCGCATGCTTCACGCGATCCTCCAGTCCGCGCGCCCCCTCCGACAGGCTGCCGAGCTTGCTCATGGTCTCCGAAAGCTCGGCCCGCCACTGGTTGCGCACGGCGAGCTCGACCTCCTGGATCTTGCCCTCGGCCTCGGTGATCGCCGCCTGTACGCGCGAGATCTGCGCCGCGGCCTGGTCGCGCTCGCCGCGCATGCGGGAGACGTCGCGCTCCAGGCGCAGGATGTCTACGTCGGACACCGCGCCCGACTTGACCAGCGGCCGCGTCACGCTCAACTCGCGTTCGGCCAGCTCCAGGCTGCGCGCGGCCTGGTCGCGGCGCGCACGCGCCTCGTTCAACTCCTGCTGGCGCTGGTTCAGCTGCTGGCGGGCGATGGCGATCTGGGCCTCGATGCCCTCGCGGCTGGTCTCGTAGAGCCTGCGCTCATGGGCGACGATCTCCGGAATCTCGCGCTCGAGCTCCTCCGGCACCGAGAACGGCCCGCCGCGCCCGAGCGCCTCCAGCCGTGCAGCCTTGGCCTGCAGCGCCTGCGCGGTCGCCCGGCTCTCGAGCAGGTTGGAGACGAAGCGCGTGGGGTCGATGCGCAGCAGCAGCTCTCCGGCGTCAACCGTCTGGCCCTCGCGCACCGCGAGCGACTCGACCACGCCGCCATCGACCGACTGCACCACCTGCAGCTGTGAACTCGGAATCACCCGCGCCTCGCCACGGGTGACTTCGTCGAGTTCGGCAAAGGCGGCCCACAACAGCAACAGGGCAACCACGAACCCGGTTCCCCACAACAGGCCGCGCGCGCGCAGGGGTTCCTGCTGCAGGCGGGCCCAATCCGCCTCGCCGACCCAGTCGCCCGCGTCCGGCCGGTCGCTGCGCGCGGCGCGATCGAGCACGAGGTCGAGCATCGAACCGCCCGCCGAAGCCTTGCCGTCCTGCGTCACCGCGCCACCCTTGGCGAACAGTGCCTGCTGCATCCTGGGCAACATCAGGCAGCCCTCCCGATGCGGCCCTGGCGCAGGGCCTCGACCACCTGGGCCTTCGGACCGTCGGCGACGATCCGGCCGGCATCGACGACGATGATGCGGTCGACCAGATCGAGCAGGGACGTGCGGTGCGTGATGACGATCACCGTCTTGCCCGCCGCGTGGCGCCGCAGCTGCTGCTTGACCGCCTCCTCGCTCGCGTGGTCCATCGACGCCGTAGGCTCGTCGAGCAGCAGGATCGGCGGATCGCTGATCATCGCCCGCGCGATCGCCACCGCCTGGCGCTGACCGCCGGACAAGGACTCGCCGCGCTCACCGACCAGCATCGCGTAGCCGTGGGGATGCGCATCGACGAACTCGGCGATGCCGGCGATGCGCGCTGCCTGCACCACCTTGTCGTCATCGGCCTGCGGCATGCCCATGACGATGTTGTCGCGCAGCGAGCCGTAGAACAGGGTGACGTCCTGTGGCACGTAGCCGATGTTGCGGCGCAGTTCGGCGGGGTCGAGCTGGCGCAGGTCGATGCCATCCACGAGCACCGCGCCGCCGGTCGGCTGGTAGAGACCGAGGATCAGCTTCTCGAGCGTGGTCTTGCCCGAGCCGACCCGGCCGAGCACACCCACGCGCTCGCCGGCCCGGATCGAGAACGACACGTCGCGCAGCACCGGCACCTCGTCCTCGCCATAGGCGAAGCTGACGTTGCGGAACTCGATGTCGCCCGCCAGCCGCGGCCGGCTGACGAAGCGCTTGTCCTGGGGACGCTCGACCGGGCGCTTCATCAGCTCCTCGAGCGACTCGAAGGCGGTGGACGCCGAGTGGTACTGCACGAGCAGGCCCGCGACCTGGCCGATCGGCGCCATCGCGCGCGACGACAGCAGGTAGCAGGCGATCAGCCCGCCCATGGTCAGCAGCCCGTCCTGGATGAGATAGACGCCGATGACGATGGTCGCCAGACTGACCATCTGCTGCACCCACAGCGCACCGTTCGACGAGGTCGCGGCCAGCAGCCGCAGACGGGTGCCGACGCTTGCCACCAGCGCGGCGCTCTTCTCCCACCTGCCCTGCAGGATCGACTCCGCGCCGAGCGCCTTGACCGTCTCCAGGCCCACCAGCCCCTCGACCAGGGTCGCGTTGCGCTGTGCGCTCGCGCGGTAGGTGGTTTCGGCGAGTGCGTGCATGCGGCGCTGGACGGTCAGCGAATACAGCAACAGCAGCGCGATGCCGACCACGAAGGGGATCACCATCGGCCACGCGATCCAGCCGATGACGAGGAGGAAGAGCAGCGCGAACGGAACGTCGATGAAGGCCGTGACGGTTGCCGAGCTGATGAAATCGCGCACGGCCTCGAAGGCGCGCAGATTGGAGGCGAAGGAGCCCACCGAGTCGGGACGCACTTCCATGCGCAGGCCGAGCACCTTCTCCATGATCGCCGCCGACAGCTTGACGTCCGCCCGGCTGCCCGCCAGGTCCACGAAGTAGCCGCGCAGGGTGCGCAGCGCGAGATCGGCACAGACCACCACGAGCACGCCGACTGCGAGCGCCCACAGCGTCTCGACCGCGTTGTTCGGCACCACGCGGTCATAGACGTTCATCGAGAACAGCGGCAGCGCGAGGGCGAACAGGTTGATGATGAGCGCCGCGGCGAGCACGTCGCGATACAGGCGGCGGTTCTCGGCCATGACGCTCCAGAACCAGTGCCCGGAGCGATTCGTCCGGACCTCGGGCGTGCGCGCGTCGAAGCGATGGCGCGGCCGGGCGTAGAGCGTGAAGCCGGCGTAGCGCGCGCGCAGCTCGTCGCGCGCCAGCGTGACCGCAGACTCGCCGAGCTCGGGAAACACGACCTGGCAGCTGCCCTCGGCGTCGCAGGACAAGAGCACGCAGGCCTGCTCGCCATGGAGCAGCAGGACGGCCGGCAGCAGGGCCGGCTCGAGATGGCCGAGAGGCTGGCGGACGATGCGGCTGGTCAGGCCGGCGCGCTGGGCGGCGCGCTCGAAGAGCGCGGGCGTCAGCCGCGCCCCCTCCAGTGGAAGCCCGGCCAGGATTGCATCGGGCGTGACCGAAACGCCGTGCATCTGCGCCACGGCGAGCAGGCAACCGAGCAAGGCGTCGGTGGCGCGGGGTTCGGCCGGGTCGGTCGCGGCAGAAGTCTCGCCCGCGGTCGATCGGAGGAGTTCGAGGCTAGGTACGGGCTGGTCCACGCGCAGGCACACCGATATTGAGCAATGGACGCATTCTAGGGGCAGGCCACCCCAGCCCCGCGCGCAACCGCAGTCCGCACGTTAATTCGATCACACCGCCGCCGCGGCGGTTGGCACGCCGGCGCGTGCGGGGATCATTCCGGCAGCGGCTCCCGATACTCCTCCACCGCCACCCCGCGCAGCTGGTAACCGGCCACCCCCATCTCGGAGTCCACCCGGCCCACCGCCATCACCCCATTCACCCACACCGGCAGCATGTTCCAGCCCGCCGGCACCGGCTTGTCGGGAATCACGTGGATCAGCTGGTTCGCCGGCGGCGGCGGCACATGAACGCAGGCACCGAAATAGGGCACGAGCAGGAACTCGCGGATCTGCTCGCCATCGGTCTCGAGCGGCACGACGAAGCCGGGGATGCGCACTTGCGCGCCGGCCAAGCGCTCGACCACCGGGGCACGGTCCCACTCCTCGCGCAGACGCTGCATCGCCTCCATCGCGCGCGGGTCGGCGTCCTGGAGGTCGTCGAGTTTCAGGTCGGCCAGAAAGCCCTCGGGGTTCCAGTCGGTGGGGATGAGGTCGTCCCAGCTGATCTCGCGGAACGCACCCTGGCCCGCCGGCGCGGGCGCCGCGAGGCGATCGCCGACCTGGTAGCCGCTGCTGCCCGCACGCGATTGCGCGTGCGCAGGCAGAACCCCGCCTGCCAACGCGAGCACGAGCGCAAGCGCCGCCGCCGTGCGTGCGCGCGCCGGCGCCCTGTTCCAATTCTTCATGGCCGATCCCGCTCCGTTCGATTCATCATTGTTCCGTCCCCCGCACACTGCCGGCCCGCAGGGCTCACACGCGAACGCTCATGCCGTCCGCCAGCGAGTAGCGATAGGCGCGCAGCGCCGGCACCAGGCTGGCGATCAGGCTCGCCGCCAGCACCGCGCCGAGCAGGCGCCACTCGCCGGCGCGCGGCCAGCCCAGGCTCAGCTGCAATCCGTGCTCGGCCGCCAGCCAGGGCGAGACGAGAGCGCCGGCACCATACAGCAGCGCCAGCCCGAGCGCGATCCCGGCGAGCGCCAGCAGCGCGCTCTCCACCGCGAGCAGCGCGAAAACCTGCCCTGGGCTGGCGCCGAGCGCGCGCAGGATGGCCAGCTCGCGCCGGCGCTCGCCGAGGCTCGCCACCACCATCGCCACCATGCCCGCCAGGCCCACCGCCACCACCAGCGCGGACACTGCAAGCAGCGCCTTCTCGGCGACGCCGACCAGGCCCCACAGCTCCTGCAGGGTGGCGCCGGGCAGGATCGCGGTCAGCGCCTCGCCCGGGTAGGTGTTGATCTGGCGCTGCACGCGGAACACCGCGGTGCGGCTGTCGAGGCCGACCAGCGCGGCGGTCGCCGACTTCGGCTGCAGGTCGAACTTGCGCACATGCTCGGGCGCGATCTTCACCCCGGGGATGGGCGCGCCGCCATGCCAGTCGACATGGATCGCCTCGATCGCCTCCAGGCTCACGAGCAAGGCGCGGTCCACCGGGGTGCCGCTGCGGGCGAGGATGCCGACGATGGTGAAGGGCTTGTCGGCATGGTCGGCGAAGCGCGGACCGCCCTCGCCCCCCAGGCTGCCGTGGCTGAGCACGATCTGCTGGCCGATCCGATAACCGTGGCGCACAGCGACCTCGGCACCGATCACGACCTCGAACAGGCCCGCGACCTGCTCCGGCGCATCGGCGAAGGAGCGCCCCTGGGCAAACACCAGCGCGCGTCCCTCGCCATGTCGATAGTGCTCGAAGAACGCAGCGCGCGTGCCGATCACGCGGTGGCCGCGGTGCGAGTCACCGAGCGCAATCGGCACCAGCCACTTGACCTGCGGCAGCGTTGCCATGTGCTCGATGCTCGCCCACGACACGTTGTTGGTCGCATTGCCGAGGTGGAACACCGAATACAGCAGCAGCTGAACCGGTCCGCTGCGCGCGCCAACGACCAGGTCGGTGCCGGAGATCGTCTGGGCGAATCCGGCGCGCGCATCCGTGCGCACGCGCTCGACCCCGGTCAGCAGCGCGACCGCCAGCGCCACCGCGATCACGGTGAGCGCCACCGACAGGCGCCGGTTGGCGATGCTGCGCAGCGAAAGTCCGAGCACCGGGCTCATCAGGCGCCCTCCCCGGCCGTCGACGCACGGTTGATACGGCCAAGATCGAGCACGCGATCGAAGTGCGCCGCAAGCCGCTGGTCGTGGCTGACGAAGAGCAGCGCCGCCCCTGCCGCCGCGCACTCCTCGCCGAGCAGGTCGATGAAGGCCTGCTGGCGGTCGGCGTCGAGCGCCGAGGTGGGCTCGTCCGCCACCACCAGCCCGGGGCGGCCGATCAGCGCGCGCGCAGCGGCCACGCGCTGCTGCTGGCCGACCGAGAGTTGCGCCGCCGGCCGTTCGAGGAGTCCATGGGCAAGATCCAGGCGCGCGGCGAGGCGCGCCGCCTCGGCCGCCACCGTGGCGCCGGCGGCCGCGATGCGCGCCTGGCGCGCGGGCGAGAAGCGGCAGGCGAGCTCGATGTTGTCGCGCGCAGAGAGGTAAGGCAGCAGGTTGAAGAGCTGGAACACGAAGCCGACATGGTCGGCACGAAAGCGATCGCGCGCACCCGCCGAAAGCGCACCGAGCGATTGTCCATCCACCTCCACCACGCCGGCCTGCGGCAGAACCACCCCGCCTACGAGCGAAAGCAGCGTGGTCTTGCCACTGCCGCTCGCGCCGCGCAGGAAGACGCGCTCGCCCGGCGCGATCGCGAGCTGGTCGATGGCCAGGCAATCACGCGCAGCGCCCGGCCAGCGGTAGCGCAAGGCGTCGATCCGCACCGCAGCGGACGCCGCTCGGCCTGCCCGAACCTCGGCCGCCGCCAACCCGCCGCGCCCTACAGCGCCCATCACAAGGGCAGGACCGTGCGGCCCGGTCGCAGCACCAGCGCGCCCTGCCCGCCGGCAGTCGCCCTGGCCGCACGAACCTCGCGCAGGCGGGGGAAGACTGCGAACAGC
The DNA here is from genome assembly GCF_039614725.1 of Thauera sp. JM12B12. Taxonomy (NCBI): domain Bacteria; kingdom Pseudomonadati; phylum Pseudomonadota; class Betaproteobacteria; order Rhodocyclales; family Zoogloeaceae; genus Thauera; species Thauera sp. JM12B12. The sequence goes on along the minus strand of NZ_CP154859.1, from coordinate 985,241 downwards.
TGCGTGTCGATCGCATCGAGGGCCTGCGGCTGCGCGCAATCGAAGCGGTAGCTCGCCATCACGTCCGCATGCCCGCCCTCGTCGGCGGAGGCCGCGCCGTGCTCGTGCGCCTTGTCGTGGTCGTGGTCGTGCGCCCTGGCCGGGCGCGCAGCTTGCTCCTTGGCGGCTGCCGCCCCTCCCATCCAGCCCCCCTCGATACGGACCTCGGCAAGCGCGCACCCAGCCGCCGCCGGCAGCCTGAACAGGCCCGGCGCATCGCGCAGCTGCGCCTCGGCAGTGGCGAGCGCCCGGCGCTGCGCGGCGCTGGCCGGTGCATGCTCGAAGCCGACGAGATTATCGAGGGGGGAGACGATCTCGATCACCAGCGTCGCGCCTTCGGTGGCGACACTGAGCTCGGCCACGCCGTGCTCATGCGCGCCACCGGCGTGCTGGGCGAGGACGGGCTGCGCGAACGCGAATGCGGACAGGGCGTAGATCGTGTGGCGGACTAGGGGGCAGGAGAGATCTTTCATGAGCAGGTCGAACGCTTGGTGTGAAGCCCGAAGCCTCACGGGTTGAATCCGACGTAGCGCGCCAGGCCGGGCGCGGTGCAAACCAAGTGCTGGCGGACGGCAGGCGGGCTGGCCTCAGTCGCGACGTCTAATGCTACAATGTTGCATCAAAACATCCGACGCGGCCAGCCCTCTGCGGTTCCGCCGTCGCAATTGCCCAGCCATCCATGCCCGACGCCAGCGCTTACCCCCACCCTGCCGCCCGCGAGCTCATCGCCGCCCATGGCGGCCGCGTCACGCGCACGCGGGTCGCCGTAATCGAGGCGCTCCAGGCTGCGGCCCACCCGCTTTCGCACGACGAACTCGGCGCGGCCCTCGGCGCCGATGGCATCGCCCACGATCGCGTCACGCTCTACCGCGCGCTCGACTGGCTGGTGGAACAGGGCATCGCACGCCGGATTGCCGGCGGCGAGCGCGCATGGCGCTTCGAGATCCACCGCGGCGGCGACCACCGCCACGCCCACTTCCACTGTGACCAGTGCGGCCAGATCCTGTGCCTGGAAGACGTCCCCGCAACCGCCAGCCCGGCGCTGCCGGCCGGCTTCGAGGTCGATCGCGCAGAACTCGTCCTCCACGGCGCCTGCCCCGAATGCGGACGCGCCGGCACGAAGGCACGCCTGCCATGAGCCCAGCCGAGCACACGACCGCCGCGGCCCATGCGCACGCCCACGCACATGGACATGCGCATGGAGAAGGGCACGATCATGCACATGTGCACGCCGAGCCGCCGAGAGCGGCTGCCGAACGCGCACCCGCACGCCTGCGCCCCTTCCCCGCGCGCAGCCTGCTCGGCGCCAGCCTGCCCGCCCGCCTCGGCGTCGCCGCCCTCGCCCTCGTCCTGCTGTGGACCGCGGTGCTGTGGGCGCTGCGCTGACATGGACACCGCCGTGCTGCCGATGATCCGCCTCGACAACCTCACCCTCGGCTACGACCGCCACCCGGCGGTACACCACCTCAGTGCCGACATCCCCGCCGGCGCGCTGGTCGCGGTCGTGGGGCCGAACGGCGCGGGCAAGTCCACGCTGCTGAAGGGCCTGGCCGGCGAGTTGCGTCCGATCGGCGGCCGCATCCTGCTGCCCGGATTGCCGCCCGGCGGGCTGGCCTACCTGCCGCAGCGCGGCGAGATCGACCACAGCTTCCCGGTCTCGGTGTTCGACGTGGTGGCGATGGGCCTTTGGCGCGAGATCGGCGCCTTCGGCGGACTGTCGCGCGCTCAGCGCAAGCGCGTGCGGGGTGCGCTGGAGGCGGTCGGGCTGGCCGGCTTCGAGTCGCGCCCGATCGGCTCGCTGTCGGGCGGGCAGCTGCAACGCGCGCGCTTTGCCCGCCTGATGCTGCAGGACGCGCCGCTGATCCTGCTCGACGAGCCCTTCGCCGCCATCGACAGCCGCACGGTGGACGACCTCGTCGGGCTGATCCTCGGCTGGCACGCCGAAGGCCGCACCATCCTCACCGTGGCGCACGACCTCGAACAGGTGCGCCGCCACTTCCCCACCGCGCTGCTGCTGTCGCGCGAGCCGGTCGCCTTCGGCCCCACCGCCGAGGTGCTGACGCCCGCACTGCTCGCGCGCGCGCGCCGCCTGTCGGAGGCCTTCGACGAGCGCGCGCCCGAGTGCCACATCGAGCTCCCGCCCGGGCTTCCCACGCCCGCCATCCACCCGCGGCACACCCCGTGATCGACTTCTTCATCTCCCCCTTCACCGAGTTCGCCTTCATGCGCCGCGCGCTCGCCGGCTGCCTCGCCCTGGCGCTCGGCGCCACCCCGGTCGGGGTGTTCCTGCTGCTGCGCCGCATGAGTTTGATGGGCGACGCCATGAGCCACGCCATCCTGCCCGGCGCGGCGCTCGGCTACCTCGCCTTCGGCCTGTCGCTCGGCGCGATGACCGTGGGCGGGATCATCGCCGGCCTGGTGGTGGTGTTCGCCGCCGGCCTGGTGACGCGCGCCTCGGTGCTCAAGGAGGATGCAAGCCTGGCCGCCTTCTATCTGCTGTCGCTCGCTGCAGGGGTGATGATCGTGTCGCTGCGCGGGCAGAACCTCGATCTGCTGCACGTGCTTTTCGGCTCGGTGCTCGGCCTCGACGACCCCTCGCTGCTGCTGATCGCGGCCATCGCGAGCGTGACCCTGGTGAGCCTTGCCGTGCTCTTCCGCCCGCTGGTGATGGAGTGCTTCGACCCCGCCTTCCTGCGCGGAGTGAGCGGCTGGTCGCCGGTCGCGCATTACGGCTTCCTGATGCTGGTGGTGATCAACCTGGTGAGCGGCTTCCATGCGCTCGGCACGCTGATGGCAGTGGGCATCATGATCCTGCCCTCGGCGGCCGCGCGCCTGTGGGCGAAGGGTCTGCCGATGCTGCTGCTGCTCGCCGTGCTGTTCGCCCTCTCCAGCGGCGTCGCCGGACTGCTGCTGTCCTTCCATGCCGACGTGCCCGCCGGCCCGGCGATCGTGCTGATGTGCGGACTGGTGTACTTCGTGTCGCTGCTCGCCGCACCCGGCGGGCTGCTCGCCGGTCGCCTGCCGGTGCGCCATCACCTCGAATCCTGAGCTCTCCCGCCTTCCGACCCCTGACCCCGCTTCCATGACCAAGTCCAGCCTTCCCTGCCGCCTCGCCGCCCGCCTGCGCCCGCTCGCCGCCGTCCTCCTGCTCGCAGGCGGCGGTGCCCACGCCCAGACCCTCGAGGTCGCCGCCAGCTTCAGCGTGCTGGGCGACCTGGTCAGCGAGGTCGGCGGCGAACGGGTGAAGGTGCGTACCCTGGTCGGCCCCGACGCCGACGCCCATGCCTTCCAGCCACGCCCCTCGGATGCGCGCGAGATCGGCGCGGCCGCAGTGGTCGTGGTCAACGGCCTCGGCTTCGACGACTGGATGCTGCGTCTGGCGCGCGCGGGCGGCTTCAAGGGCACGGTGGTGGTGGCGAGCGACGGCGTCCCCACGCTGACGATGCGCGCGGACGACGATCACGGCCACCATCACGCTCACACCCACGAGACCGGAAACAAACGCGGCGAAGCAGCCGATCCGCACGCCTGGCAGGACGTCGGCAACGTCCGCCGCTATGTTGCGAACATCGCCACCGCGCTCGCCGCGGCCGACCCCGCGGGTGCGTCCGCCTACCGCGACAACGCCGCGCGCTACGACGCCGAACTGCAGGCCCTCGACGACGAGATCCGCAGCACCTTCGCCGCCCTGCCGGCCGAGCGTCGCAAGGTCGTCAGCTCGCACGACGCCTTCGCCTACTTCGGCCGCGCCTACGGCATCGACTTCCTGGCCCCGGTCGGCGTCTCCAACAACGCCGAGCCGACCGCCAAGGGCGTCGCCCGCCTCATCCGCCAGCTGAAATCGGAGAAGGTGCCGGCAGTCTTCATCGAGAACGTCGCCGATCCGCGTCTGATCGAGCGCATCCGCAGCGAGAGCGGCGCCGCCGTCGGCGGCACGCTGTATTCGGATGCGCTGTCCACGGCGGACGGTCCGGCGCCCAGCTACGTGAAGATGATGCGCGCCAACCTCGGCGTCATCCGCGACGCGCTCGGCGCAACGGGCGCTGCAGACTGAGGCGCAGCGCCCGCGCGGGCGCAACGTGCGGCGGCGGGCTCGGGCACGGCGGATGAGCGCCCCCGGGAAACCGGGCCTCAGGCAAAGATGCTGTGCAGCATCTTTGCGCACAGCACCATCAGCAGACCGGCGAACACCTTCTTCAGTGTCGCCACCGGCAGGCGGTGGGCGAGACTCGCACCGATCGGCGCGAAGAACGTGCTGACCAGCGACACCAGCACGAGCGCCGGCAGATAGACGTAGCCGAGGGTGAGCGCCGGCATGTCGGGCGCCCCCCAGCCGTTGACGAGATAGCCCACCGTACCGGCGAGCGCGATCGGCAGGCCGATCGCCGCCGAGGTGCCGATCGCGTTCTGCAGCTTGACGTTGCACCAGGTCATGAACGGCACCGACAGCGAGCCGCCGCCGATCGCCACCAGCGCCGAAACGCCACCGATACCGAGACCGGCCACGCTCATGCCGAGCGTTCCGGGCAGCTCGCGCGAGGGCTTGGGCTTGATGTTGAGCAGCATCTGGATCGACACGTAGGCCATGAACACCGCGAAGAAGATCGCCAGCGGCACCGTATCCACCCGCGAGGCGATGAAGGTGGCGCCGAAGGTGCCGAGCAGGATGCCCGGCGTGATCGCGCGCACCACGTCCCAGCGCACCGCGCCTCTGGCGTGGTGGGCGCGCAGGCTGGAAACCGAGGTCAGCACGATCGCCGCCATCGAGGTCCCGAGCGCGAGATGCACCACCTGCGACTGCGGGAAGCCCTGGGCAAGGAAGAAGGTCGTCAGCATCGGCACCATGATGCCGCCGCCGCCCACGCCGAGCAGACCGGCGAAAAAGCCCACCGCGGCCCCGAGCACGGGGTAGGCGAGCCACCAGATATCGACATCCATCGGGGATCTCTCTTGTTTTGGATTCGCATCGCCGGCCGGCGCGCGCCGGTCGGCAAAGCGGTGAATGATCAACCACCCCGGCCTGCGCCGGCAAGCCGCGCCTTCCGCGGGCATGCACGGTCCGCGCCGACGGAAGCAACTCGATGCACTCTTTCCCCGCCATGCGCGCGCCGCATCGATCCGGATCACCTATAGTTGCAGGCCGCCGTTGGCAAACACGACGGTTACTGCACCCCGCAACCGATCGAGGAGAAAACAATGAAACGAATTCAGCGCCTGCTCGCCATCGTGCTCAGCGTCAGCGTCCTCAACGTCAGTGCCATGCAGACGGCCCACGCCGCGCTGGTATCCACCGAGGAGGCGGCCCGTCTCGCCGACGCATCGCAGACCGAGTCCGGGCATGCCCGCCTCGCCGCGGCGCTGGCCCGCGACGACGTGCGCGCCGAACTGCTGCGCCAGGGCGTCGATCCCGCCCTCGCCCAGGAACGCATCGCCGCGCTCACCGATGCCGAGGCCACGCGCCTGGCGAACCAGATCGACAGCGCACCGGCGGGCGGCATCATCGGCGCCATCCTGCTGGTGTTCTTCGTGCTGCTGTTCACCGACATCCTGGGGCTCACCAAGGTCTTCCCCTTCACGCGCTCGATCCGCTGACGCGGCATGACTGCCGGCAACCGTGTCCGCGCCTCGACCCCGGGCGCGCCGCGAAGCCGACCGTCTGCTTTCTTCTTGCTCGCATTGCTGCTAGCGGCGCTGCTCGCCGGCGGCTGTGCGACGCAGACGCCGGCCTTGCTGTCCCAGCCGCCCACCGGCTTGCCGAGCCGCATCGAGCTCGTCGACACGCCGTTCTTCCCGGACGACAGCCACTTCTGCGGGCCGGCCGCACTCGCCACCAGCCTCTCCGCCGCAGGGCTGCCGACACGGCCCGAGACACTCGTCGATCACGTCTTCCTGCCGGGTCGCGCCGGGTCCCTGCAGGTCGAGATGCTCGCCGGCGCGCGTCGCAGCGGCGCGGTCGCCACCCTCGTTCCCCCCACACTCGAGGCCCTGTTCCGCGAACTGGCAGCCGGTCATCCCGTCGTCGTGCTGCAGAACCTCGGCCTGTCGTGGGCGCCCTCGTGGCACTACGCGGTGGCCGTCGGCTACGATCTCGAGGCCGGCGAGATCCTGCTGCGCTCGGGGCCGATGAAGCGCCAGGCGCTCGCGCTGCGCACCTTCGAGCACACCTGGCGGCGCGGCGAGAACTGGGCGTTCGTCACCCTGCCTCCGGGCCGGCTGGCGGCGACCGCCAGCGAGGCCGAGGCGACCGCGGCCCTGGTCGCCTTCGAGCGTTCGGCACCTCCCGCCGCGGCGGCGACCGCATACCGCGGCGGCCTGCAGCGCTGGCCGCAGAGCTACGCACTGCTGATGGGGCTGGGCAACGCGCTGTACGCGTCTGGCGACCGCAGCGGCGCCGAGGCGGCCTTCGCGCGCGCGGCCGAGACCCACGGCCACGCTGCTGCGCACAACAACCGCGCGCGCGTACTGCTCGAACTCGGCCAACCTGTCGCCGCACGACAGGCGGTCGAGCGTGGACTGGCGAACGCCGGTCCGCTGCGCGCCACCCTGCTCGACACCCTGCGTGCGATCGACGCCGCCACGCCCGCGCGCTGAAGCGCCCCTCACGCCGCGGCCGGCGCGCCCGCCGCGCTGGCCCGATTACGCCAAGGCAGCCATGGCGGTGGTCGCGATCGCCCTCCTCGGCGCACCACTTCTCGGCCAGTTCGATCTCGCCAACATCGCGATGCTGTTCCCGCTCGCGGTGCTGTTCTCCGCGATCCAGCTCGGACGCGGGCCGGCGGTGTTCGCCGCCTTCCTCTCGGTGGCGCTGTTCGACTTCTTCTTCGTTCATCCGCATTTCACCCTCGCGGTGTCGGACCTGCAGTACCTGCTCACCTTCGCGGTGCTGCTCGCCGTCGCGCTCACCACCGCCGAACTCGCCGCGCGCCTGCGTCGCGAGCGCGATACGGCCGAGGCGCGCGCAGAGGAGGCGGCGCAGGCCCGACTGGCGGCCGACGCCGAGCGCCTGCGCAACACCCTGCTCGCCTCCCTGTCGCACGACCTGCGCACCCCGCTCACCGCACTCGCCGGACTGGCCGAGTCGCTTCCCCTTGCCGGCCCCCCGCTGCCGGCGGCGCAGGCCGAACTGGCAGAGGCGATCCGGCTCGAGGCGCTGCGCACCCATGCCCTCGCCCGCGATCTGCTCGACCTCGCCCGCCTGCAGTCGGCGCAACCGCGTCTCGTGCTCGACTGGATTGCAGTCGACGAGCTTGTCGGCAGCGCACTGCAGGCACGGGCGCGGGCCCTGCGTGACCACCGGCTCGACCTCGAGCTGGCCGAGGACCTGCCGCTGCTGCAGGCCGACGCCGCGCTCCTCGAGCGCGTGATCTGCAACCTGATCGACAACGCCATCGCCCACACCCCCGCAGGCGGCCACATCGTGGTCGCGGCCCGCCTCGCCGCCGGCCCCGCAGCCGACGAGCCCGACACCCGCCCAGGGGTTGTGGCGCTCAGCGTCTGCGACGATGGCTGCGGCCTGCCAGCGGGGCGGGAGCACGCCATCTTCGAGCGTTTCGTGCGCGCGCCGCAGCCATCCGCGACCGCTTCGCCAGGCGCCACGGGAGATAGCGGAACCGGGCTTGGTCTGGCGATCGTGCGCGCGATCGTCGAGGCGCATGCCGGCACCGTGGAAGCGCGCAATCGCGACGGCGGCGGCGCCTGCTTCACGCTGCGCCTGCCCCTGCCGCCACAACCCGAACGGCCTCCGCCCGAACACGAAGATCTCGCCGCCCCATAGATGAAGAACGCCTCCCACCCCGCGCCCATCGTGCTGTTGGTCGAAGACGACGCCGGCATCCGCCGCTTCGTGCGGACGGCGCTGGAGTCCGACGGCTTCAGCGTGCATGAGGCCGCCGCGCTCGAGCGCGGACGCATCGAGCTCGCCAGCCGCCGCCCCGACCTGCTCGTGCTCGACCTCGGCCTGCCCGACGGCGACGGCATGGCGCTGCTCGCCGAACTGCGCGGCTGGAGCGGGATGCCGGTGCTGGTGCTGTCGGCGCGCAGCGACGAGGCCGACAAGGTGGCAGCGCTCGATGCCGGCGCCGACGACTACCTTCCCAAGCCCTTCGGCGTCGGCGAACTGCTCGCCCGCGTGCGCGCCCTGCTGCGGCGTGCGATGCGTCCACCGCAGGCGACGGCGAAGGTGGGCTTCGGCGAAGTGGAGGTCGATCTCGAGCAACGCCGGGTGACACGTTCAGGCATACCGGTGCACCTGACCCCGATCGAGTACCGCCTGCTCGGCCTGCTGATTGCCGCCGCCGGCCGGGTGGTGACGCAGCGCCAGTTGCTCGCGGGCGCCTGGGGACCGAACCACGTCGAGCACGCGCACTACCTGCGCGTATACATGGCGGGCCTGCGCCGCAAGCTCGAGCGGGATCCGCGCCTGCCCGCCCACATCCTGACCGAGCCCGGGGTTGGCTACCGGCTCGCGTCCGACCCTGTCAGCGCCGCCAGAACGCCGGACTCAACACCACCAGCAGCGTGAAGATCTCGAGCCGGCCGAGGATCATCGCGAAGCTCATCACCCAGGTCTGGAAGTCGTTCAGCCCCTGGTAGTTGCCCGCCGGCCCCAGCGCTGCAAGGCCCGGCCCGGCGTTGTTGATGCAGGCCACCACGCCGGAGAAGGCCGCCACCAGGTCCAGCCCGGAGGCCGCCAGTAACAGCGTCAGGCTGACGATGCTGACCATGTACATGAAACTGAAGGCGAGCACCGCATGCAGCACGTTGTCGGAGACGCGCTGGCTGCCCAGGCGCAGCGGCACTACCGCGCTCGGGTGCAGCGCACGGACGATCTCGCGATGGACCTGCTTGTAGAGGATGATCGCGCGCATCATCTTGACGCCGCCGCCGGTCGAGCCGGAACAGGCCGCGAAGCTGCTCAGGAACAGGATCCAGAGCTGCGCGAACATCGGCCACGTCGTGTAGTCGTAGGTCGCAAGACCGAGCGAGGTGGCGAGCGAGACGGCGTGAAACGACACGTGGCGAAACGCGAGCGCGCCCTCACGATAGGTACCTGACTCGATCAGGTACACGGTCAGGAAGACGACGGTGACCGCGAGCACGCCGAAGAACCAGCGCAGCTCCGGATCCTGGCCGTAGGGACGCGGCGTGCGGTGCATGAGGGCAAGGTAATGCGTCGCGTAGTTGATCCCGGAGAGCAGCGCAAAGACGATCGTCACGACCTCGATCGGCACGCTGTCGAAGGCGCCGAGACTGGCATCGCGCGTCGAGAAGCCGCCCAGGCCCATGACCGAGAAGGCGTGAATCACCGCATCCCAGGGGCTCATGCCGGCCTGCCAGAGGGCGATCCCGCAGGCAAGGGTGAGCATCGCATAGACGCCCCAGAGGCCCTTTGCGGTCTCGGCGATGCGCGGTGTCAGGCTGGACTCCTTCATCGGGCCCGGTGTCTCGGCTCGGAAGATCTGCCGCCCGCCGATGCCGAGCAGGGGCAGTACCGCGACCATCAGCACGATGACGCCCATGCCGCCGATCCAGTGCATGAAGCAGCGCCACAGATTGATCGAGATCGGCAGTGCGTCCAGCCCGGTGAGCACGGTGGCGCCGGTGGTGGTGAGCCCGGAGGCCGCCTCGAAGTAGGCGTCGGTGAATGACAGTCCGGGGAGATAGAGCATCAGCGGCAGGGCGCCGAACACCGGGGTGACCAGCCAGGTCGCCGCGACCAGCAGGAAACCGTCGGACACGTGCAGGTCGCGGCGCGCGCGACGCGTCGCCGCCCACATCGCCAGGCCGCAGGCGAAGGTGGCGAGGATGGCGAGGTCGTAGGCCGCCGTGGCGCCGTCGTCGAGGGCGAAGGAGACGGCAAGCGGGAAGCCCATCACCAGCCCGAACAGCATCAGCATCATGCCGAGCACACTGACGACGGGAAAATAGGCCTGCATTGCAGCAACGGCACGCGCCGCGGAGGATGGGGGACGCCGCGAATGCTAGGCCCGTGCGTGTAAAGATGGCGTTAAGAGTTTGCAGTGCACCATGGGCGCAGCCTGCCGCCGCGACCGAGCGCGGCGCGCACACGCAAAGAGGGCGCCGTGATCGCTCACCGCGCCCTCTTGTCTGGCCCCCCGCCTGTGCCGTCTGGGCCGAGCATCCTGAACCTAGGGTTCAGGGAGGTCACATCCCTTCCGCTTCAGGATCACCCGGCGAGGGGCGTTCACACCAGCGGCATCGATGGTCAGCGACCGAGTCTCTCGACTATTGGTTCAAGGAATCTACGACTTCGACGAACACTGCAGGGGATTGATCGGTACTACGCCACGGACCCTCAAGAGAAGCTCAGAAGAGTTTTTCCTGCTGTCCCAGCACGCCATCCAGGCGCGCTTTCATGAGTCCGATTCTACGCTTCATGCCCGGCATGTCAAACCCGTTGCCGCGCTGGTACTGCAGGAACTCATGGGCGATGTTGAGCGCGGTCATGACCGCGAGCTTCTCGCCCGAAGAGTTCGTTTTCGCACCGAGTTCGCGGAACTTGTCGTCAAGATAGGCAACGGTCGCCAGCAGTTCGTCGCGGTTCTCCGGGGTGCAGGAAATGCGGTATTCCTTGCCCAGCAACATCATGTCGAGATGGTCGGCGGACATCGCGTCAAGCCTCCGGCAGTTTGTCGAGCAGGCTCTCGAGGCGATCCGTCGCGAGGCGGACCTTGTCGGCGAGCTGGCGGTTTTCGGCTTCCAGCCGCGCCACCCGGCCGCGCAACTCGAGGTTGCCGGCCTTGAGGCGCTCGTACTGGCTGATCAGTTGCTCGAGCTGCGCTTCGAGCTGGGCGAGTTCGTTATCCATGGCGTCGATGGTAGTGAGCGGCCCATAAGGGGTCAATCAGTACGGCAGGCTCCCTCTTGCGGCATGGGCGAGGCGCCGGCGCTCAGCGCTGCACCTGGGTGACGTCGCGCACCGCGCCGGTATCGGCCGAGGTGGTGAGTGCGGCGTAAGCCTGCAGCGCGGCCGAAACCACGCGCTCGCGCTGCGCAGGCTTCCACGCCGCGGCCCCCTTCGCCTCCATCGCGGCCCGACGCCGGGCGAGCTCGGTGTCGGAAATCGCCAGCTGGATGCTGCGGTTCGGGATGTCGATCTCGATCGTGTCGCCGTCCTCGACGAGCGCGATCGCGCCGCCGCAGGCCGCCTCGGGCGAGGCGTGGCCGATCGACAGCCCCGAGGTGCCGCCGGAGAAGCGGCCGTCGGTCAGCAGCGCGCACTGCGCGCCGAGACCGCGGCTCTTCAGGTAGGAGGTGGGGTACAGCATCTCCTGCATGCCGGGGCCGCCCTTCGGGCCTTCGTAGCGGATCACCACCACATCGCCGGCCTGGACCTTCTCGCCGAGAATGCCATCGACCGCGTCCTCCTGGCTCTCGAACACCCGCGCCTTGCCGGTGAACTTCCAGATCGACTCGTCGACGCCGGCGGTCTTCACGATGCAGCCCTTCTCGGCGATGTTGCCGTAGAGCACGGCCAGGCCGCCATCGGCGGTGAAGGCGTGTTCCTTGTCGCGGATGATGCCGTGCGCGCGGTCGGTGTCGAGTTCCTTCCAGCGCCGGTCCTGGCTGAAGGCGACCTGGGTCGGCACGCCACCGGGCGCGGCGCGGTAGAAGGTGTGCACCGCCTCGTCGCTGGTGCGCTTGACGTCCCACTTGTCGAGCGCCTCGGCCATCGAGGCACTGTGCACCGTGGGCACATCGGTGTGCAGCAGGCCGGCGCGATCGAGCTCGCCGAGGATGGACATGATGCCGCCGGCGCGATGCACGTCCTCGATGTGCACGTCGGCCACCGCCGGCGCGACCTTGCACAGGCAGGGCACGTGGCGGCTGATGCGATCGATGTCCTTCATCGTGAAGTCGACGCCGGCCTCGCGCGCGGCGGCGAGCAGGTGCAGCACGGTGTTGGTCGAGCCGCCCATGGCGACGTCGAGGCTGATCGCGTTCTCGAACGCACGGAAACTCGCGATCGAGCGCGGCAGCGCCGAGGCGTCGTCCTGCTCGTACCAGCGGCGAGCGAGGTCGACGATGCGGCGACCGGCCTCGCGGAACAGGCGCTCGCGATCGGCATGGGTCGCGAGCGTGGTGCCGTTGCCAGGCAGCGACAGGCCAAGCGCCTCGGTGAGGCAGTTCATCGAGTTGGCGGTGAACATGCCCGAGCATGAGCCGCAGGTCGGGCAGGCCGAGCGCTCGATGGCGTCGACTTCCTCGTCCGAGCAGTTCTTGTCGGCGGCCTTGACCATGGCGTCGACGAGATCGAGCGTGATCACCTTCGATTCCCACTTGACCTTGCCGGCCTCCATCGGACCGCCGGACACGAAGATCGCCGGGATGTTGAGGCGCAGCGCGGCCATCAGCATGCCCGGGGTGATCTTGTCGCAGTTCGAGATGCACACCAGCGCGTCGGCGGTGTGTGCGTTGCACATGTATTCGACGCTGTCGGCGATGATTTCGCGCGAGGGCAGCGAGTACAGCATGCCGCCATGCCCCATCGCGATGCCATCGTCCACCGCGATCGTGTTGAATTCCTTGGCGACGCCGCCTGCGGCCTCGATCTCGCGGGCGACCAGCTGCCCCAGGTCCTTCAGGTGCACGTGGCCGGGCACGAACTGGGTGAAGCTGTTGGCGATCGCGATGATCGGCTTTTCGAAGTCGCCGTCCTTCATGCCGGTGGCGCGCCACAGGGCGCGGGCACCTGCCATGTTGCGGCCGGCGGTGGAGGTGCGGGAACGGTACTGGGGCATGGCGGTGCTCCGGGAGATCTCGGGTGGGGGACTGGATTCTAACGCGCGTCGGGCAGCATGCGTAACGTCCGCATATGGGGTCGCTCCGGGGCGCGCGGCCCGGCGCTGTGGGTGGGGCGAAGCGGCTGGCGTATCATCCGGGGCTCGTCACCGTCAGGAGCCCCCATGCAGGACACGACCCCCACGACAGAGGCCGGCTTCGACCTCGACCCGGCCGAGATCCGCGTCCTCGGTGTGCTGATCGAGAAAGCCTTCATCACCCCCGACGCCTATCCGCTGTCGATCAACGCGATCACCACCGGCTGCAACCAGCTCACCGCGCGCGAGCCGGTGATGAACCTGAGCGAGGCCGAGGTGCAGGCGGCGGTCGACAGCCTGATCGCGCGCCGCCTGGTGTCCAAGCGCGACCAGGCGAGCGCGCGCGTGGCCAAGTACGAGCATCTGGTGCGCCTGCGCCACTCGTTGCCGCCGGCCGAGCAGGCGGTGCTCGCCATCCTGCTCCTGCGCGGCGCGCAGACCGCGGGGGAGCTGCGCCAGCGCTGCGAGCGCCTGCACCGCTTCGACGACGTCGCCGCGGTCGACGCGGTACTCGAGCACCTGGCCGAGAAGTACCCGCCGCTGGTCACCGCGCTGCCGCGGGCGCCGGGCACCAAGGAGACCCGCCACGTTCATCTGCTCGGCGGCGATGCCGCGGTGCAGGAGATGGCCGAGGCCCAGGCCGGCGGCGCCGCTGGCAGCGGCGGACGCGGGCGGATCGGCGAACTCGAGGACGAGGTGCGCCGTCTGCGCGAAGAGCTCGACGCGTTACGGGAGGCGTTTGCCGCATTCCGCAGACAGTTCGACTGACCACATCCCACCCTCGCCCGCAGCCTGACGGCTCGCTCCGCCCCCTGCCCGACAGCCCCCGAATCCATGCTCGTCCATCCGCAGTTCGATCCGATCGCCTTTTCCCTTGGCCCGCTCTCGGTACGCTGGTACGGCCTCATGTACCTGGTCGCCTTCGTGCTGTTCGTCGTACTCGGCCGCATGCATGCGCGACGCAGGCCGGAGCTGGGCTGGAACGCGCAGATGATCGACGACCTCCTGCTCTACGGCGTGATCGGGGTGATCGTGGGCGGGCGCCTGGGCGAGGTGCTGTTCTTCCAGCCCGGCTACTACCTGCAGCATCCGGGCGAGATCCTCGCGGTGTGGAAGGGCGGCATGAGCTTCCATGGCGGCTTCCTCGGCGTGCTGGCGGCGATGTGGCTGTATGGCCGCCGGCACGGCAAGCGCTTCTGGGAGGTGACCGACTTCATCGCGCCCCTGGTGCCCACCGGACTGGCGGCCGGGCGCGTCGGCAACTTCATCAACGGCGAACTCTGGGGCCGTCCGGTGCACGCCGAGCTTCCTTGGGCGATGGTCTTCCCCTGGGTCGACGCCGCGCCGCGCCATCCCTCCCAGCTCTACCAGGCGGCCGGCGAGGGCCTGCTGCTGTTCCTGATCCTGTGGTTCTACGCCGCCAGTCCGCGCCCGTTGCGCGCCGTTTCGGCGGCATTCCTGATCGGCTATGGCGTGCTGCGCTTCATCGCGGAGTTCTTCCGCACGCCGGATCCGGGCATCTTCGGCACGCTTGCGCTCGGACTATCCACCGCGCAATGGTTGTGCGTACCCATGGTGGCGATCGGGCTGCTGGTTCTGGCGGGCAGCCGGCAGGCCGCGCGCTGAGCGGCCTGCACCCGGCTAGATGACGTCCGCCGCTGCGACGCCGTCGAGCAGGGCGGACAGATCGGCAAGCACGCCGACAGCGTCGGCACCGAGGGCGCGCGCTGCCGATGCGGCCACCGAATCGAGGGCCGGCACGACGGCGATGATCCGGCTACCGGGGGCCATGCGCTTCAGGAGCCCGACCAGCCGGGCGGGCTCGGCCGGCACCACGTCGCAGTCGAGGATCACCAGATCGGGGGCGCAGCGGAAGAACTGCTGCAACGCGTGCGTCTCGGCGTAGGCGCGCGCGACCACCTCGAGACCTGCCCTCGCCGTTTTCTCGAGCTGCCGCTCGACCGCCGTCTGACCATGCCGCTCCGGAGCCACGATCAGCACCCGCAGCGGCATCCGCTCGTCGCCCCTCATCACTTGCACCCGCTTCAATGTCGTCGCCATGCAAAATGGCATATCGATACGTTGCGTGCAAGCGCGGCGAGCCCGTACGTAGTTTTACGCATGCATCCGTGAAATTCGCACACCGGGGCCGCCGGCTGTAACACAAAGCGCCGCCCAAAGCGGGCTATGATCCTGGCAATACATCCAAGCCGCATCGACAGGAGGAGAACATGGCAGGCACCGGGCTGGTATCGCGCGGGCTGACCAAGGTGCGCGAGCTGGTGGCGAGCGCCACTCACTTCGGCAAGCCGCCGGAAGCCGACGACCTCGACCGCATCCGCACCCAGCTCCAGGAATGTGCGGAAGGTCGTGGCGGCGAGGTATCGACACGCCAGCGCGCCGCGCGGCTGGCCGAGACCTACCTGCGTCTCGACGACGCCGGCCGCCACGCCTTCCTGCGCATGATCGCGCATGAGTTCGGCCCCGACCCGCGCGCGGTGGCGGTGGCCCACGAGGCCTACCAGGCCGCCATCGGCACGCCCGCGCAATGGGATGCGGAGGCGCGCCTGCGGACCGCCCTGCGCTCGCGCCGCTTGCGCATCCTCACCCAGTTCAACGCCATCCCGCAGGGCGTCAAGTTCCTCGTCGACCTGCGCGCCGACCTGTTGCGCTTCCTCGCCGAGGATGCGCTGCTCAAGCCGCTCGACCGCGAGCTCGAGACGCGGCTGTCGGCCTGGTTCGACGTCGGCTTCCTCGAGGTGCAGCGCATCACCTGGACCTCGCCCGCGGCACTGCTCGAAAAGCTCGTCCATTACGAGGCGGTGCATGAGATCCGTTCCTGGGACGACCTCAAGAACCGGCTCGACTCCGATCGCCGCTGTTACGCCTTCTTCCATCCGCGCATGCCGCTCGAGCCGCTGATCTTCGTGCAGGTGGCCCTGCTCGAGGAGGTTGCGGACAACGTGCAGCGCCTGCTCGACATCGAGGCCCCGCTCGCCGATGCCGGCCGCGCGAACACGGCGATCTTCTACTCGATCAGCGCGACCCAGGAGGGTCTGCGCGGCGTGAGCTTCGGCAACTTCCTCCTCAAGCGCGTCATCGACGATCTCAAGCGCGACTTCCCGCGCCTGAAGACCTTCGCCACGCTGTCGCCGATCCCGGGCCTGGTGCGCTGGGTGCAGCGCAACCCCGAGGAGTTCGCCGACGCGATCACGCCGACCGACTGGAAGCGGCTCGCTGCACTCGGCGTCACCGGCGTCGAGGCCCCCGCGCTGGCAACGCTCCTCGAGGGCGACACGGCGTGGAGCCGCGACGACGACCTGCAGCAGGCCTTGCGCGAGCCGCTGCTGCGCCTGGCCGCCCGCTACCTCCTCGAAGCGCGCCGCGGCGACAAGCCGGTCGACGCGGTCGCGCGCTTTCATCTCGGCAATGGCGCCCGCGTCGAGCGCCTGAACTGGCTGGCCGACCGCTCCGACAAGGGGCTCGGGCAATCGTGGGGGCTGATGGTCAACTACCTCTACGATCCCGACGACATCGAGGCCAACCTCGAGAGCTTCGCCAGCGAGGGCCGGATTGCGGCCTCTTCGGCGGTGCGCCGGATGGCGCGCCGCTGAGCTGCGCGCCGGAACCCTTTGCGATGCTGCTGCCCTTCCGCCACGCCTCGATTCGCGTCCGCCTGCTGATGGCCAGCACGGTGGTGCAGGTCGTGCTGCTCAGCCTGCTGCTGGCCAACAGCATGCGGCTGATGAACAACGCCGTGTCGGCGAGCCTGGACACCACCATCACGCAGAACGCGAGCATGCTCCATGCCATGGCCACGGCCTACGGCGAGCAGCAGCGCCTCGACGTGCTCCAGGACGTCCTCGGCGAACTCCTCGCGGACGCCGACGAGGGGCTGGTGTACGTGCGCATCGCCGACCCCGGCGGCAAGCCCCTGGTGGCGGCCGGGCAGCCGCTCATGACGCAGCTGCCCGAACCGAGCGAGCAGCGCCAGAGCTTCCTTGCCGGCCTGGTGAACACCGGCGAAGTCGTGCATGTGCGCCGACCGCTCCTGCTTGCGAAGAACGAGGTCGGCGTGCTGCAGTTCGGCGTCTCGGTCTCCGTGCTCGCCGCCGCGCGCCGGGCGATCATGGAGCAGGGCCTCGCGATCGCGATCGCCGAGATCGCGCTCACCTTCTTCCTGCTGTCGACGATCGGCTACTTCCTGACCCGCAACCTTCGCCGGCTGCTCGAAGGCAGCAAGGCGATCGCCGACGGCCGCCTCGACCACCGCGTGAAGTCTCACGGCGAGGACGAACTCGCGGTGATCGCACGCCACTTCAACATCATGGCCGCCACCCTGCAGCAGCGCGTGGCCGAGCTGCAGCACACGGCAGAGCGCCTGCGAGCGAGCGAGGAGCGCCATGCAATGGCCCTGCGCGGCGCCAACGACGGTCTCTGGGACTGGGACCTGCGCGCGGGCTCGGTCTACTACTCGGAACGCTTCTGCCAGATCCTCGGCGTCACCGAGATGCCAAGCGCTCCCGAAGCCTTCCTCGACTTCATCCACCAGCACGAGGTGGATGCCTACCGCCAGCGCATGATCAGCCACCTCAAGGGTGACAGCACGCAGTTCATGATGGAGTTCCGCGTCCGCCTGCCCGACGGCGAGTTCCACTGGGTCTTGATGCGCGGTGTCGCCAGTCGCGATGAGGACATGACCGCCTTCCGCATGGCGGGCTCGCTCGGCGACATCAACCTGCGCAAGCGCGCCGAGCAGCAGCTGGTGCACGACGCCCTGCACGACGGCCTGACCGGCCTGCCCAACCGCGCGATGTTCATCGAGCACGCCGACCGGGCGCTCGCGCAGCGCCGGCGCGGCGACATCCGCCAGCTCGCGGTGCTGGCGATCAACCTCGAGCGTTTCAGCCTGGTCAACGACAGCTACGGCCACGCGGTCGGCGACGAGCTGCTGCGCCGGGTCGCCGCCCACCTCTCCTCCTTCATGCGCCAGGGCGACGTCTGCGCGCGCGTTGGCGGCGACCAGTTCGCGGTGCTGCTCAACGGCGTAGACAGCTCGATCGAGGCGCTGCGCATCTGCGAGCACCTCGTCGCCCTGCCCGCGTTCGCCCCCAGCACCACCGAGCAGGTGCTGCACCCGCGCTGCCGCGTGGGCGTGGCCCTGAGCGACAGCGAGCGCGAGGACGCCGAGTCCCTGTTGCGCGACGCCGACAACGCACTGCACAAGGCGCGCCGCAGCGAGACTGCGACGATCGAGTTCTTCCATGCCGAGATGCACGCCCAGGCCGTGCGCGCGCTGCAGATCGAGGCGGAGTTGCGGGCCGCCCTCAAGCACGGCGGACTCACCGTGTTCTACCAGCCGATCGTCGCCCTCGACAGTCTGCTGCCGACCAGTTTCGAGGCCCTGGTGCGCTGGCCGCACCCGTCGCTCGGCCTGCTTCCGCCGTCCGAGTTCATACCGCTCGCCGAGACCCTGGACCTGATCCACGACATCGGCCTCAACGTCCTTGCCGAAGTCTGCGCCGACCTGCGCGACTGGCAATGCAGGCTGGCGCCGCACGCGCCGCTGCGGGTCAGCGTCAATCTGTCCGCACGCCAGCTCGCGCGCGCCGAGCTCGCCGACGAGCTGCTTCGCGTCATCGACGCCAGCGGGCTCGACCGCGCCGCGATCCGCTTCGAGGTCACCGAGAGCGTGCTCGCCCGCCACGACGGCCCGGCCATCCACACCCTGCACGCGCTGCGCGCCGCCGGCATCGACGTGCTGATCGACGACTTCGGCACCGGTTACTCGACGCTCAGCTATCTGCACACGATGCCCTGCAACCAGGTGAAGCTGGACGGCTCCTTCGTGCGCTCCATCACGCATGACGAGCGCCTGCGCGCGATCGTGCGCCACAGCATCGAACTCGCCCACGACCTCGGCATGACCGTGGTCGCCGAATGCATCGAGGACGAGGCACAGCTGCAGATCCTGCGCGAGATGGGGTGCGATTACGGCCAGGGCTACCTGTTCTCGCGCCCGGTCGATCGCTGCCAGACCCTCGCCCGTCTGCAGAAGAATTTCGGAGGATCGCAGTCATGAAGTTGCGCCACGCCGCCGCGCTCGCCCTGGCGGCCGGCGCGAGCCTGTCGTCGCAGGCCGCACCGGATGCACCTCTCGCCTGGCAGTTCTCGGGTTTCGCGACGCTGGGCGCGGTCTACACGAACTCGGACACGCTGCGGTTCGCCCGCGTCGGCATCGACGAACCGGGCGGATACAGGGTCGACCCCGGCCCCGACTCGGTGCTCGGCGTGCAGGCGGGGCTGCGCCTGGGCGAACGCAACAACGCCGTCGTGCAGCTCATGACCCGCGAGACCCAGCGCGGCGACTATCGCCCGCGCGCCACCCTCGCTTTCCTCAGTCACGCCCTGACGCCCGAGCTCACCGTGCGCGCCGGCCGCCTGCGCAGCCCCTTCTTCATGCTGTCGGACACCGCCGACATCAACTACAACCAGACTTGGGTGCGCCCCCCGACCGAGGTGTATGGACTCAATCCGTTTGCCGACCTCGACGGCGTCGATCTGCTGCACCGCAGCCGGATCGGCGAGACCTTCATCGAAGTCCACCCGTACGTCGGTCGCAGTCGGGTGCCGGTGATCGGCGGCGGGCGGGCAAGGCTGGACGACCTCATGGGTGTGCGGGTGACGATCGAGGCCGGCCGCCTCAGTCTGAGCGCCGGACACGCCAAGGCCGATCTGGCGGTCAGGCGCAGCTCTGCGGGTTACCTCGCGTTCATCGATCGCGTGGGCCTGCCCGCCGCGCTCCAGGAGCGCCTGAGCGGCAGCGGCGCCGACGCCAGCTTCAGCTCGCTCGGCCTGCAATGGGACGACGGACGCTGGCTGGTCAGCGCGGAGCTCGCCCGCACCACCGCGTCGGCGTTCACCAACAGCGCGACCGGCGCTTACCTCGCGGTGGGCCGGCGCGTCGGGACCCTCACCCCTTATCTCAGCCTGGCACGGCAGTGGCAGGACGATCCGCTGGTCGACCCCGCCGAGGCGGGCGCGTACGCAGCGGTGCTCGCACCGTTCAATCGCTCGCGCAACCAGGCCCAGCGCAGCGTGACCACCGGGGTGCGCTGGGACTTCCTCCACAACGCGGCGCTCAAGGCCGAGTTCACCCACGTGAAGACGGATCGCGACGCACACGGCACCTTCATCGCCCGCGACAACCCCTTCGCACCCGGCCTCGACCGACAGTCGATCAACCTGATGAGCATCTCGGTCGATGTGGTGTTCTGACCTGCCCCTCCGCCTGCGCACGCTCACCGCGCTGCTCGCGCTCGCTGCGCTTGCCCTGTGCTGGGCAGCGCCAGCGCTTGCCGAACCGCTCGCGGTCGTCACAGCCCGCCAGGGCGGCGTCACCGCGCTCGACCGCGAGACCGCCGAACAGCTGTTCCTCGGCAGGCGCACCACGCTTGCCGACGGGCGTGCCGTCACCATCGTAGACCTGCCGGCGGGCGCCGAGCGCGACCGCTTCTACCTGCAGCTCACCGGCAAGAATCCAAGCCAGATCCGCGCCTACTGGTCCCGCCTGGTGTTCACCGGGCGCTCGCAGCCGCCGCGCGAGGCGGCAAGCACCGACGATGCCCTTCGCCTCGTCCTCGCCACTCCGGGCGCAATCGCCTACCTGCCGCTGACGGCGGCACAAACCCCCGAACTGCTCATCCTGCTCACCCTCGACTGACGCCCTCCGCACGCTGGCCAGCGTGACTTCGGGCGAAAGCGAGGCACGAACGATTGTCCCGGCGGCGCTTCCATGGTTTAATACGAATCATTCTTGTTTTTAACAGACTTTATAAATGCCCGAGATCGAACCCCGCCGCGATGCAGCCGCTGACGCATCGGCCCCCGGAGCGACCACGCCGGCCGCGGACGACCGCTCCGCCTCGGCCGGCGCATTGAGCAGCAGTCTGTTGCTCGGGTCGCAGCGCGCCGTGACGATCGAGCACGATGGGACGCAATACGTGCTGCGCGCCACGCGCAACGGCAAGTTGATCCTCACCAAGTAGAACGCGCGGCCCGCTCGGGGCCAAATGCCGCCAGGAGAGCTAGACTATGTATGTGTGCGTGTGCAACGCGGTCACCGAACGCCAGATCCGGAAGGCCATGGACGAGGGCGTCCGTACGCTGCGCGAACTGCGGCAGACACTCGGCGTGGCCGCCGATTGTGGTCGCTGCGCGCGCTGCGCCCATGACTGCCTGCGCACGGACGCGCACAAGGCAAGGTCGGCGGGACTCGCGCTGAGACCAGCTGACATGCTGCCCACCTACCCACTCGCCCTGGAGGCAACATGAAAGGCGACAAGAAGGTCATCCAGTTCCTCAACAAGCAGCTGACCATCGAGCTCACCGCGATCAACCAGTACTTCCTGCATGCGCGCATGTACAAGAACTGGGGTTTCGACCGGCTGGGCAAGCATGAGTACGACGAGTCGATCGAGGAGATGAAGCATGCCGACATGCTGATCGAGCGCGTGCTCTTTCTCGAAGGCCTGCCCAACCTGCAGAACCTCAACAAGCTGCTGATCGGCGAGAACGTGCCCGAGTGCATGCAGGGCGACCTGAAGCTCGAGCTGGCCGGGCGCGAGAATCTCGTCGAGGCGATCGCGTACTGCGAGTCCTGTAAGGACTACGTGTCTCGCGAGCTGTTCGAACACATCCTGGAAGACACCGAAGAGCACATCGACTACCTCGAAACCCAGCTCGCCTTGGTCGAGAGCGTCGGCCTTCAGAACTACCTGCAGTCCCAGATGGCGCACAGCGCGTCCTGACCCCAACCCATCGCTGCCTCCGCACCGATGCATTCAGCAGTCCAGGCTTTGCCGTCCCCCGCCACCCACGCTACGCCGCTGACCGAATCGCGTGACGCGTCGGATCCGGCCGCACGGATCGCGCCCGCGGCCGAGACACGCGCAGCCCGCGTACCTGCATTGAACTTTCAGGGGCCGCCCGCGCGCCGCCTGCTCCTTGCGACGCTGGTGGCCGGACTCCACCTTGGCGGCCTCGCCGTGCTCGCCCATCTCGGCATGAAGCAGATCAGCGCACCCGAGATCGTGCCCATCCAGGTTGCCCTCATCGAGGCCGAACCCGTCGCGCGCCCGACACCGCAGCCGCCCGCGCCCGAGCCCACGCCGCCCCAGCCTGCGTCCGAACCTGCTCCCGCGCCGCCGCTGCCCAGGCCCGAGCCACCGCCGCCCGAGGTACGTCGCCCCGATCCGCCGCCCCCACCCAAGCCGGTGCCGCGCAAACCCGCGCCGAAGCCGGTCGCCAAGCAGCCCACGCCGGTGACCGAATCCCCGACCGCGCTCAGCGCTGCGGCCGAGGCCGCGCCTGAGCCTGCCCCGGCCCCTGCCCCGGCGCCTGCACCCGCGCCGGCTCCTGCAGCTGCTGCGTCCGCCGCGGTCACGGCCGCGCGCTTCGATGCGGCCTATCTCAACAACCCGCGTCCGGCCTACCCGATGCTCTCCCGCCGCCTGCGCGAGGAAGGCCAGGTCATGCTGCGCGTGCTGGTGTCGCCCGAGGGCCAGCCGGCACGCATCGAGCTGCGCACCAGCTCCGGCTCGGAACGCCTCGACCGCGCCGCGCAGGACGCCGTCGCGCGCTGGCGCTTCGTGCCGGCAAGGCGCGGCGACCTCGCCGTCGAGGCCTGGGTGCTCGTTCCCATCGTCTTCAAACTCCAAGGAAACTGAACATGGA